>DDNW01000076.1:24977-30275 GCA_002341345.1 Erythrobacter sp. UBA2510
GGTTGCAGGGGCACGCGGGTGACTTCGGCCATGATCGTTCCTGTACTTGCTGTGCGCGCGGTGCCCCAAACGGGCTGTGCGCGGGCGGACCAACAAAAAGGGCGCGGGACTTACCGGCCCACGCCCCTTTGGCTTAACGGTGCGGAAGGTTCAAGCTTAGCGAACGCCGTCGCGCTCGGCGCGCTTACGCTCCAGCTTGCGGGCGCGACGCACGGCAGCGGCCTTTTCGCGGGCGCGCTTCTCGCTCGGCTTCTCGTAATGGCGGCGCAGCTTCATTTCGCGATAGACGCCCTCGCGCTGCAGCTTCTTCTTGAGCGCGCGCAGGGCCTGTTCGACATTGTTATCGCGGACGATGATCTGCATAAACCTAAGCCACCTTATCTATCTGTCTTTGCGGCAAAAAAGCTGCCGACCCCGCGCATATTCGGCGCGGGTGACGCCTTCCTGCCTGCCAATGAAAAGCGTGCCGAATCCACATAAGGACCGGCCCATTGGGTCGCGCGATAGGCGAAAAGCGCCGCCAAGGCAAGCGCCACAAGGCATCTGCGGCAAGCTTTCGCTAATGGCTTTCGCCTGCGCCGTCAGGTGTATATGGCGACCCGGATGCAAGGACCCCCGCAACTCTATGCTTCGCTGCTCGTCGCCGTCGGTGGCGGCGTGGGCGCGCTGATGCGCTATCAGCTTGGCCGCTTCCTTACCCATGTGCTGGGCGTGAAGGCGGTGATGACCTTTCCCTGGGCGACGCTCACCGCGAATGTACTGGGCAGCCTCGCCATGGGCCTGCTTGCCGGATACCTCGCGCGGCACGGCCAGGGTGGCGAACAGGTGCGGCTCGCCGTGGGCGTGGGCCTGCTTGGCGGTTTCACGACTTTCAGCGCCTTCAGCCTCGAGCTGATGCTGCTGACCGAGCGCGGCCAGACCAGCTACGCCTTCCTCTACGCAGCGATCTCGCTGCTGGCGGGCCTGTCGGCACTCTACATCGGCCTTATCATCATGCGACTGCAGGGATGAGCAAGGCACCAAACAGCAAGACGGGCGCCAGTGGCGAAGTCCGCCAGTTTACCGTCGCCCCCGACGACGATGGTGTGCGCCTTGACCGCTGGTTCAAGCGGCACCTCCCGCAGATCGGCTTTGCCACGATCAGCCGCTGGGCGCGGACCGGGCAGATTCGCGTCGACGGTAGCCGTGCGAAACCGGAAGACCGCCTCGAGGCCGGGCAGGTGCTGCGCGTGCCCCCCGGTGGCGAGGCGCGCCCCAATGCCGAACGCAAGCGGCGCGAACTGACCGCCGATGACGAGGCCGAGGCCGAGGCGATGCTGATCGAGCGAACCAATGCCGCGCTCGTCCTCAACAAGCCCCCCGGTCTCGCGACGCAGGGCGGCACCAAGACCACCCGCCATGTCGACGGCCTGCTTGACGCCTATGCGAACGAGGACGAGCCGCGCCCGCGCCTTGTCCACCGGCTCGACAAGGATACCTCCGGCGTCCTGCTGGTCGCACGCACACCGGGCAGTGCGGCCTTTTTCTCAAGGCGTTTTTCGGGCCGCTCGGCCAAGAAGATCTACTGGGCACTGGTCGTCGGCGTGCCCGACATCAAGGAAGGCACTGTCGACGCGCCACTCGCCAAGCAACCGGGGACCGGTGGCGAGAAGATGCATGTCGATTTGGAGGGCGGCCAGCCCGCCAAGACACTCTATCGCGTGGTCGAGAAGGCCGGAACGCGAGCCGCCTGGGTCGAGCTGCAACCGCTAACGGGCCGCACGCACCAGCTACGTGCGCATATGGCCGCCATCGGACACCCGATCGTGGGCGACGGCAAATATGGCGGGCCCGAGGCGTTCCTGACCGGCACGATCAGCCGCAAGATGCATCTGCATGCGCGCCGCCTGATCATCGACGAGCCGGGGGGCGGCCATATCGACGCGGTAGCGCCGCTGCCCGAACATTTCGCCGCCAGCATGGACAGCCTCGGTTTCGACGAAGGTCTCAGCGATGCGAGCCCGATCGCGACCTCCCCGCCCGAACGCAGCTCCGCAGAAAAGAAACAGGCGGCCAAGGCCCATGCCAAGCAATACCGCAAGGCCCGCCGGGGCGAACGCCGATCGCGCGGCCCTGCCCCGGCCAAGAGCGGCAAGCCCACCGGCAAGCCTACCGGCAAGCCCAGCGCCAGGACAGGCGGAAAGCCGGGTGGCAAGCCAAAAGGTAAATCCACGGGCGCAGCCGCCAGAAAGAAGCGTTAATGCATCCCAACGAAGTATTTCATTCCGACAATCGCGCGCTGTGCGAGGCGCTGCTGCACGAAATCGGCTTCGGCATGGTCTATTTGACCACGCCCGATGGGCCGTGCGTCGCGCATACGCCGTTTCATTCCACGCGCGATGGCGCGGTCCAGTTTCATCTTTCCAATGACAACGCCCTGACCCAGCATCTCGACGGGGCCGAGCCGCTGCTGCTGGTCAACGGGCCGCATGCCTATGTCAGCCCGCGCTGGTACGAGCATGCGGGCAAGGCACCGACCTGGAATTATGTCGCGCTGGAGCTGGACGGTCGCGTGCGGACCATGGCGCCCGAGGGACTGGCCGACCTGCTCGGCGCGCTGGCCAAGCGCAATGAGAGCCGGCTGGGCGGCTCCAATCAATGGATGCCCGCCGACATGTCGCCGACCGATTTCGCCGAGATGTTCGGCCGGATCACCGGCTTCGAGATGGAGGTCCGGCAGTGGCGGCTCACGCTCAAACTGTCGCAGAACATATCGCAGGAAGACCGCGAACGCGTCGCCGATGCGCTGGGCGAGGAAGGCTCCGAAACGCTCGCCCAGCTGATGCGGACTGTGGGCCAGTAAGGTTCAGGGCATGACCGGACGGCTCGCCATATTCGATTGCGACGGTACGCTGTCCGACGGGCAGGCGGCGGTCTGCAATGCGATGGTCGCCGCCTTTGCCGCAGCGGACCTGCCCGCGCCCGACCTGCATCTGGTGCGCCGGATAGTGGGACTCAGCCTGCCACAGGCGATGCGCCATCTCGCACCCGAACAGAGCGCCGAGACGCAAGGGCAGCTGGTCGAGAATTACAAGCAGTCTTTCCGCGCCGCGCGCGCCGACGGCAGCCTGCACGAACCCCTGTTTCCGGGCATGGCCGACCTTGTGCGCACGCTCCATGCGGATGGCTGGGCGCTCGCCGTCGCCACGGGTAAGTCGGATCGCGGCCTTGCCTCTACGCTCGAGGCGAACGGCCTGTATGCGCTGTTCTCCAGCCTTCAGACCGCCGACCGTCATCCCAGCAAGCCCGATCCCTCGATGCTCGATGCCTGTCTGGCAGACACGCTGGTCGCCCCCGAACTGGCAGTGGTGATCGGCGACACGATGTACGACATGGAAATGGCGCGCGCTGGCGGGGTCGCGGCGCTGGGCGTAGCCTGGGGTTATCACGAGGCGGAGGAGTTGCTCGCTGCCGGAGCGATGGCCGTGGCCAGCGACGCCGCAGAATTGCTGAACCTGTTGCGGGAGATGAACCATGACCAGTAGGCCTCCTGAAAAGCACCAACCGAGCCCTGCCAGGCCGACAGAGGCGACGTGGCGCCAGCGCTATCTGGTCATCAATGCGATGCGTATCGGCGGGGTGCTGATGGTAATCTTCGGCATCGCGCTGCTGCAGGGCCTGATCGACCTTCCCCCGATTGTCGCCTACATCATGATCGCCCTCGGCCTGTTCGAGACTTTCGTGACCCCGCAAATCCTATCACGCATGTGGCGCAATGCCGATCGCGGCGGCGACCCGCTGCCCGGATCAGACCCAGATACCGAACGGGGGCATGACGGGCGGCGATGAAACGCTTTTACAAGTCCGTCGAGGTCGCCGAGGTCGATGGCGGCTGGCAGGTCACGCTCGATGGGCGGGCGATCAAGACGCAAGGCGGGCGTCCGCAGGTGGTCCCCTCCAGCGCGCTGGCCCATGCCCTTGCCGCTGAATGGTCCGATCAGGGTGAGGAGATCGACAAGAGCCGCTTTCGCTTCCGCGACCATGTCGACTTCGCCATCGACATGATCGCCCCGGCGCGCGAGGAGGCGATCGCCAAATTGCTTGGCTTCGCGGAGACGGACACGCTCTGCTACCGCGCCGACCCGGAAGAGCCGCTCTTCGTCCGCCAGCAGGAAGTGTGGGAGCCGCTGCTGGGCCACATAGAAACCAAGCTGGGCGTGAGGTTTCAGCGGGTCAGCGGGATCATGCACAAGCCCCAGCCGCCCGCCACGCTGGAACGGCTGCGCGAACATCTGGCAGGAATGGACGATTTCACGCTAGCCGGACTGACCGCCATGGCTTCGCTCGCCGCCTCGCTGTCGGTCGCGCTGCTCGCCAATGATGCGCTCATCAACGATCCGCTGCTGTTGTGGCGCGATGCCAATCTGGAGGAGGAATGGCAGGCCGATCTGTGGGGCCGCGAAGAAGAGGCGGAGGCGCGACGCGCGCGAAAAGGCGAGGAATTTTCGACCGCGCAGGTCTTTGTCGAGCTCGCCCGCTCCTAGCAATTCAGGCGGTTGCTTCAGCGACCCACGCCGCGACCTCACCTGCCACCGCATTCGCCGCGCTGTTGAGCGCCGGTCCGACCGAAATCGCATCGGCGGGAATACCGCCCACGCTGCTTTCGAAGCGGCGGCTCAGCACCCGCCCGTCGGGCAATTGCAGTACCGCATCGTAACGCACCGTCGCGCTTGAGGTGCGCGCATCATAGCCCATCTCGACCAGCTCACCGCCCAGCTGGGTGCTGGCCGCATAGCCAAGCTCGCCCCCGCCCACGACCAGCCGGTCGCTCCCGGCGCGGATCGTCTCGGCCAGCAGACTGGCGAACAGACGCGCGGGCTTTTCGACCCAGACCGCATCCTTCAGATAAGCAATGGACGAGCCGTCGACCTGCACCGGCACGCGCATGACGTTCAGCTTCTGCCCGGTCGCGGGCACGGCCACGGCCAGCGCCTGAGCCAGATCGCTTTCGGTCACGGCACCGGCGGGCGAGGACGCGGCAGGCGTCAGCGTCAGCAGTTTCTCGGGCGGTTCGGCCCCGCCAAAGCTGACGCAACCAGCCAGCAGGAGTGCTGCGGCAGGGACCACAGCCCAGCTCTTGTTGTGCAACATCGCCTTGCCTCTCCTCATGGCTCATAATCCGGCAGGTTGCTGCCCGAGACGATTGCCCCGGCGCCCTGGCTCTCGATCGTCTCGGTCATGGCGCGCAGGCTCTCGCTGGTCGCCTTGAGGTCGCGCAGCGTCGCATTCGCCGCAGGCAGCGTCTCGCGGTTGAGCTGC
>DDNW01000076.1:30406-35017 GCA_002341345.1 Erythrobacter sp. UBA2510
AGCGGTTGAGCTGCTGGGTCAGCGGCTCGACATTCTTCAGCGTAGCGTTGAGCGAATCCGCCGCCGCGCGCGCCGAGGTCAGCGTAGCGCGCAGGTCCTGCGCGAGCGGCTGCCCTTCCTGATCCATCAGCGCATTGGCCGCTTCCAGCGTCCCCTCGAAGGCGGCCAGCGTCTCGGTCGATTGCGCCAGCGTGGCCTGAAGTTCGCGCATCGTCGCCTTGAACTCCGGAGCGGCTTCGGCCAGCTCGCCACTGATCGCGTCGGTATTTTTCAGGATGCCAGAGATCGATTCCTGGTTGTCGTCGTCGAGCACGCGGGTCAGCCGGTCGGTCAGGGTCGCCAGCCGCTCAAGCAGCAGCGGGGCCGAGGACAGGATCTCGTCGATCGCGCCGCCGGCGGGCGGGATCACCGGTACCCCTTCGGGGCAGGCCGTGGTCTCGCAGGTGATTGGCGGGGCGCCCTTGCGCGCGCCTTCAAGATTGAGGGTCGAAACACCGGTAAAGCTGAACGAGATGGCCGCCGTGGTGCCGACCAGGATCGGCACCTCGTTGCCCACGCGGATCCGCACGCGGACATATTCCGGGTCCTTGTCCCACAGCTGGATCTCGCTCACCTGCCCCACCGGCACGCCGGCGAAGGCGACCGAAGAGCCATTGGCGAGACCCCCGACCGATTGCTGGAAGAAGATGTCGTATTCCTTGCGGTCGGAATTGCCGAGCCGCGCCAGCCACACGAAAAAGATCGCCGTGGCCACCAGCAACAAGAGGGTTACGACCCCTACCCAGACATGATTGGCGCGTGTTTCCATGAAATTACCTTCGCCCTATGCCCCGCTATCGCCGGTCTTGTCCATGGCCGACGCCACATCCGCATCCTTTGCCCGGCTGCGCTCGCGCGATGCCTGCGCCGCCCTGGATCGCGGCCCGTTGAAATATTCCTGAATCCACGGGTGATCGGTTTCGAGCAGCTCGGGGATTGTCCCGACCGCGATCACCTTCTTGTCTGCCAGCACCGCGACACGGTCGCAGATCGCATAGAGCGTATCGAGATCGTGGGTGATCAGGAACACGGTCAGCCCCAGCGTATCGGTCAGGTCGCGGGTCAGTTCGTCGAACTTGGCCGCGCCGATCGGGTCGAGCCCCGCCGTCGGCTCGTCGAGGAACAGCAATTGCGGGTCGAGCGCCAGCGCCCGCGCCAGACCGGCACGCTTCTTCATCCCGCCCGACAGTTCGGACGGGTACTTGCTCGCCGCTTCGGGCGGCAGCCCCGACAGCACGGTCTTGTAGCGGGCAATCTCGTCGAGCAGCACCTGATCCAGATCGGGATAGAATTGCTTGAGCGGGACCTGCACGTTTTCGGCCACGGTCAGGGTCGAGAACAGCGCACCGCCCTGGAACAGCACGCCCCAATGGTTGCGCACGCCGATTACCTCGTCCGGCTCGGCATTGGTGATGTTGCGCCCGAAGACCTCGATCGAGCCCTCGCGCGGGATCTGCAGCCCGATGATCGCGCGCATCAGCACCGATTTGCCCGTGCCCGAACCGCCGACCACGCCCAGAATTTCGCCGCGCCGTACGTCGAGGTCGAGCCGGTCATGGACCACGAAATCGCCAAACGCATTGGTCAGGCCGCGGATGCGGATCGGGTATTCGGCGTCGTAATCGGGTACCGCCCGCTCCGGCTCGTAGGTGTCGAGGGCTTCGCTCATGCCCAGCCAATCTCGGTAAAGAACACCGCGAAGAATGCGTCCAGCACGATCACCATGAAGATCGCCTGCACCACCGCCCGCGTGGTCCTCAGGCCGACCTCTTCGGCGTTACCGCTCACCTGCATGCCCTGATAGCAGCCCGACAGCGCCACGATCAGGCCGAAAACCGGCGCCTTGGCCATGCCGACATAGAAATCGTAAAGCGGCACCACTTCCTGAATCCGCGCGAGGAAGGTCAGGAACGGGATGTCGAGCATCAGGTCGGCTATCGTCGCCCCGCCCAGGATCGCGAGGCAGGACGCGAAGAAGCCGAGCAGCGGCATCATCAGCACGGCGGCCAGGATACGCGGCACCACCAGCACTTCGGCCGGAGAAACGCCGATCGTGCGCATTGCATCGATTTCCTCGGTCAGCTTCATGGTGCCGATCTGCGCGGCAAAGGCGCTGCCAGAACGGCCCGCGACCATGATCGCGGTCATCAGCACGCCCAGCTCGCGCAAGGTGATGCGGCCAACCAGGTTGACGGTCAGCGTCTCCGCCCCGAACTGCGCCAGCTGGACGGCGCCCTGCTGCGCGATGACGATACCGATCAGGAAGCTCATCAGCCCGATGATGGGCAGCGAGGTGACGCCGACCAGCTCCATCTGGTGCACGAGTGCCCGAATGGGGAAGCGGCGCCAATGGAACAGCGAACTGCCCAGTGCGACAATGATCGAACCGAGAAAGCCGACCAGGTGCTTGGTCCCGGCGGCGAATTCGTAAACCTTGGCACCGACATGCTCGGGCACGCGCAGACGGATCTTCAGGCGCTGCGGGGCAATGTCGGCGCTGCTTTCCGCCCCGGCCACCGCCTCGAGCAGGACCATCGCATCCTCGCTGGCACCGATAACCTCGGCGCAGCGCGTCTCGGCAAAACGATGGACGACCCAGGCGCCCACCGTGTCCATCGGCCAGGCAGCCGAGATGTCGACCTCGTGCACTTCGGATTCATAGTCACGAAGGTCGCGATCGAGCGCGGCAATGGTCGAGACGAGCAGCGGCCCGGCGA
This sequence comes from Erythrobacter sp. UBA2510, assembly GCA_002341345.1. Taxonomy (GTDB): domain Bacteria; phylum Pseudomonadota; class Alphaproteobacteria; order Sphingomonadales; family Sphingomonadaceae; genus Alteraurantiacibacter. Next base: position 33,163 of record DDNW01000076.1, read on the forward strand.
TCACCACGCGGATGCGGCCGCCTTCTCCCTCAATGTTATAGACCGGCACTTCGCCCATATCGGGCGCGGCTATGCGGGGAAAAGCCGCGCGCGGCAAGGCCAAGGCTTCGGCGCAAAGGCGATTGCCCCCGACCGCAAGGGCTGGCAGAGGCGCTGATTGAAATTTGGACGGCGCCAACCCGCTCCCTCTCCCAGCCACCCGATATGGTACCCCAAGGCTATCGGGCGGCTGGGAGAGGGAGCGGGCCGGAGCCGCAACTGAGCATTAGCGAACACAGATGACTACCGAACTCGACAAGACTTTCGACCCCGCCGCGATAGAGGCGAAGTGGTACGCCCATTGGGAACAGAATAATCTCTTCCGGCCCGAGCGGCCTGACGCCGCGCCCTTCACCATCGTCAACCCGCCGCCCAATGTCACCGGCAGCCTGCATATCGGCCACGCGCTCGACAACACGCTGCAGGACGTGGTGATCCGGTACGAGCGGCTGCGCGGCAAGGATGCACTGTGGGTGGTCGGCACCGACCACGCGGGCATTGCCACGCAGATGGTGGTCGAACGCCAGCTGGAGGCCAAGCAGGACAAGCGCACCAATTATTCGCGCGAGGACTTTGTCGACCTCGTGTGGAAGTGGAAAGAGGAAAGCGGCGGGCAGATCACCCGCCAGCTTCGGCGGCTCGGCTGTTCGATGGACTGGTCGCGCGAGCAGTTCACGATGGACCCGCATTTTACCAAGGCGGTACTCAAGACCTTTGTCGACCTTTACAACGATGGCCTGATCTACCGCGACAAGCGGCTGGTGAACTGGGACCCGAAGCTGAAGACCGCGATCTCTGACCTCGAGGTCGAGACGCGCGAGGTTCAGGGTCACTTCTGGCACTTTAGGTACCCGTTGGCTGACGGGGTCACGCTAGCGGACGGGCGCGACTGGATCGAGGTCGCCACCACCCGGCCCGAGACGATGCTGGCCGACATGGCGGTCGCCGTGCACCCGTCTGACGAGCGCTATGCGAGCGTCGTGGGCAAATATGTCGTGCTGCCGATCACCGGGCGGCGCGTGCCCATCGTGGCGGACGAACATGCCGACCCTGAGCTGGGTTCGGGCGCAGTGAAGATCACGCCGGGGCACGATTTCAACGACTTCGAGGTGGGCAAGCGCGCCGGAATTGCGCCGGGCGAGATGCTCAACATGCTCGATGCCGAGGCGAAAGTTTGCCAGTGCGCGGACGGATTGATCCCCGAGGCGTTGCTCGGCCTCGACCGTTTCGATGCCCGCGCCCGCGTGGTCGAACTGCTGAAAGAGAGTGGCCACCTGATCCCGCACATCTCCAAGGACAAGGAAGGCAACGAGACCGAGCACGATGCCGAGCCGCGCACCATCGCCACCCCCTTCGGCGATCGCGGCGGCGTGGTGATCGAGCCTTGGCTGACCGACCAATGGTATGTCGACGCCGAAAGGCTCGCCGTCGCACCGATGCAGGCGGTCCGCGACGGCCGCATCGAGATCGTCCCCAAGACATGGGAAAAGACCTTCTTCAACTGGATGGAGAACATCCAACCGTGGTGCGTGTCGCGCCAGCTATGGTGGGGGCATAGGATACCGGCTTGGTATGGGCCAAGTAAGGAGAGCTTAGAGAACTTTGACGGAACGTTGCCGGAAAAGGCATTCGTAGCGGCAACGCCAGATGAAGCTCTTTCTCTCGCGAGAGAATACTACGCGAGCGTTGACTACGGGGGTCGCGAGATCAAGGTAGATATAGACGAATTGCCAGAAAGCTGGCTGCTGAGCAGTGAAGGCCTTGGCATCAGGCTTCAACGCGATCCCGACGTCCTCGACACCTGGTTCTCCTCCGC
>DDNW01000165.1:0-135 GCA_002341345.1 Erythrobacter sp. UBA2510
CGGATAAACCGGTGAATGACAGGTTGAGGGAACGGACACAGAAGAGCGTCATCCCGGCCCTGAGCCGGGATCTGCTGACAGCGTCTCTGCAATCAGAACAAAGCGGTTCCGCCAGATCCCGGATCGCTGCGCGTC
>DDNW01000165.1:440-14342 GCA_002341345.1 Erythrobacter sp. UBA2510
CGCTTGGCCGGGGATTCAACGCCCCCTAATACGCCGCCTCGTCAAAGATCGGCTCTACGCTTTCACCCCAGGCGGTGTGATAGCGCTCGAGCAGGCGTTCGGCGGGGCTGACGCCCGTCTTGGCGATCTCGTCGAGATCATCCAGGAACAGGGCCTCGTTCTCGCCATGGGCGTTCAGGCGCTGGCGCGCTTTCAGGCCGGCGCGGGAGATGGCGAGCGCCTGTTTCGCGATCTCTTGCAGGGTCGTATTGCGGAACGGGGTTTTCAGCGCGGTCTTCGCCGCGCCCAGGCGCATGGCGTCACGCTCGTCCGCGGTCCAGTCCTTCACCAGATCCCAGGCGGCGTCGAGCGCGCTCTGGTCATAGAGCAAACCCACCCAGAAGGCCGGCAGCGCGCAAAGCTGGTTCCACGGCCCGCCATCGGCGCCACGCATTTCGAGGAAGCTCTTGAGCCGCACCTCGGGAAAGGCGGTCGAGAGGTGATCCTGCCAGTCGCTCGGCGTCGGCAGTTCGCCGGGCAGTGCGGGCAATTCACCCTTCAGGAAGTCGCGGAAGCTTTGCCCCGCTGCGTCGATATATTTCCCGTCGCGGAAGACGAAATACATCGGCACATCGAGCATGTAATCGACATATCGTTCGTAGCCGAAGCCCTCCTCGAACACGAAGGGCAGCATGCCGGTACGCGCCGGGTCGGTGTCCGACCAGATATGGCCGCGGAAGGAGAGATAGCCATTGGGCTTGCCTTCGGTGAAGGGCGAATTGGCAAACAGCGCGGTCGCGAGCGGCTGCAGCGCCAGCGAGGTGCGGAACTTCTTCACCATGTCCGATTCGCTCGAATAGTCGAGATTGACCTGGATCGTGCAGGTCCGCAGCATCATGTCGAGGCCGAGATTGCCGACGCGCGGCATATGCCGCATCATGATCTCGTAGCGGCCCTTGGGCATTACCGGCAGTTCGGTACGGGTCTTGTCGGGCCACATGCCCAGCCCAAGAAAGCCGACCCCGCATTCGCTACCGATCGCCTTGACCTGTTGCAGGTGCCGCCCGGTTTCGTTGCAGGTCTGGTGCAGGTTTTCCAGCGCTGCGCCTGAGAGTTCGAGCTGACCGGCCGGTTCGAGGCTGATCGTGCCGTCCTCGCCTGCCATGGCGATAACCTTCCCGGCCTCCTCCACCGGTTCCCACCCGAACTGACGCATGGCCATCAGGATGTCGCGGATGCCGCAAGGCTCGTCATAGCTGGGCGCACGATGGTCGGAGAGCTTGTAAACGAGCTTTTCGTGCTCGGTCCCGATGCGCCAGCGCTCGGGCGGCTTTTCGCCCTTGGCCATCGGCGCAACGAGTTCGTCACGCGAGGTAATCCGCGGTTCGTCGCCGGTCGAGGCCTTGCGCGTGCTCATGGTGGCGTCCGTTAGGCGCTGAAACGCAGACACGCCAGCCCGAAAGTGATCAGGCCCGCGGCCAGTCCCCAGCTATCGCCATCCACAGCGAAAGCGCCGTTATCGCCGCCGTCTCGCCGCGCAGGATGCGCGGACCGAGGCTGATCGCGTGCGCCTGCGGGTGGGCACGGATCGCGGCACGCTCGGCTTCGGTGAAGCCTCCCTCTGGCCCGATCAGCAGCGCAGCGGGGCCTGCGTGCCGCGCAAAGGCGGCGGCGGGAGCTTCGCCGCCCAGCTCGTCGGCGAAGAACAGCGCGCGGCCCTGAGGCCAGTCGGCCAGCAGCGCGTCCAGCTTTACCGGCGCATCGAGTGCGGGGAGAGCGGTGCGCGCGCATTGCTCCGCCGCCTCGGTGACGACCGAGAGCGCGCGCTCGGGATTAAGTTTGTCAGCAACGCAGCGGGTGGTCAAAACCGGACGGATCCGGCCTGCGCCCAGTTCGGTCGCCTTTTCGAGCACGAGGTCAAAGCGATCCTTCTTGAGCAGCGCCGGACACAGCCACAGATCGGGCACATCCTCGCGCATACGCAGCAATTCGATCGGCTCCAGCACTACGTCGCGCTTGCCCGCCGCTATGACCTTCGTCGCCCACTCGCCGGTTACATCGTCGCACAGGATCACGATGTCGCCCTCGCCCACGCGCATGACGCGGGCGAGATAATGCGCCTGATTGCCCTCGATCCGGACCGCTTCGCCCTGCGCGATGGTCTGCCCGACGAACAGGCGCGGCGCGCTGCGCGGTGGCCAGGCGGGGGTTTTGGGGCGATGGTTGTCCGACATGGCTTGGACCTAGCCAGCAGCGCAGCTAGAGCGCAAGCGATGACGCAAGCCGAACTCACGCCCGACAGCGAGCACAAGAGCTTTGCGGCGCGGGTGGTCGCCCTGCTGCCGCAATTTCCGCGTGATCTTGCGCTGCTGGCGCGCTTCGACCGTCCGATCGGCTGGTGGCTGCTGTTCTGGCCGTGTGTCTGGGGGCTGTGGCTCGCTGGCGGCGGCTGGCAGGTCGCGCTGGTGGGCTGGTTCCTGCTCGGCGCGATCGCGATGCGCGGCGCGGGCTGCGTCTATAACGATATCGTCGATGCCGATCTCGACCGGCAGGTTGAGCGCACCGCCAGCCGCCCGGTCGCAAGCGGCAGGGTCAGCCCGCGCGCAGCGTGGGTCTGGCTGGTCGTGCTGTGCCTGATCGGGCTAGTCGTGCTGCTGCAACTACGCTGGCAGGCGCAGCTGGTAGCGCTGGCGAGCCTTGCCCTCGTTGCAGCCTATCCCTTCATGAAGCGGATCACCTGGTGGCCGCAGGTATGGCTGGGGCTGGTGTTCACCTGGGGCGCGCCGGTCGGCTGGGTCGCACTGCGCGCCGACCATCTCGGGGCGATGATGGCGCTCTATGCGGGCGCGCTGTTCTGGTGCGTGGGCTATGACACGATCTACGCGTTGCAGGACCGCGAGGACGACGCCATCGCGGGGATCAGGTCGAGCGCGCTCAGGCTCGGCGAGAACGTCCAGGCCGGCGTCATCGCCTGCTACTGCCTCGCGCTGACACTGTGGGGTCTGGCCTTCCTGCTGCTGCGCGAGGACTGGCTGGCGCTGCTGGCGCTGGTTCCGGCGGGCGCGCACCTGATGTGGCAGGCCTTCACGCTGGAGCCCGGCGATAGCGACAATGCACTCGCGCGGTTCCGCTCGAACCGCTTTGCCGGGCTGCTGATGGCAGCGGCCTGTTACGTCGTCGGAAATGCGTGAAGTAGCGCTCGATCCTTGTCGATCCTGAGGATGTTTCGACATTTGGATGATGACGTGACGAGAATGGTGGAGTTGCGTGGCCCGGAGCGCAGCGACCTTTGATGGTCGTGAGCACCGGAAGCGCGCAACAACGCCATTTACAGGCCGTCAGGGCCAAATGGCATCCTACTTCCAGGCGGTGATGCGCCCGCCATCATCGAGAATATACAGCATCCCGCCCGCCACGACCGGCGGCACCGAAACACCATCGTTCAGTTCGGTAAAGGCAGAGGCGACGCCCGTCGTCGCATCGATCGAGCGGACCACGCCGCGCGAACTGGCGACCCACAGACGGTTCGAGGCCAGCACCGGACCGGTCCAGAAAATCGGCCCCTCGCGGTCCTTGGGATCGCGCCACTGCTCCAGCTGCGTCACCCAGCGGATGCGCCCCGTATCCTTGGCGATGGCGAGCATCTTGGCATCGTCGGTCAGCGTGAACAGCCAGCTCCCGGCGATAGCCGGTGTCGAAATCCCGGCAATCGTCAGATCCCAGATGCGCTGGCCGGTGGTCAGCTGATAGGCGGCCATGCGCCCACCCTGCCCCAGCGCATAGACGCGGCCGTTCTCAATGATCGGATCGGCATCGACGTCGGTCAACGCGCCGACCGCAGTCGAGATCGAGGTGCGCGACAGCGCGTCGGACCACAAATTGCGGCCATTCTCGTAACGATAGGCAACCAGTTCGCCGCTCGAATAACCGGCGATCACGCTGCCCTGCCCGGCGGCGGGCGCAGCGACGCCGAACACGCCAGACTGGCCCGAGGCGGCAACGTCCTGCCAGATCGGCTCGCCCGTCTCTTCGTTCAGCGCGTGGATCTGGTTGTCCTGCGTCATCACGAAGACCGAGTTGAAGGCCACTGTCGGCGAGCCGCGCAACGGCCCGGCCGGCTTCTTGCGCCACAGGACCGAGCCGTTGGCAGCGTCGAGCGCAACGACATCACCGGTACCGCTGGTGGCGAATACCCGGCCATTGGCAAAGCTGGCGCCGCCGCCGAAGGTGGAATCGCGCAAATCGCCAGAAGTCTCGATCTTGTGCGACCAGCGCGACGTACCGGTAGCGGCATCGAACGCATGGACCACACCACTCGTATCGACGACGTAGAGCGAGCCGCCGGCGATGACCGGGGCGGCGGCAAGGCGCCGCGTCTTGGTGGTCCCGGCGATCTGCGCGGTCCAGGCGCGCGCGGGACTGGCCGAGAGCATGACGTGGCCGGGTGCCTTGGCGGCATTGCCGCCGGCCTGCGTCCAATCGGCATTGGCGACCGGCGCGGGCAAGGTGACCGGCACTACGGCAAGGCTGGGATCGGGTACGATCTCGGTCGCGAGGCGCGACAGGATCGGCGTCCGGTTGCCCACGGACGGGGTCGGACGATCGTCGCCGCCACCGCCACAGGCGGCCAGCGCAAGAGTGGCCACGCTGGCAAGCGTGGTGGTCAGTGCAATTCTGCAGGCCCGGTTCATCCGCTGCGCTTTCATCTTCATCCAGTCCGTTATTGTTGTGCCGCTGCGGCTGCATTGGCAGCGCGGCCTTCGGCAATTTCAGCCATCATTTCCTCGACATCCTCGATCGCGTCATAGCCGAGGAAACCCGCCAGCTGGCGCGTGCGTGCGCGCAGGCTTTCGGGCACGTCTTCGTTCTTGGAGATTTCGACCAGCAAGGGGCCCGCCTGTTCCTCGCGCCCCTGCTCGAGATAGGCCATGGCGACCAGCTCGCCCGCGCTGCCGAACCACGCATTGTCCGCCTGCGCCAGCGGCCCGATCCGGTCGATCACCACCTGCGGGTCGAGATCGTCGAACTGCACAGCGACCGAACGGATTTTTGCGAGGTCGCGCAGCGCCGGTGGTGCCGCTTCATCCGCCGCCACCGTGTCATAGAGTGCCACCGCATCCTCGTCGCGCCCGGCATTGAGTGCGATGCCCGCCTGCGCCATGCGCGCCGCGCTGGCCGCACCCGGCCCACCATTGGCGGCGATCGCGGCCAATTCGCTGTCGGCGGTGTCGAAATTCCCGGCCTCGAGCTCATCAAACGCCTGCACCAGCTGTTCCGAATAGCTTTCCAGCTCGCTTTCCTGCTGGTTCTGCCAGAACAGATACCCGCCGAACGCGCCCAGGCCCAGCACCACGACCGCGCCGATCAGCACGCCATAACGGCGCATGATATCGCCGAACTGGTCCTGCCGGACGGCCTCGTCGACCTCCCGCATGAGCACGTCCTGCTCGGCTTGCTGACGCTGAGCGACCTTGTCTACGGCGGTGCTGGGAGGAGGATTGGAGGAAATGGGAAAGGTCCTGCTTCTGGATATACGGATGAGATGGTCAGGCCGCGCTGTTTAGCGGATGAAGCGGCCTTTGCAATTGCTTGATCGCCCCATGCACACCCTATGGCTCGCGGCAAACCGAGCCTGACGCTGCCGGGGAACGCGTGAATGGCCGATTAAGCCTCCTCTGCCGCCGATGCAGCGGGCTTGCCGCCGAGCAGCGAGCGATAGAGCGCCAGCTGGCGAGCAAGCAGCTTGACCGCGTCGAATTGTTCGCGCGCCTTGTCGCGATTGGCCTTGCCCACCCGATTGCAGCTGCGCGGATCCTGGGCCAGCCCCAGGACAGCGGCAGCCATCGCATTCGGCTTGGCAGCGTCGAACAGGAACGGCCCATTATCGCTGGCGGGCATGGCAAGGGCCGCACCCCATCCTGAAACACCATGCGGCATGACCAGCGGTACGCTCGCCGCCATCGCTCCGGCGATTGTCGTGGCAAGCTCTGCGGGTGGCCGCGACAGGGCGAGAATATCGCACAGGCCGATCACCGCGCTGACGTCGGTTGGCCCGGTGAAATGCAGCCGGTGATCGACCTCCAGCTCCTCGGCCTGCGTCAGCGCGACCTCGCGCAACGTATCGTCCGCTGCGCCCAGCACCACGACCTGCCATTCATCCGGTAACTGATCCAGCACGCTGACCAGCGTCACGAGCCCTTTGGCATCGACGCCATCGGCCAGCGTACCGATCCAGCCCTCGCCCTTGCGCTTGATAAAGCTGGGCAGCACGTCGCGCGGCGGAGTGGCGGCATAAGCGCGTGTATCGACGCCTTCGGGAATCAACCGGACGCGGGTGCGCGGTTGCTGCCAGATTTCAAGCGCCATGCGCTCCGCCTCGGGCGAGGCGACAATGATCGCCGCGCTGCGCCCGAAGGCAATCTTGCGATAGGCCCTGCGGCTGAACGAGCCGCCACTCGCCAGTTCCTGCGGATCAGGGTCGAACTCGTGATGGACGAGCGGGGCGAGTTTGAAGACATCGGCGAACAAAGTATGCGCCATCGCCGCATCGACCGCGCCCCAGCCATAGGTGCAGATGAGGTCGTATCCGGCCATCGCCGCCGCCAGCCCCTTGAGCCGTCCGGGCCATGGCTTGCCCTCGAGCGAGGGGAATTTCGGCCATGTCAGCGCGATGCCCTTCAAGATCTGTCCCGTCGCACCGCGCGCCGCCCGGTCCTCCGAAACCACGGCATGGCTGACCTGCTTGCCCAGCGCGTTGATCGCCGCAATGGCGCGCGCACTTTCCGCACCGGGATCGAATCCCGCCAGCAGGTGCAGCACCCTGGCAGCGCTCCCCTTGCTCATTGCACCCGCGCGAGCAGCCGTGCGATTGCCTCCTGCGCGGGCGGTTCCTCCAGCGTCGGCACATGGCCGATGCGCGGGATCGTGACGACCTCCATCCCGGGCAATTGCCGGTCCATCTCGGCCAGCGTGGCCGCGGAGAGGATGTCCGACAGCGCGCCCCGGATCGCCAGCGAGGGGCAGCCCGACAGCGCCCGGAACACGGACCACAGGTCGTTCGCTTTTTGATTGCCCTGCTCCGCGAAGGGTTCGGCGATCTTCATGTCATAGTCGAGCACGATGCGCCCGCTCTGCCCCACGCACATCAGCCGCTTGGCGAGCCGCAGCCAGTCGGAGATCGCGTAATCGGGATAGGCCGTACCCGACTGCTCGGCCAGCGCGCGGGCAGCATGCATCCACGTGGGATAGCTGCCACCATGCCCGACAGAATCGCCAATCCGCTCTAGCCCCTCCGTCTCGATCACCGGCCCGATATCGTTGAGCAATGCGCCGGCCAGCAGGCCCGGACGCCGTGCCGCCAGCAACATGGCCACGATCCCGCCCAGCGAGGTGCCGAAGGCCACCACCCGGGTCAGGCCAAGCTGATCGATCAGCAGGGTAAGATCCTCGACATACTGGATCGGTTTGTAGGTCGCTGTATCCTTGGCATAATCGCTTGCCCCGCGTCCCCGCAGGTCAGGGCAAATCACCCGCCACTCGCCCGCGAAACTGTCCACCACCGGCGCGAAGTCGCGCGCATTGCGCGTCAGGCCGGGAATGCACAGGATCGGTGGGCGTCCCGCCGGGGCATCGGGGCGCGCCGGATAGTCGCGATAGCGCAGGGTGAGGCCGTCCGCGCTCTCCCAGCTGCCCGGCTCGTAACCCGCATCCGCCCTGTCCGCCGCCATCTGCACCTGCCATTGTAATAGTCCGGCACCTTGCGCCGGAGGGAATCGCGCGCCACTAATGGCAGATGCGCGGTGAACCGCAAGCAGCGCCATGGCGCCCCGATCCCCGGATCCTGGAACTGTCCGACTGGCTGGCCGATCCGGTCGCGGCGGCGGACTTTCCGCGCACGATCCTGCGCTTTCGCAACAGTCGCTGGGACGCGACAATAGGCCTTGCCGACCTGAGCGCCGAGCAATGGACCGCGCATTTCGGACGGTTTCGACCGCTGCCCGGCAACCTGACCGAGCCGCTGGCGTTGCGCTATCACGGGCACCAGTTCCGCAATTACAATCCCGAGATCGGTGACGGGCGCGGTTTCCTGTTCGCGCAGATGCGCGATGCGGATGGCCGCCTGCTGGACCTCGGCACCAAGGGCAGCGGACAGACGCCCTACAGCCGATTCGGCGACGGGCGGCTGACGCTGAAGGGCGCGGTGCGTGAAATCCTCGCCACCGAAATGCTCGAGGCGCTGGGTGTCTATACTTCCAAGACCTTCTCGGTGATCGAGACGGGCGAGGCGCTGGAGCGCAATGACGAGCCCTCGCCGACCCGCTCCGCCGTGCTGGTGCGCCTCAGCCATTCGCATATCCGCATCGGCACATTTCAGCGGCTGATGGCGCTGCAGGAAGCCGATCACCTCGCCGCGCTGGTCGATTATTGCCTGACGCAGTTTCCCGGTCCTCCACCGCCCGAAAACGCACCGGGGCGCGACGAGCCTGCCGTGCGGCTCCTCCATCACGCGGTCGAGCGGCTCGCCGACCTCGCCGCCAGCTATATGGTCGCAGGCTTCGTCCATGGCGTGCTCAACACCGACAATATGAACATTACCGGCGAGAGCTTCGATTACGGGCCATGGCGCTTCGCCCCGCAATGGGATCCGGGCTTTACCGCGGCCTATTTCGACCAGACCGGCCTCTATGCCTTCGGGCGGCAGCCAGAGGCGATCAACTGGAACCTCGGCCAGCTCGCCATCGCGCTACGCCCACTGGCCGAGGCCGAGCCGCTGATCGCCGCGCTACGCCGCTATCCCGAGCTCTATGCAGAGAACATGCAGCGGCGGTTCTGCTGGCGGCTTGGCGTCACAGGTTGCGGGCCAGAGGCCGACACCGCGCTGATCGCCGCCGCCGAGCGGCAGATGCGCGACCAGAAACAGGGTTCGGACGCCTTATTTCACCAGCACCATGGTGGCCGCAACGCGACGGGCGATCTGGCCGAGGCGCTGGCAGGATACGACCCGCTGCCCCGTAGTCATCCCTGTTGGGACGAGGACGGCGACAAGGGCATGGGGCAGTCCATGCTGATCGACGAGGTCGAGGCGATCTGGGCCGCGATTGACGAGCGAGACGACTGGACGATGCTGGACAACAAGGTCGCAGCCATCCGGCGCATGGGGCAGGCGCTGGGGACAGTCCCCGCGCCAGCCGGTCATGGCGATGGTCAAGCCGGGTCCTAGCGGCTAGGACAGACTAATTATCGTGGGGGGACAGGCAGTTTGCCATCACCGGCAGCAGATGTGGACACGGACGGGCAGCTCGTCTCGATAGAGCCCGCTACTGGCATCGTATTGTGGCGCGGCAAGGTCGGCGACGTCGACGCTGCCTGCGCTTTGGCGCGCAAGGCCTGGTCCCTCTGGGCGTCCGAGCCACTGGCGAAGCGCACCGAATTGTTGCGCCGCTTCGTCAACGAAGTGCTTTCCGTACAGCACGAACTGGCCGAACTGATCGCCCGCGAGACCGGCAAGCCCTTGTGGGAAGCGCAGGACGAGGTCGAAGGCGTCATGGCTTTTGTCGAAACCGCAATCACCGCCCATGCCAAGCGTGCCGGGCAGCAGCGCATGGATGGCGGCGATCTGAAGGGCGCGACCGCGATCCGGCACAAACCGCATGGCGTCGTGGCGGTGATCGGCCCGTTCAACTTCCCCGCCGCCACGCCAGCCGGACAGATCGTGCCTGCGCTGCTCGCGGGCAATGTCGTGATTTTCAAACCCTCCGAAAAAGCCCCGGCCAGCGGGGAAATGCTGCTTGCCTGCATGTATCGCGCCGGCATCCCGCGCGACATCGTGCAATTGCTTGTCGGCGGTCCGGCCGAGGGCAAGGCGCTGGCCGCGCATCAGGATGTCGACGGCGTGCTGTTCACCGGCTCGGCCAATACCGGCATCGCGATCAACCGTATGCTGGCCAGCGATCCGGGCAAGATCGTCGCGCTGGAAATGGGTGGCAACAACCCGATCGTGCTGTGGGACACGCCCAAGCTGAGCGATGCCGCAGCGCTGATCGTGCAATCGGCCTTTGGCATGGCAGGTCAGCGCTGCACGTCCGCGCGGCGGCTGATCGTCAAGGACAGCATGTACGACGCTGCCATGGCCGAGATCAGGAAACTGACCGAGCGCATGGTGATCGGCGGCCCGCTCGACAAGCCGCAGCCCTTCATGGGACCGGTAATCGACAACGACACCGCCGACGCGCTGACCGAAAGCTTCCTCTATTTGCTCTCCAATGGCGGCAAGGCGATCACGCATATGCGCCAGCCGCATGATGGCATGCCCTTCGTGACACCGGGCATTATCGATGTGACCGCCATGGCCGAGCGCCCTGATATCGAACTGTTCGGCCCGCTGTTGCAGGTGGTGCGCGTGGCGGATTTCGATGCGGCGATCGCCGAGGCAAACAACACGCGTTACGGCCTCTCGGCCTCGCTGATCGGCGGAAGCCCGGAGAATTACAACCGCTTCTGGGCCAATATCCGCGCCGGGATCGTCAATTGGAACCGCACGACCTTCGGCGCTGGTGGAGCGATGCCTTTCGGCGGCATAGGCCTGTCGGGCAATCACCGCCCTGGGGGCAGCTATGCGCCCGATTTCAGCGTCTATCCCGTGTCGAGCAGCGAGATCGACCAGCCGCGCGCGAGCGTAGGCGTGGGGTTCCGGGCAAGGTAGTTTTACCCGGCTCCGGCCTACAGCTCCACCCACTCTCTCTATGATTTATTCTGGCAGGTCGGGAGGGGAGCGGGCTGGTGCCTCGACGAAAAAGGCGTTTCAAGGCGTCCGCCAGCCGAAGCCGGACGGACGCCTTGGCGCGACCCCCTGAACACGACCCGGAAGGCCGCGCTCCGGCAATGGCCCAACAGGGATGGGCCCTGCCGAATTTTGTTGCCGAATTTTGTGTATTTTCAATGTGAAGGGCCAATAGCGCGACGATTATGAACGGGCTGCAACCCGTCCTTAAGCTATTGGCCAGCCATGACTGATCGTCTGGTGTTTAAACGGCCAACTTCCACCCGAGTTCCTCCCCGGCATGGAACGGAACGACCTCCGTCCCTGCTGCAGCAATCTTTTCAGGGACTTGCACCGGCGTTTTTTCGAGCGTCACGGTGCCTTCATTGACGGGCAGGCGGTAGAATGCGGGACCGTTGAGCGAGGCAAACCCCTCGAAAGCCCCGAGCGCCCCCTCTTCCTCGAACACGGCGAGATAGCTTTCCAGCGCATAAGGCGCGTTGAAGATGCCCGCGCAGCCACAGGCGGCCTCTTTCGTTTCACGCGCATGCGGAGCGCTATCGGTGCCGAGGAAGAACTTGGCCGAGCCTGACGTGACCGCGCGGCGCAGCGCCAGCCGGTGCTCCTCGCGCTTGGCGACGGGCAGGCAATAGGCATGCGGACGTATCCCCCCCACCAGCATGGCGTTCCGGTTGATATGCAGGTGCTGCGGGGTCACGGTCGCTGCTACGTTCGGGCCAGTCCCCATGACGAAATCGACGCCCTGGCTGCTGGTCAGGTGCTCGAACACGATGCGCAAGGTCGGCAGGCGTTCGTGCAGCGGGGCAAGGATGCGCTCGATGAACACCGCCTCGCGGTCGAAGATGTCGATCTCAGCGCTGGTCACCTCGCCATGGACGCACAGGACCATGCCGATCTCGGCCATGGCTTCCAGCACGCCCATGATATTGGCGATGTCGGTCACGCCGCTCGCCGAATTGGTGGTCGCGCCCGCTGGATAGAGCTTGGCAGCGGTAAAGGCGCCAGAGGCGAAGCCGGATCGCAACTCGCCCGGATCGAGACTGTCGGTGAGGTAGCAGGTCATCAGCGGGGTGAAGTCGCTGCCCGTCGGCAGCGCGGCCATGATCCGCTCCCGATAGGCCTCTGCCGCAGCTGCCGTGGTCACCGGGGGCGAGAGATTGGGCATGACGATCGCACGCGCGAATTGTTGCGCGGTGTAGCGCGCAATATCGGCCAGCATCGCGCCGTCGCGCAGGTGAACGTGCCAGTCGTCGGGGCGGCGGATCGTGATCGTGTCGGTCATGGCCGTTGCCTATGGCGCGCGCGGCACTATCTGTCACCACATGACCGCGTCCCGCCTGTTTTCGCGTGCCCTTGTGCGGCTCTCTCCCACCGACCCGGCCGAGGATGTTGCGGCTTTTCTGCAAGGGCTCGTCACCAATGACGTGACCGGAACCCTGCCCGTCTATGCCGGGCTGCTGAGTGCGCAGGGCAAGACGCTGTTCGATTTCCTCGTCTGGCCGGGAAGCGGCAATTCGCTGCTCCTCGATTGCGAGGCCGAGGCGGCTGACGCGCTGGTCAAGCGGCTTTCGCTCTATCGCCTGCGACGCAAGATCGAGATCGGGCGCGAGGATGCACTCGGCGTGCACTGGCAGCCTTTCCCCGGCGATGGCGGCGCAGCGGACCCGCGCCTTTACGCGCTCGGCCAGCGCTGGCTCGCGCCGGTGCAGGAGAACGATGCGCCCGCTGACGAGGCCTGGCGCAAACATCGCCTGTCGCTGGGCGTCGCTGAGGGGCAGGCCGAGCTGGAGGACATCCTCTGGCTCGAAACCAATGCCGCCGAGCTGCATGGGGTCTCCTTCTCCAAGGGCTGCTATATCGGGCAGGAGAATACCGCGCGGATGAACTGGCGCGGCAAGGTCAACCGGCGCCTGATCGTGGTGCCGCAGGATCGCTCGGACGAAAAGCGGCGCAAGGTCGCTTATCCGGAGCTCGGGCTGGCGGTGGATCACCTGCGGGTCGAGGACATCGCGCCCGATCTGCTACCAGACTGGCTCGATCTGGGCGCTGCCCGTGAAAGTTAATAGGGTTCGCCCGCTGTTTCGAGCGAGGCCACCAGCATCGCCTCCGCCCGATCCCGCACAGCGCCACGCACAACGCCAAGCGATTCAGACAGGCGCTCGCCCATAAGCGCATCGCCCAGCGCCAGCAGCACCAGCGTGAGCGTCGCCTCATGCATGGTGCGCCCCTCGGCCCGCCCGACTTCCCCGGGATGCAATTCGTCAACCAGCGTGTGAATGGTCTCGAGAATCGGGTCGAGCGCGTCCTCATTGCCCGACAGCAGCATCCAGCTCGCGAGTGCCCCGCCCCCTTCGCGCCCAAAGGCATCGAAGGTCAGGTCCACCACGTCACGCGGACGACCGACCCCGGCACGGCTGGCCTCGACCGCCCTGGCGATCGAACCGCAGACCTGTTCGGCCAGATAGCCCGCCAGAGCCTGCTGCAAACCGACGGCTGAACCGAAATGGTGGAGCAGATTCGCGTGGGTACGCCCGATTCGCGTCGCCACGGCCTTCAGCGTCACGCTCTGCGGCCCAGAATCGATCAGCAGTGCGCGCGCCGCCTGGAGCGCATGCGCACGGCTTTCCTCCTGGCTGAGACGACGCCTGATTGCCATGATTGCAATTGTGCCCGTTGTTACGAAACGGAAACAATGTCCCGATTCTGGACACTCAGGTAACCATGACAGCTGTGCACCACAAGACCTTCACCAGGCCAACACATCCGTTGAACAAGCGTCAGGCGGCCTCCAGCCCGGTGGCAGCATTCTGCGCTTCGCCGAGAGACAGGGCATAGCGCCGCGCCAGCACGATCTGCCCACCGCGTCCGGCGCAGGGCGTCGGCCGCACCTCGCCGGTCTCGACGAAACCGGCGCGCCGCAGCACATGGCCCGAAACCGGGTTGTCGAGGAAATGCCCCGCATCGATCCGCGCAAGACCGATCGCGCGCGCAATCTCGATCACGCCCGCCACCGCCTCGCTCGCGATACCGCGGCCCTGCCAGGCCCGCGCGATCCAGTAGCCCAGTTCATGCGCAGCGCCGTGCTTACCCGCAATGTCGACACCGATCATGCCCACCAGCGGGCAGTTTTCGACCTCGGGCAG
>DDNW01000165.1:14484-14732 GCA_002341345.1 Erythrobacter sp. UBA2510
AACGCATTGCCCCCTTCGCCACCGGGCGACGACAGAGGGCCTGCGCATCCTCCGGGCGATAGGGCCAGGGCGCGCTTGCCAGCATGGAGGTGATCCGCTGGTCGGCGATCCCGCAATAGACCGCGCGCCAGTCTTCGGCAAAGACCGGCCGCAGGAACAGGTTTGGCGTACGGATGAACATCACGGGTTCTCCTTCGCGTTCTGCGCCAGGCCCCGATCAACGCATTAGGGCAACAGCGCTACAGGAA
>DDNW01000165.1:14919-15203 GCA_002341345.1 Erythrobacter sp. UBA2510
CAACAGCGCTACAGGAAGGAGACAACAAAAAAGGAGACGGGTGGCCCCATCTCCTTCCAGGTGCCGGATCCTTTGGACCGGCAGGGCCTCCCTTTGGATGGCCCCTTTATCAGGTCATCCTCTTATTCTGCGGCTTCCGCCATGGCGTCGACCGATACGAACTTGCGGCCAAGCTTGCCCTCGTGGAAACGCACGCGGCCAGCTTCGAGCGCGAACAGCGTATGGTCCTTGCCCATGCCGACATTGGTGCCGGGATAGAACTTGGTGCCGCGCTGACGCACGAT
>DDNW01000165.1:15292-21919 GCA_002341345.1 Erythrobacter sp. UBA2510
TTGGTGCCGCGCTGACGCACGATAATGTTGCCGCCGATCACTTCCTGACCGCCGAACTTCTTCACGCCGAGACGACGACCGGCTGAATCGCGACCGTTACGCGAGCTACCGCCTGCTTTCTTATGTGCCATCGTTCGTGATCCTTACTTGTCTTCGGTCTTCTTGGCGGTCGGCTTCTTGGCCGGCGCCTTCTTGGCCGGAGCCTTGGTCTCGCTATCCGCAGCCTTGGTCGCAGCAGCCTTCACCGGCGCGGCCTTCTGAGCCTTGGGCGCAGCCTTCTCTTCCGAGGTATCCTTCACCGGAGCATCGGCAGCCTTCTTCGGCGCAGCCTTCTTGGCCGCACCTTCGCCTACGCCGACGATGCGCAGCAGGGTCATCTGCTGGCGGTGACCGGCGCGACGGCGGTAATTGTGCCGGCGACGCTTCTTGAAGACGAAGACCTTCTCGCTCTTCGCCTGGGCGATGATTTCCGCCGAGACGGTCACCTTGCTGGCATCGGCCAGCTCAGCGCCCTCGCCTGCAAGCAGGACGTCACCCAGCGTGATCGTGTCGCCGGCTTCACCCGCCAGCTTCTCGACCGCGATCTTGTCTCCTTCGGCGACGCGATATTGCTTGCCGCCCGTGC
This sequence comes from Erythrobacter sp. UBA2510, assembly GCA_002341345.1. Lineage (GTDB taxonomy): Bacteria > Pseudomonadota > Alphaproteobacteria > Sphingomonadales > Sphingomonadaceae > Alteraurantiacibacter. Next base: position 15,918 of record DDNW01000165.1, read on the forward strand.
GCACTACAGCGAACATGGTTCCTGTTTCCGTTCTCATTTAGGTGTCTTCGCCTTCGGGTGACCCCTAACGGCAATGACAAAAAAGGCGCCCGCAAAGGCACCTGCAAGTCGAGGGAGCCGTTAGGCCAAGCCTGAAAGCCTGTCAACCGGGCTTTGCTGGGCATCTGCCGACAATCGAATGTCTTGCGCCTCCTGTGGCAATCGCGTGCAATCCGGTTCTGGAAAGCTGGCTCTCCTCCCGCTAAGGGAGAGGTGTGAGTAAGGCAGACATTAGCAGGGCGGCGGTGCTGGCAGTGGTTCTGCTGGCAAGTGGCTGCGCCAGCGCGCAGGGCGACTACCCGAGCCTTGCCGTGCGCGAGAACGAGCGTGTGACCGGCTCGCTCGACGCGCCCACGGCCCCGCCCTTCGTCCCTGCTCCCGCGACCCCGGCCACGCTCGAATCGCTCGGCGAACTGACCGCGACCGCATCTATGGCGCATCAGGCTTTCCTTGCCGAGGCGAACGCAGTGACGCCTGTGGTCTCACGCGCCAGCGGCAGCGCGGTCGGCAGCGACGCCTGGGCGCAGGCCCAGGTTGCCATTGCCGGGCTCGAATCGCGACGCAGCGTGGCGATGATTGCGCTGGCCGATATCGACCGGCTTTATGTCGATGCGGTGACCAATGGCAGTGAGGCCGGTCAGATCGCGGATTCGCGCGCAATCGTGTCGAACCAGATCGGCGAGCAGGATGCGCAGATCGCCGCACTGCTGGGGAGACTGACACAATGAGAATGGCCCGATGACGCTCGCGTGTGCGACATGCCCAGTCCGCGAACGGGCCGCCTGTTCGGTCCTGACCGACGAAGAACGCGTCGAAGTCGCACGCGCAGGTCGTACCCGCCACCTTAAGCGGGGCGACATGCTGTTTGCCGCCGGGGACGAGCAGGCCGCCTGCGCCACGCTGGTCAGCGGCGCGCTGAAAGTCACGAGTTATGACGAAGACGGCAACGAACGCATCCTTGCCCTCGTCCACCCGGCCGGTTTTATCGGCGAGCTGTTCGCGCCCTTCTCGACCTTCGACGTCGTTGCGCTGACCGACAGCGAGCTGTGCGTCTTCGCCAAGTCCGACATGTCGAACGCGCTGCGCGACTTTCCGCAGCTGACCCGTGCGCTGCTCCAACGTTCCGAGGAGGATCTGCATCGCAGTCGCGAATTGCTGGCGCTGGGCAGCCGCACCTCGGCCACCGACCGTGTCGGCGCGCTGATCCTGGCCATGGCAGAGGCGGCGAGCTCTTCGCCTTGCCACCCAGCCGAGAGTTTCGACTTGCCGATCACGCGCGGCGAGATCGCCAATATGCTCGGCCTGACAATCGAAACGGTCAGTCGATCTATCACGAGACTGGAGCGCAGCGGCGCGATCGAGAGAAAAGGCGCGCGCGGGATCGTGGTTCTCGACCCCGCGCGCCTAGGGCGTCAGGACTGAGGCCGGGTCGCAGCGGGCCTCATCTGACTATGGCGGCGATGGTCACGACCGCCACCCCCCACACGAGGATCAGGACAGGGAGTATCAGGACCTGTACGGTAGCCTGAGCGGCAGTAGTATGCCCTGTCAGCGTGTGGATTCCTTGATTGCTGAACTTTGCCATGCCCAGCGCCTTGCTATCTGTGTCCGGCGAGAGCCGGGTCCAGATCGTCGGGACACCGAAGCCTGCGACGATGGCAACGACGAAAAGCGCCATGGGAAGAATCAGGCCGGGGGTGGAAAAGCCAACGCTCATGATGGCGAGAAACCCGAGAAAACATGCCACAGTCCACCCATAGAGCGCGCGCGGCAGTTCGAATGTACGATCAACCGGGGGCTGACTGAATTCGGCAGTCGGCGTCGCATGGATCGTGGCGCGTTCCGCAATCCGTTCCCGGGTGAGTTTTTCGACCATCTGAAACCTCCATCAATGTTGTGATGAAGTTGCCCACCGATGGCCCAGCGCGCCTTGACCTGAGTCAATCAGGGTCGATTTTGTGAATCGGCTTTATTTCCAGCGCGCGAGATCGCGATGGTCGTCGGCGCGCGGTTCGATCCAGCGCCACGTGCCGCCGCGCTGCTCGCGCTTCCAGAACCATGCATCGGATTTGAGGTGGTCCATGCAGAAATCGACCGCGTCGATTGCCCCGCGCCGGTGTTCGGCACAGGCGGAAACAAGCACGATCGGTTCGCCGGGATGCATCTTGCCGGTGCGGTGGACCATCAGCAGGCCCATCAGACCGAAGCGCGCGACCGCCTCGCTCGCGAGCGCCTCCATGCCGGGCAGCGTCATCGGGGCGTAATGCATCAGTTCGAGCGCCTCGACATCGGCCTCGCCGCGGACCTCGCCGACAAAGGTACAGACTCCGCCCAGCCCGGGATGCGCATTGGTGAACGGGCCGACGAGCGCGCCGGGATTGAACGGTGTATCGAGCAGGCGGACGGTGACCGCCATGTCAGCCTCCCGAAACGGGCGGAAGGAGCGCCACTTCGTCGCCATCCGCTGCGCTGAGTGCCGTCTTGTCGCTCAGCAGCGTGCCATTGACCGCGATTCGCGTACGCTCGCCCGCGACCGCTTCGGCCAGCGGATCAGACAGCGTGGCGAGCAGGCCGTCCCAGTCCAGCGGTCCGGCTATGTCGCGCTCGTCCGTACCAGCGAGGTCGGCCAGCTTGCCGAGAAAGACCACGCGCACGGCCATGCTCAGCCGCCGGTCACCGACATATGGCGCGGCTGTGCCGGCGCAGCGCCCCGGGCGATCTCGAAATGATGGCGTTCGGGCTTGATCCGCATCGCTTCGTCCAACGCCTCTGCCAGCCGTGCGTCAGGATCATCCGAGCGCAGCGCGGCGCGCAGATCGACCTGTTCGGAACCGCCAAGGCAGGCAAAGAGCTGGCCGGTCGCGGTCACGCGGATCCGGTTGCAAAAGGCGCAGAAATTGCCGGTCAGCGGGGTGATGAAGCCCAGCCGCCCGCCTGTTTCGGCCACGCGGACATAGCGCGAGGGGCCGCCGGTCGAATAATCCAGCGGCTCGAGCGTCCACATCGTCTCCAGCCGGTCGCGGATGATCGGCAACGGCAGATAATGATCGACCCGCTCGCCATCGACCTCGCCCAGCGGCATCGCCTCGATCAGCGTCATGTCGTGGCCCTGAGCGTGCGCCCAGGCGACGAGGTCGGGGATTTCGTTCTCGTTCAGGCCCTTGAGGGCCACCGTGTTGAGCTTGACCTTAAGGCCCGCTGCCTTCGCCGCCGCAATTCCGTCGAGCACGTCGGACAAGCGGTCGCGGCGCGAAAGCTGCTCGAACAAGGCCGCATCGCGCGTGTCGAGCGAGACGTTGATCCGTTGCACACCCGCTGCCGCGAGGGGTTCGGCAAAGCGGGTAAGCTGGGTGCCGTTGGTGGTGAGCGTCAGCTCCTCCAGCCCATCACCCAGTTTGCGTCCCAGCGCCAGTACCAGCTCGATCATGTCGCGGCGGACCAGCGGCTCGCCGCCAGTCAGGCGAATCTTGGTGATGCCACGGTCGATGAAGGCGAGCGCCAGCCGGTGCATCTCCTCGAGGCTCAGGACCTCCTTCTTCGGCAGGAACTGCATCATTTCGGGCATGCAATAGCTGCACCGCAAATCGCAGCGATCGGTCACCGACAGGCGCAGGTAGGTGATCCGGCGCTGGAAGGCATCGACAAGGGGGGCGGTGTTCGCGGACATCGGCAGACAACCTAGCCTGTTTCGCTGACGTTTGCAGCCACTTCGAACACCTGTCCGGTCACGCCCGGTGCGCTGGCCAGATAATCGCCAACCTGCGCAATCTTCGCACGGTCGCCACCGACGATCGCATTGACCCGCACCGGCGCAGCTTCGCGGGCAAGCCCCTGTACCGCGGCCAGCCGCCATGCGTCATGCGTATGGTCGGCAGGGGCGAAGAGGAGGCGGACTTCCTGCGTCTCCGCAAGCGCCGCACGAATGCCAGGCAGGGTACGCTCGTGGAAACGGGCCGCTGCGTCGAGCGGGCCGGGGGGCAGATCGCCGAGATCGACGATCAGCGGCGTGCTCACTGCCGCTCGCGCGTCATGGTAATGCCGATGCTCTCGCCCGCTTCGGACAGCGCCAGCTTGATAATCTTCACACAGACCTCCTGGACGCGCTCGTCCTGCAGGAACAGTGTCTCGCAGATGTGGTCGGCGACCGATTCGATCAGCTTGAAATGGGTGTCGCCAAGGCTTTCGGAGCAAGCGAACTTCAGGTCCATATAGTTCTTGCTCTCCGACAGCGGCGTGTCGGGATCGTAATGCGGGGCGATCTTGAGCTTAGCGCTTACCGTGAAGGCCAGCTTCTGCGGCTTGCCCGTCTCTTCGGAATAGATGCCGGTATAGACATCGTGCACGAAGTCGGCGAGTTCGAGGTAGAGGCTGTCGGCCATGGGCGGCCCATGACAGGGCATGCGCGCAGTGGCAAGCATGCTCGTGAACGGCCACGATTGGACGCGCGGTTGACCTGAAGCGGCAAGTATGGCCACCTCTTCTCAACAGGGGAGCAAAGACATGGCCACTTCGCCCGATTCCACCACCGCCACGACAGGCACCAGGACCGGCAGCAAGCTGACGCGCCTGCTCGGCAATTTCGTACTCGGCGGCGCGCTGATCGCGCTGGTGATCGCCGTTATGTCGCTGACGCTGGCCCGCTACGACATCATCGACAAGCTGAGCGGCTTTCGCGGCTTCATGATCCTGCTCAACCCGCTGCGCGTGCTGGTCCTGATCGCGATCATCGACATCGGCATCGCCCTTGTCCGCAAGACCGCGATCAGCTGGAAGGCGCCGTTCGGCATGGCAATCTCGATAGTGCTGCTGCTGGTCATCTATACGCAGGTAATCGTCCCGGGGGGCAATGCGCCACGCCTGCACGATATCACCACCGATGTTGATGACCCGCCGCAATTCGCCACGCTGTCCCTGCGCGAGGACAATCTCATCCCGTTCAACAATATCGAGGAATGGCGCGCCGCCCACCGCGAAGGCTATCCCGATATTGCCCCGATCGTGATCGACAAGAGCCCGGCCGAAGTGCTCGCCGCGGCCCGAGCGCTGGCCGAGAGCAAGGGCTGGACCATTGCCAGCGTTGACGAGGAAAGCGGCCACATGGAGGCGACCGCCTATGCCGGTTACATCCGCTTCATGGACGACGTGATCGTGGAGGTTACGCCGATTGCCGACGGATCGACCCGTGTCGACATGCGCAGTGTCAGCCGCGTCGGCCTGTCGGACCTCGGCTATAACGCAGCGCGGATTCGCGAATTCCTCGCCGATTTGCAAGCCGTCTGATTTTCCCACTCACCTGGGAGTAGGCCGGTGCCGGAACTGTTTCAGCGACGCTGAAACAGAAAATTATCCGTTATTCCAGCGCGCGAAGATGGCGGTGGGCAGCAGCCTGCCCCCCTCACCCTCCTCGCGCAGGGCCAGTTCGCCACATTCGATCGTGCCGGGCAAATCGGCGAAGGTCTCGGCCAGCAGCCCGCCCAGCGCCAATGAACTCATCCGTACCGCATAGGCGGTGAGGAAGAGAAAGCGGCTGTCCTGATCCAGGAGTTTCCGGCAATCTGCGGCAAGGGCCGGGAGCCCCTCCTCGATGCGCCAGGTTTCGTTCTTCGGCCCGCGCCCGAATTTGGGCGGGTCGAGGATGATCCCGTCATAGCGCCTCTCGCGCCGGACTTCGCGCGCGGTGAACTTGGCCGCATCGTCGATCAGCCAGCGGATCGGGCGATCTTCCATTCCTGACAGGGCTGCATTTACCTGCGCCTGCGCGACAGACTTCTTGCTTGCATCGACATGGGTGACAGGGCCACATTCGCTCAGCGCCAGCGTGCCGACGCCCGTATAGCCGAACAGGTTTAATGTACCCCTTTGTCCGACCTGACGATCGGGAGCGGCGCCAGCCCGCTCCCCCTCCCGACCTCCCAAGGCATTATCCTGTTGGGTGGCCGGGAGGGGGAGCGGGCCGGTGCCGG
>DDNW01000099.1:0-8415 GCA_002341345.1 Erythrobacter sp. UBA2510
ATGATCGCGATCGAGTGGTGCGGGATCATCGCTGCCATATATTCGGTATCGTCGACGGTGGTCTGGCTGCGCACCAGCCATAGTGTGAGCGCGAACACAAAGGCGCCGACGCCCAGAATGATGAAGTTCTTGGTCCGGTCCTTGTACATGCCCCACATGAAGAGCAGCATGACGATCATCATCATCGCGCCCATGACGAACATCATCCAGAAGCGCGTTTCGCTCCAGAAAACATCGTCAATCGTGAAGGTGTTGGCATACATCAAGAAGAACATGATCACGGTCGAGGTCGACACCATGGCCATGAACCGCCAGTAGCTGCCGCCCCCTCCCTTGTCCGAGTGGGTCGTCTTTTCGGTCATGCTTCTTCTCCTTTATGCATCATGGTCCAGAATAGCTGCGCCGAGCAGCTGATGAGAGCGAAGCCGGTGAGGGCCTCGACGCCGGCGAGAACCCGCAGGTGCTCTGTTGGGAAAATGTCCGCCAAACCAAGCGTCGTCACGTTGATCAGAGAAAAATAGAAATAGTCCATCGCGGTCATCGCGCCGGCCTGCCGGAAGCCGCCCAGACCCATCTCCTCGCCGATCCAGAAGCCGGCGGCGAAGAACGCCGCTACGGTCAGATGCGAGAAAAGAACGAGCAGCGCGATGCCCAGCTTGTGCAGAAGGCTGCAGTTTTGCTCGAGCAGCGTATGGCCCGCATTCAGTATGACGAGGTGCGAGCCCACCGATATCAGGAACAGCGAGGTCGCCAGGATTAAACCGAGGATCATGTAAAGACCTTGAGACCCATCCAGAGCCCCATCCCCATCATGAACAGGTTCTCTGTCAGCGAGACGAAACCGAGCGGGACGTTGCTGCTACCTCCGACGCAAGCGCATTTGAGCTCACGCTTGTCGATGTAGACAGCCTTGAAGACGCTGACAGCGCCGACGGTGCCGATGAATAATGCCAGCGGGGCAGAAAGCCAGGTCAGTGCGCCCGCGGTCATGAGAATGCCGGCAGCGGCTTCGCCGAACGGATAGACGAAGCCATAGGGCACCCAGCGCCGTGCGAGTAGATCGTAGTTGAGGAACATGGTCGAGAAACTGCGCACGTCCTGAAGCTTCTGGACGGCGAGCAAGGTCATCGAGAGGCTGACGAACCACTCCGCGGCCCGAACGGTGAAGAGGTCGTCAAAAAACGCCCAGCTCAGCCCGAGCGCGAGCAGCAGCGCGACCGCGAAAATCGCAATGACCGGCTGATAGCTGGTTTCGCCTTCCTCGGGCTGCGAGCGGCTTTTGCCGAAGAACTCGCGGACATCGTCATAGCCGCCAATGCGCTTGCCTTCGATAAAGGTCTGCGGCGTGGTCTCGACGTCGTGCTTGTCCTTGAACGCGTCGGTTTCCTCCCTGCTGGTCAGGTGATGATCGTCGACCTCGAAGCCTTGCCGCTTGAGAAGATCGACCGTTTTGATGCCATAGGGACAGACATGATCCTCCATCACCATCCGGTAAACACTCGCAGTTTCCATGCCTTTACAGCCCCTTGTTCACACGCACAGCCTGGGGCTGCTTGTTCAATTCCAATGTTCGTTTCGCGTTTTCATTTCATCGTTCTTCGAAAGAGAAACGATGTTTGTCGCAATCGCCGACATTCCTCCCGCGAATCTCTTTCTGCCGGTCGATCGCGCGGCCTGGTACGGACAAGATGGACAAACTTCCGGTATTCCGATTGCAGCCGAAGGAATAAAGACGGGCGGGGCGGCGCGAAATTACGGCGCCGCCTCAAAAATATTTATCTGAGCTGCCAAACAGCCAATGTTGCGCTCAAGGACGGTCGTGATCGCCGCTTCCGCTCTCGACCTTGTTTTCAATAGAATCTGTGTTCGTCTCCCTGCGCTGGCCGGACAGAAATATCCATTCCGCCACGAACACGGCCGCGATTCCGATCACCGCATAGGAAACCACGGCCGGATCGCTCTTGAGTTTGGCGGCCGTAAATGCGGCGAGCACAACGGCGTCGGCCGCCAGCGCGGTGAGCAGGACGGAAGCGCGGGCGCCGATCTCTTTGCGAAGACTGCGAAACACGCCCCAATGGACGAGCATGTCCATGACAAGGTAGAAGAAGGCGCCGAGCGAGGCGATGCGGGAAAGGTCGAACAGGACCGCCAGTGTGCCGGCTATGACGACCGTATAGACCAGCATGTGGCTACGGATGCCGCCCTTCATTCCGAAATGGCTGTGGGGGATCATCTTCATCTCGGTCAGCATTGTCAGCATCCGCGAGACGGCGAACACGCTCGCAATGACCCCCGACGTAGTCGCCGAGATGGCAATCGCTACGGTGAAATAGAACCCGAGATCTCCCAATGCGGGGCGCGCTGCCGCGGCCAGGGAATAGTCACGCGCCTGAACGATCTCGCCGATGCTGAGACTGGAGCCAACGGCCAAGGCGACGAGCAGATAAACCACGATGCACACGGCAATCGAGATCATGATTGTGCGACCGACATTCTTGTGCGGATCGACGATTTCTCCGCCACTGTTGGTGATGGTTGTAAACCCCTTGAATGCAAGGATCGAGAAGGCCACCGAAGCGAGCAATGCTTCGCCGTTCGACAAGGAAGCAGGCTCGGTAAAGGCGCCTGCGAACAGTCCGCTGGCCCAGATCGCCGCAACTGCGAACACCGCTATCCCGCCAACCTTTATCGCCGACATAACGAGCGAAAACCCGCTTACCGATCTATTGCCCGCGGCGTTGACCAGATAGGCGAAAACGATGAGTCCCAGCGCCAAGCCCGATATCAGCAATGCGTTTTCTTCGAGCCCAAACGGACGCAGCGCATAGGTCGCGAAGGTTCGCGCCACCAGGCTCTCATTGATAACCATCGACATGGCCATCAGCACTGATGCGGAGGCCGCGACGACACCCGGACCATAGGCCTTTTGCAGGATCATCGCGATGCCACCCGACGATGGCCAGGCATTCGACATCTTGATGTAGCTGTATGATGCGAGCGCGGTGATGAGCGCGCCTGCGACGAAGGAGAGGGGGAAGAGAGGGCCGGCAAGCTCCGCGATCTGACCGGTGAGCGCAAAAATGCCCGCACCGATCATGACGCCAGTCCCCATGGCAACGCCGCCAAGCAGGGTGATGCTGCTCTTGTTCAGATTATCTTCGTGCGCCGAATGGTTATCCATGCGGTTTACCTTTCTATGGCTTGCGTCGCGCTGCCATCTTCCACAGGCGACCGGCCCTGCCGCAATGCGGAGGCATTGAGGCATGGATCAGGGATGGCGATTTGTTCGATTGTCGAATGTTCACAGCTTCGCACTACGAAGTCTGAGCGAGTTCAGGACTACCGATATGGAGGACGCACTCATCGCAAAGGCTGCGAACATTGGGCCAATCAGGATGCCGAAGAAAGGATAAAGAACACCGGCCGCGACGGGCACGCCCGAGGCGTTGTAAATCAGCGCAAAAAACAGATTTTGCCGAATATTGCGCATCGTAGCCCGGGCAAGCTTGCGGGCCCGGACGATCCCGTCGAGATTGCCTCTAACGAGCGTGATTCCTGCGCTCTCGATCGCGACATCCGCGCCGGTTCCCATCGCAATGCCGACATCTGCCTGGGCAAGCGCCGGAGCGTCGTTAACCCCGTCGCCGGCCATGGCCACCTTGGCACCGCCTTCCTGCAATTCACGGATGAGCCGCGCCTTGTCCGCGGGAAGAACGCCTGCGCGAATGTCGTCGATACCAAGGCGGGCGGCAACCGCCTGCGCCGTCCGCTCATTGTCGCCGGTCGCCATAATGATCGTAAGGCCGAGCTTGTGCAGGTCCTTGATCGCCGCAGGAGTGGTTTCCTTGACCGGGTCGGCAACGCTGATGAGGCCAGCAATCTTGCCTGCCACGATCACGAACATGACGGTTTCGCCTTCGTCGCGGCGCGCATTGGCCTTTTCGCTGAGCGTGGCTCCTTCCAAACCGAGGTCTGACAGGAGCGCAAGGTTACCCAGCGCGACGCGTTTACCGGAAACCGTGCCCATGACGCCTTTACCGGTTACGGCCTCGAACTCGCTGGCGGTTTCCATCGCGACGCCGCGTTCTTCGGCGCCGCGCACGATCGCTTCTGCGAGCGGGTGCTCCGACCCGCGCTCGAGCGACGCCGCCAGGCTCAACACCTCGATTTCATCGTGGCCCTCTTCGGGCATAACCGCGACGAGCCTTGGGCGCCCCTCGGTCAGCGTACCCGTCTTGTCGACGATCAGCGTATCGATTTTCTCGAAGCGCTCGAGCGCTTCGGCGTTCTTGATCAGAACGCCCGCCTGCGCCCCTCTTCCTGTCGCGGTCATGATCGACATCGGCGTCGCCAGGCCGAGAGCGCAGGGGCAGGCGATGATCAGTACCGCAACTGCAGCAATGAGGGCATAGGCAAGCGCTGGTGCGGGGCCCCAGATCGCCCAGGCGATGAAGGCGAGCACGGCTATGCCGATAACCGCGGGGACGAACATGCCGGCCACCTTGTCGGCGTACTTCTGGATCGGCGCGCGCGAGCGCTGTGCGGCCGCAACCATTTCCACGATCTGCGCGAGCATGGTGTCCGATCCGACACGTTTCGCTTCGATCACCAGGCTGCCTGTTCCGTTGATCGTTGCCCCGGTCACGGCGTCGCCCTCGACCTTTTCGACCGGGACTGGTTCACCGGTGATCATGCTTTCGTCGATCGACGAGCGGCCTTTGAGCACTACACCGTCAACGGGCACCTTGTCGCCTGGGCGGACCCGCAATTGGTCGCCAACAGCCACGTGCTCAAGGGGGATTTCTTCTTCAGTGCCGTCTGCCCTGATGACGCGGGCGGTTTTGGCTGCAAGATCAAGGAGAGCGCGAATGGCCTTACCGGTGCCTTCACGCGCGCGCAGCTCCATGACTTGGCCGAGGAGCACAAGCGTAACGATAACGGCCGCGGCTTCGAAATAGACGCCGACATGTCCCTCTGGATCGCGAAAGCCATCCGGGAAGATGTCCGGTGCCAGGACGGCGACGACACTGAAAATCCATGCGGCGAGAACGCCCATGCCGATGAGCGAGAACATGTTGAGGTTCCAGGTGCGGAACGAATTCCAGCCCCGTTCGAGAAACGGCCATCCGCTCCACAACACGACCGGTGTACCGAGCACCAGTTCAATCCATAGGGTGGCCCGCTCGCCAAATATTTCGCGCACGCCCGGCCAGCCCACATAGGGGCCCATCGTGAGAACAAGCAGCGGCAAGGTGAGGATGGCGCCGACCCAGAAACGCCTTGTAAAGTCGACGAGCTCCGGGTTCGGTCCGTCATCGACCATGGCCGCGGATTCGAGTTCGAGACCCATGCCGCAGATCGGGCACGACCCCATCTTCGGCTGCCGGACCTGCGGGTGCATGGGGCAGGTATAAACCGGTCCGTCATAACCAGCGGGAACGAGATCGTAGCGGCCATCATCGCCAGCAACGGCTTCGCCGTGGCCGCTATGGCTGCAATTAGAATGGTCCATCATAGTCTCCCTGGATCTGGCCAAAGGTGTGCCAGTGTTCCGCCGACAAGGCCGAACCGAGCTGACAGGCGGCGTACCCCGCTGAAAGTGACAGCGTGAAACGGGAAACGAGATCAACCCGACTTGCCGATTTATGGCAGAGGATCATCTCATGCCTGCCGTGCATATTCTTTTCCGCGCTGCGAAAGGTGAGTGTGCGCTTCGCGCGCATCCAATTCCCGTGTACTGTTGCCGGCGCGGAGCAAGAAGCGCGCCACTCCATTGTCGAGAAAATAGATCGGTTCGAGACTCTTTTCAGCGATGACCCGGCAAATAGTTCGGCCATCGAGATCATGAAAATAGCAATGAACCAAGGCGCAGGCGTTCCCGCCCAGCCCTGATCGTATCGCGTCCATCAGCACGCGCTCAAACCCGTCCTTATCGGGGTGTTTAAGAGTCTTCAGATCCGCTTCGATTCCCAAGATATGTCCGTTATCGTCGATGCCGATGAGCAGCGTACCGCCATCATTGTTTAGAAATCCGGCAATCGTCCTGACCACAACCTGCTGAAGGCTGCGATTTGCGCGCTGCTGGCGCGTATCCCAGCGCAGCGATGATTTGAATTCCAGCTGCGCACCCTCGCCCCGAGCAATAAGCAGCGGCAACTCTTCGGCCAGTTCGTGCTCCAAAGTGCGGATTGTCTGGCGATCGGCCATCAGCCGCAGATGATAAAGACCAAAAGCCAGGCCGATTGCGCCGCCGATCACCGCGAAAGCCAGGCTCATGGGCAGCATTTCGATTTCAAATGCCGCGCTCAGTCGATCGACCGCCGAGCCCAACTGCTCAGCAAATGGCACGCTCGCCGCTGCTGCCCCTCCAGACCCATAAACGAGCGCGGTGAGCGGATGAAGGATTAAGATGCCCAGCACTGGCCCGATAACCGTATGCAGGAACAATTCCCTCTTTTTGCTGAAAGACGAACCGGAAAAGGGTAAGCTGTGCATTGTCATAGGCTTTGCGACCTGTGCGGAATTCGCGGCAGCGGATAAATCCACATTGCCGGTTCTTCACCCGATCCTTTTTCTGAAATAGCGGACGAGCGGGACCCCTAGGATCGCGATATACCAGCCATAGAGAAAGCTGCCGATAGCCCCGGCGAAGAAGCCGGGCCATGTCAACCAATCGAAGCCTGGCAGCAAAGGCGCCCATGCTTCATGCATATGGAAAGTATCGGGCGCGATCAAGCCAAAGGCCACGCAGAGCAGATAGGTAATCAGCAGTAAGACGCTGAAAGCCCAGCCCCAGGCAAGGATTGAACCTTTCGTCGTCGCATTGGTCATCTTTGTCTCCGTCGTATACTATAGGGGGGTATAGTGTATTGCGAACTGCTTTGCAACTGTGTCAAAAGCAGTCAGGAATGAACTCGGCGTCTGGAGAGAACGGCATGAGCGATGATCAAAACCCCAAGTTTCGTGATGTCTTGACCCGAATGCGCAAGATCGAGGGGCAGGCGCGAGGAATATCGAGAATGATGGAAGAAGAGCGCTATTGCGTCGATATCCTGCAGCAGATCCTCGCGCTCGAAGCCGCCGCGCGCGCCGCCAGGACCAAAGTACTCGACATCCATACCAAGCACTGCATCGAACAGGCGCTCTCATCGAACAACAAGGCCGATCAATCGGAGAAGATCGCCGAACTTCTCACTCTCATCGAGCGCATGGCCCGTTAGACCGTCTGGAGCCGATTGAATTGTCGGCTCCAGACGCCAAAGGCTGGTCAGTCGTGCTTGTGTTCGGTCTGCGGCTTTTCAGCCTCGGCGGCCTTTTTCTTGCCATGGCCGGACTGGCCATGGTCCATTTTCGAATGGTCCATCTTGGAATGGTCCATCATCTGGCATGACATTTTTCCGTCCTTGTCCTTCTTCATCATACCCTGCATTTTCTTGCCATCGTGCATCATCTCGCACATTTTGGGCTTTTCAGAAGGGGCCTCCTGAGCAAGGACCGGGCTTGCCGAGAAAGCAAGCGCGCCAGCGACGGTGAGGATCATTTTCATGATTATTCTCCAAAAGTTGGGGGCGTTTTCTTGCCCGTTCAGGGGTAACTTGCGAAAACCGTACGGCCGCCGGGCCCAAAGGCGATGACGTCATAGGGTTGCACACGGTTCTCGTATTCCATGCCAGGTGAGCCCAGCGGCATGCCGGGAACGGCAAGTCCGGAAACGCCTGCCGGGCGCTCGCGCAGCAATTTTGAGATTGCTTCTGCCGGGACGTGACCTTCGATGACATATCCCTCGATCACCATCGTATGGCACGACCACAGATCGGAAGGTACGCCCTTGTCGGCTTTCACCGAACCCATGTCAGTGGTGTCGACAGTCGCAACCTCGGCGTCCATGCCGTTCTCGAAATGGTTGGCCCATTTGAGGCAGCAGCCGCAGCCGGGATCGCGATACATCGTGTAGGCGGCCGCCTGGGCAACGTTCGAACAGGCGGCAATTACCAGGAGGGCTGTTGCGGCGAACGAGTTGCGAAAGCGCTTTCGCGCAAACGTGCGGGTCATGTATGGGGACCTTTCTTGTAGCCGTGCCAGAGCGATATCGCTCCGGTGGCGGTCGGGAAGACGTGAAGCCTTTCGGCGTCGGTGAAAATTTCGGCAAGCTGCCGCTCCAGGATACCGTCGGCATTGGGCTGCGTGTCTTCGACACCGTCGAGCTGCTGCACCGTGGCGCGGAAAAGCTTGCGCATAAGGGCGGAGTCCTGAGCCATATAGTCGGCAATCAGCACCATGCCTCCGGGCTGGAGCAGATCGTGCATCTGCTCCAGGATTGCCCGCTTTTCACCCAGCGGAACCTGATGAAAGACGAGGCTGCTGACGATCTTATTCGGCTGCCATCGCGCGGTCAGGTCGAGGGTATCGAGAAAG
>DDNW01000099.1:8545-10472 GCA_002341345.1 Erythrobacter sp. UBA2510
GAGGGTATCGAGAAAGCCATTGTGCCAACGGATCAGATCCGCCCCGGCGCCAAACTTGCGACGCGCGATGGCCAGTGCTGCCGGATCGGGCTCAACGCCGGCGAGACCCGCCTGCGGACAGCTGATCATGAGATCGCGAAGCAAGGTGCCGGTTCCGCACCCAACATCGATAAGATGATCGCCGGGCGCAAGATTGGCGGCGCGGACAACCGCGCGCCGCCATGTCCGCTCACGCGTAAACAAGGCGATGGTGAGGTCATAGACCGGGGTCAGCCAGGCTTTGCCAAGGGCTGGCGTGAAGGCTCGGTCGCCTTGAGGAGCGGCTACCCGTCCCACCTACATGATGCCCATATGATTGGGCCCGTGCACCATCTCCCCGCCGAAATAGCCTTGTACGATGAGCGCCGCAGCGATCAGCGCCAGAAGCAAGCGCAGCGCGCCTCTCCCCTTTCCGCGCGCAGCAACCCACCAGGCGAGGAGGCTCAATATGGCAATCGTCGTGCCGTTCCAGCGGTGAATGGCGAGATTTTCCGACCGGTCCAGCAGTCGCCATCCACCCGCAAACCATCCGAGCAAAGCCGCAACGACCGCCCCGATCGCGCCGCCGGCTACGAGAAACCGGATCGTCGTCTCAAGCCCCAAGGTCGGGCGCACCATCAAGGCGAGTTCGGCGAGTGCGGCGACGAGGAGAAGCGCAATCGGAAAATGCGCCGCGACCGGATGAAGGCGCGACAGAAGGTCCTCTGCCGAGGTCAGGCGGTTTTCCGCGATTTTCTGCTGCATCATGTCTTCAGGAGACATGGACTGCTGCGCGCTTGGCCTGTCGGTTTCCTCCTCGGGCGGCGCAAGCTCGCCGGCATGGGGGTCGTCCGGCATGGCCATACCCTCTTCCATCGCCAGCATTTCAGCGTCGGACATATTGTCCTGATGCCCTTCATGTGCGTGCAAGGGTGCCGAAAGCAGAAAGGCTGCGAAAAGGGCGACGAGGCCAAGGCGGGTGAATATGCTCATGTCCCTTGATACGCGCGAGAACACCCTACCCCTTAAATATTTTTTTGAGGGCTTCTCCGGGCTGTGGCGTAAAGGAGTTACAATAGTTAGAGGTTGCCCATGTCAGATTATCCTTCCCTCGATGCTTCGCTCAAACAGCTGGCCGCGCATGATATTGTGCATGAGCCGTCAGATTTCATGGATGGTGTCTGGCAGCGCGCCGGGCAGCTTGGCGAGGTTGCCGATCGCCGCCGGCGCGCCGCCCTCTTTTGCAGCCTGTTCGTCATCGGCCTTGGAGCAGGCTTCGGCACGACGAGTTTGCCCTACAATCAGGGCTCACCTGCGAGTTCCGCCTATAATGATTTTGCGTCGAACGAGCACCTTTCTCCCGCCGCTCTCCTGCATGTCGGGAGCTAGACTTTGACGAACGGACGCCTCCTTCTTGCCGTTCTTCTTGCCGGGCTCGCGGGATGTTTGGGGGCGATCGCGGCTGATCGCTGGCTCAGCCACGAAGACAATGGCAGCCTGCACCAGTTCGTTCACGAGGAACTGGTCTTGACCGAAGACCAGAACGCGCGCCTCGAGACCCTCGAAGCCCGCTTTGCCGTCGAGCGTGCTGAACTTGAGTCATCGCTGCGCGCGGCAAATGCGAGGCTCGCCCAGGCGATGGGCGACGAGCACGAATATGGCCCCGAAGTGAGCGCGGCGATTGACGATGTGCATGGGCAAATGGGCGAATTGCAGAAAGCCACGGTCCAACACGTCTTCGACATGCGCGAGATACTCGAGCCCGAGCAGCAGCGCCTGTTCGATCGCAAGGTCTCCGAAGCGCTCACCAGCAATTCGCGTAATTAGGCTTCCGTGACGCAGGCGCAAAGCCGGTCCGAGACCGCCCTGGTCGAAGATGCCCGCAGAGGCAGCAAGGCAGCCTATGGGA
>DDNW01000099.1:10585-11845 GCA_002341345.1 Erythrobacter sp. UBA2510
GCAGCAAGGCAGCCTATGGGATGCTGGTCGAACCCCATATAGCGCGGCTTATTGCTTTGGCGACACGCATGCTTGCGTCTCCGCATCAGGCCGAAGACGCTGTTCAGGACGGGCTTGCCTCGGTCTGGGTCGCTCGGCACCGCCTCGATCCGGACCGTCCTGTTGGCCCATTTCTGACGACAGTCGTGCTCAACAAATGCCGCGACAGGCTGCGCAAACGGAAAGCGATGCGCTTTTTCGGATTGGAAGCGGACTCTGAAACACTGGCGATTGTTGACGACAGCCCCGATCCGCAAGAGATCGCGATGCAGCGCCAGGAATTGCGAATGCTCCTGGAGCAAATCGAGCGTCTTCCGATCCGTCTTCGCGAAGCGCTCATACTGGTCAGTATCGACGGACGCAGCCAGGCGGAAGCCGCCGAACTTCTCGGCGTGTCGGAAAAGGCAATCGAGACCCGCATCTATCGTGCCCGGCAAAAATTGCGCGACCGCCTGGAAAATTTTTGAGGGGTAGAACCGGGCCCTTCGTAGTTGAGGGTGTATCGTTCATACAGGAGCTTTCGATGGTCGCGATCAATCGCCGTAAATTTCTGGGGTCTAGCGCAAGCGGGGTCGGAATGCTTGGCCTTGCCGGTGCAATGCCCGCGTGGGCACGCGGAGGTCTCGATGGCACGATCGCGCGCCGCGGGAGCGACGTTCTGTCCGGCGAACATCTTACAATGAGCGTCGCCGACACGACCTTCACCACTGGCTCGCGCCGCGGGCCGGGTGTTGCCGTGAATGGCACCATCCCAGGACCCTTGGTGCGCCTCAAGGAAGGCCAGAACCTGACGGTCGATCTCCTCAATCGGAGTTCGCATGGCACTTCCATTCACTGGCACGGATTGCTCGTACCCTTCCTTATGGACGGTGTACCCGGGGTGAGCATGGCGGCTGTTGAGCCGGGCGATACCTATCGTTACCAGTTTCCCATCCGCCAGTCGGGCACCTATTGGTGGCACGCGCATACGCTGCAGGAGCCGCTTGGCCATTACGGCCCCCTGATCGTCGACCCGATCGAGCCCGAACCATATGAATACGACCGCGACTATGTTGTCATGCTGTCCGACTGGTCGACCATGAGCCCCTATTCGATCATGAAGAAACTCAAGGTCGCCGAGGGCTACTTCAACTATGGCAAAACCACCTGGACCGACGACTACGACATGAGCGGCGAAGAGCGCCGAATGTGGGCGCGTATGCGGATGATGCCGACCGACAT
>DDNW01000099.1:12019-12221 GCA_002341345.1 Erythrobacter sp. UBA2510
TGCGGATGATGCCGACCGACATCTCCGACGTGAGCGGCGCGACCTACACCTTCCTCATCAATGGTCACGGGCCGGAAGACGATCTCGAATACCTTTTCCAGCCGGGAGAGAGGGTCCGCCTGCGCTTTATCAACGGCGCCGCGATGACCTATTTCAATATCCGCATCCCTGGCCTGCCGATGACCGTGGTTCAGGCCGATGG
>DDNW01000099.1:12431-12630 GCA_002341345.1 Erythrobacter sp. UBA2510
ACCGACGAGTTCCAGATCGGTGTTGCTGAAACCTACGACGTGATCATCGAGCCGCGCGGCGAGGCTTATTCGCTCGTCGCCGAGGCCATTGATCGCTCGGGCATGGGCGTGGCGACCCTTGCCAGTCGCCCCGGCGCCCGGGCCAGCGTCCCGCCCCTGCGCAAACCGCCGCTTCTCACCATGACCGATATGGGCATGG
>DDNW01000099.1:12778-23639 GCA_002341345.1 Erythrobacter sp. UBA2510
CACCATGACCGATATGGGCATGGCCGGGCACGGCGATAGCGCAGGCGCTGCTGGAGACGGGCATGCGGGTCACGGTGCAGCTGCGGCCGGTGCCGCGGCGAGCATGGATCAAAGCGCGGGTGGCATGGCCGGAATGGATCATGGCTCCAGCGGTGGATCCGAGATGGCTGGGATGGCCGGCATGTCGGGTATGAACATGCGCGATACATCACTGCTTCCACCCAATGTGAAAGTTGGTCCAGGGATCGACTCGGTTGCCATGAATCCTATCGACCGGATGGGTTTTCCTGGCCTCGGGCTCGACGATGTGAGCCACCGCGTGCTCAACTACAACCAGCTTATCGCCGCCAAGCCCAATACCGACAACCGGCGTCCGAGCCGGCTCAAGACGATCCATCTAACCGGCAATATGGAGCGGTATATGTGGTCGTTCGACGGGAAGAAGTTCGACGAGATCACCGAGCCGATTCAATTTGCCTATAACGAGCGCGTGCGCGTCAAGCTCATCAACAACACCATGATGGCGCATCCGATCCATTTGCACGGACACTTCTTCGAACTCGTGAACGGGGCTCCGGCCGACCGTCAACCGCTCAAACATACGCTGACGGTCCAGCCCGGCGGCAGCGCGCAATTCGACCTGACCGCCAATGAACGGGGCGACTGGGCGTTCCACTGTCATCTCTTTTACCACATGCATAACGGAATGTTTCAGGTGGTGACGGTCCGACCGCTCGAGGGAGGAGAAGGCTGATGAAGCGCGCGACCATGATGATCGCCCTCCCCCTGCTGGCACTTCCGAGCGCAGTCTGGGCGCAGCAGCATGATCACGGCACGCAGGCTGCCGAACCGCAGAGGCAGGCCGGGCAAGCTGCTCAAGACGACGAGGCTGCGAGCGAGGCGCACGATCACCATGCGCCGGATCAACCTCAGATGGATCACTCCCGGACGCAGCATCCTCAGGAGGAGGTTGAGAACCCGGAGGTTATGGATGATTCGAACATGGATCATGGGGCAGCCCAGCATGGCGCGATGCCCATGACCGGCAAGGAGGATGAGGGCGGCATGTCGCAAATGGATCATTCCGCGATGGGCCATGGAGCATCCGCCGACCATATGGCGATCCCGGAAGGCCCTCTCCCGCCTGAAGCGCTACAGGGCCCCGCCTTTGCCGCCGATGCCTTTGTCGGCGCAGAGGAAATGGCTGCGTCTCGGGCGGCCGTCACCAAGGAAGTGAGCGGAACGCCGGTATTCTGGTTTCAGGGCGACCGGCTCGAATACCGCCTGCGCGAGGGCGACGACGGCTATTTGTGGGACGTCCAGGGTTATTATGGCGGTGACTACAACAAGTTCTGGTTCAAATCCGAAGGCGAAGGCAGCTTCGGCGAGACCATTGAAAGCGCCGAAGTGCAGGCGCTTTGGAGCCGTGCCATTGCGCCTTTCTTCGATTTTCAGGCGGGCGTGCGGCAGGATTTTACTGGGCCTGAACGCACCCATGCGGTTGTGGGCATCCAAGGGCTCGTTCCCTATGAGTTCGAGGTCGATGCAGCAGCATTTCTGTCAAACAAGGGCGATCTTACCGCACGAATTGAAGGTGAAATCGATCAGTTCATCACACAGCGTCTGATCGTGCAGCCGCGCGCCGAAATCGCGCTGTCAGCACAGGACATTCCCGAACTCGGGATCGGCTCGGGGATCGATACGATCGAGGTCGGCATTCGCCTGCGCTACGAATTCGCGCGCGAATTCGCGCCCTATATCGGCATCGACCAGGAATGGAAGATCGGCAACAGCCGCGATTTCGCAAGGGCCGACGGCGAGGACCCCAGCGTAACGAACTACGTCGTCGGCGTGAGGTTCTGGTTTTAGGTCAAGGGAGAAGAAACTGACATGATGAACACTTTATTGCGAGTGCCGGTAGTTGCGCTAGCTATTGCTGCGGCGCCAGTGCCGGCTGCGGCGCAGGACATGGACCATTCCGGACATGGGACACATCATTCCGACAAGACAGGTTCGGCCAGCGAAGATGTGTCGGGCGCTGAAGATATTCTCGAGGCTTATCGCGCCGCATTGGTGTCGCGCGATGCCGAAGGCATGTCGGCCCTGTTCGCGGAAGCCTCCGCGATCTTCGAGAACGGCAAGTCCGAGGGGAGTTTCGCCAATTACATGGAGCACCATCTCGGACCCGAGCTCGATGCGATCACGAGCTTTACTTTCACCGACCCGACGCTGACGATGACCCGTAAGGGCCATATGGCCTATGGCTACGAAACCTACGGCTACCGGATCGAGCTCGAGGACGGGCGCGTGATCGAGCGTGACGGGGTCGCGACCTCGGTCCTTTCGCACGATGAATCGGGCTGGAAGATCGTGCAGTACCACTCCTCCTCGCGCGCGCCGCGGCGGCCCTGACCTGATACGGAGCGGCGAGACAGTTGGCTTCGCGGTCCCTCAAACTGCGCTTGCATGTCTTTAGCAGCAAGCTCCACAAGTGGCAAGCTCCACAAGTGGTTGGCGCTCCTGATCGGGGCGCAAGTTCTGCTGTGGATGGGCACCGGTGCCTTGATGTCCTTTCTCGATCTGGAGGAGGTACGCTCGGAGCATATCGTGTCCCGCGCTGCGCAAATATTGCCTGCCGGGGCCGAGTTACCCGAATGGCTGGAAAGGCAAGATGATGTGGTTTCGGTTGCCACACGTGCTCTCGACGGCAAGGTGGTGACCGAAGTGCGGCGAGCGGATGGCGGCGTCACGCTGCATGATCCGCATAGCGGACGCTTGTTGTCCCCCATTTCGGCCGCGACAGCGCGCGCCATCGCTCGCCGCGCCTGGATAGGCCCGGAAACCTCGGTCGCCGGCGCGCGGCTTGTCGAACGCGACGTCGGGACCGAATTCAGGGGCCCCTTCCCGGCCTGGCAGATCACCTATGACGATCACGACGCGACGCGCGTTTATATCGACGCCTCGAGCGGAACGGTCCTGTCAGCGCGAAGCGATACCTGGCGGCTCTTCGATTTCATCTGGGGCCTTCACATCATGGACTGGACCCAGCGCGACCGCATCAACAGCTGGTGGCTTCTCCTGTTTGGTATCGCAGGTACGTTCATTGCCCTTTCGGGATTTGTTCTGCTGGCCAACAGGCTACCAAGGATCGGATGGCTTAGGGGGAAACGAAAGTCTGGTTCCTGACTCGCCGACACGGGTCGGATCATCCTGTTCAAGACGCCTCTCTCCTACGCGAGGTTCGCCTGGCCGGCACCATTGATGGATCTCTCGTGGCGATCGGATGCAGCATACCCCCCAGGGAATAAGGGTGATTTATTCCCCAAAAGGTATATTGCCATTTTATACCCTTTGCGGTATAGCGGAGCGTGGAGGTATGCTATGCGCCAGATCGTCAGGCTTCCCAGTCAACTCGGAGCCGTGATCCAGACCCATCGCCTCGGCAAGGGCCTGACCCAAACCGAGCTCGCCAGACTCGCCGGGACGCAGCAGAAAACCATCTCGGCAATAGAGAACGGAAGCGAAGGAACAAAGCTCGACACGCTCATCAGTGTCATCGCAGTCCTCGGCCTCGATCTTCAGATCGTGCCGCGTCAGCAGGACGGCGCCTCGATTGAGGACGTCTTCTAAATGGCGCGCAAAAAGACCCATGCGCCCCTCGATGTACTTATCAACGGCAGGCAGGTCGGCCGCCTCGAAAAGGCGGCGAGCGGTGCAATCAGTTTCCGGTATTCCGAAGAGTGGCTGGCCTGGGAGCACCGCTTCGCAGCGTCGCTCTCGCTGCCTCTGACCCCGGCGGCCTATCGTGGCGCTCCGGTCATCGCCGTGTTCGACAATCTTCTCCCGGACAGGGATGCAGTACGCCGCCGCGTAGCCGAGCGCATGGGCGCTCAGGGCACCGACTTCTACAGCCTACTCGAAGCCATCGGACGCGACTGCGTCGGTGCCATGCAGTTCCTGCCCGAAGGCGCAGATCAGGCGCAGAGTACCGACATCGAAAGCGAACCGGTCAGCGACACCGAAGTCGAGGCCCTTCTCGCCGATCTCGCACGGGCTCCACTTGGCGTCGATCGGGAACAGGAATTCAGGATCTCGGTTGCCGGCGCGCAGGAGAAGACGGCCCTGCTTCGAATCGATGGGAAATGGCACCGACCGGCCGGTGTGACCCCGACAACTCACATCCTGAAGCCGCAACTTGGACAGATACCCAGCGCCGACGGGATGATCGACATGTCGAACAGCGTCGACAACGAGCACTATTGCATGACGCTGATGAAGGCGTTCGGCCTGTCGGTCGCAGCGACAGAGATCGCGACCGTCGGCCAGCGCCGAGTTCTCGTCGTCGAACGGTTCGACAGGCACTGGCGCAACGCCAAGCAAATCCTGCGTCTGCCGCAAGAGGACTGCTGCCAAGCACTCGGCTATCCGCCCACGCACAAATATCAGAGCGATGGCGGCCCGAACATGAAGGATATCTTCGGCCTGTTGCGCGGTGCTGACGATCCGCAAGCCGACGCAGCCGCCTTTTTCAAGAGCCAGATCCTCTTCTGGCTCATTGGTGCAACGGACGGGCACGCCAAGAATTTCAGTATCTTCCTGAAGCCCGGCGGACGCTACAGCCTGACCCCCTTCTACGATGTGCTCTCGGCCCAACCGGCCGTCGACTCCGACCAGATTGCGCAGAACAGGTTCCGGCTCGCGATGTCCGCAGGCACCAACCGTCACTACCGGCTGAACGAGGTGACCGGTCGGCATTTTGTCCAGTCGGGCAAGTCAGCGGGGCTTGGCAAAGGCCTCATGCGTGCAGCCATCAACGAACTGATGGACCGCGCACGTGATGCGCCGACGGTAGCGCGCGAAGCGATGCCGGTGGACTTCGCCGAACCTGTTCATGACAGCATAGCTGCGGCCCTGGCGACGCGTTTGCCCAGGCTTTCGAGCGCGCTTGAGGAGTTTTAGCTTTAGCATCCGCCAACGAAGTCATCGCCCGCCCTTTGCTGCAGCCCATCGCCACCTGATTTTTTCACGAAGAGCATCCCTTAAGCGCGCCCGTCCCTCGCTCCTTTCGCTTTCGGCTGAACGTCACTCGATGACTTTATGGTCGTCAGCCATACGCCCGCGGTTGCAATTGCTGTGCCCGTGATGATCAGGGGTGTAAGCCTTTCACCGAAGAAGGCAGCGCCGATCGTTAGACCGAAAACGGGCACCAGGAAGCTGAATACATTGGCCTTCGAAAGCTCGATTTTGCCGAGCGTATATTGCCACAACCAGAAAGCGAGCGCCGTCCCTGGAATTGCTAGCCCAAGCAGGCTTGCGATGAAAACCGGCGACCAGTCGATTCGGCCCTGATCTTCGGTGAGCAAAGCCAGAAACGCGAGCGGGACAGCGCCGATGAGGAGTTGAAGGCCCATGGCGATCGCTGCGTCGACACGCCCCGAGAGCTTCTTGATGGCGATGTTGCCCACGGCAACGCCAAAGGCTGCAAGAAGAACATATGCTAAGCCGGTTGAGAGCGCCAGCGGACCTTGGAGAATTCGCGGGCCAGCAATGATGAGGATTCCCGCAAAGCCGAGCCATAACCCGATCCAGCCCTTGGAAGACAGGCGCTCACGGAGAAAAAGAAAGGCAAGGCCTGCCGCGATGAGGGGTTGGCTGTTGGCGATGACGGTTGCAAGGCCGGGCGAAACGAACTCCGCAGCATGGAACATCCCGTAGTAACCCAGCCCCGTCATGCCGAGACCGGCAAGAATGATCCATCCCCAGATGCTTCCATCGCGCGGAAAGGGCTTTCTTAGAATGATACCGACCGCCAGTAACGTGGTGCCTGCAAGAACCGCGCGCAGCACGGCGAAGGTGAGATGGGGCGCGCTATCGAGACCGACCGTTATGAGCGGATAGCAGGACGCCCAAAGAAGCATCACAAAGATTGCGGAAAGACGCGCTGGCATAGTAGGTTAAGCGATAGCCTTCCATCCCGGTGCCCACAATGGTGGGATGCGCAGGTCCAGCGACGGGATACTCCTGCGCCTTGGCTACCACCTGATTGCTCGCCCCTTCGGACTAGCGATGCTTCTGTTACTTCGCGCTTTTTTGCCATCCTATGCAGCTACCGCTGCGTACGGTGTGCTTGCAATACAGGGACTGATTTACTCCTGACCCGGCACCCTTTCAACCAATTTATCGGACTGATTCTTGGCGTTTTTTCGCGACGGGCCTTGGCCATCCGGCCAGGAGCTGAAGCTTAGAAAAAGCCCGATGTTCTGCATATGTCTGCGATTGGGACGCATCTGGCCACCAGAATGCCTGCAACTGCATGATCCAGTTATGGTTATTGGTAAGGGCAAATCGAAATTGCCCTCTGCCCAGATAGGCCATTATAGGCGAGCTCCTGACCGCTTTACCTATGCGAGAGAGGGAATGGCGAACACCAACCATCAGCAGTTCTGTCAGGGTTTGCCCGGCGCCACCGCCTACAGCGCTGCCAACATAGGTAGTTCGATCCAGGCCACGCAAAGCTCAGGCTTATCGCAACGCCTGCAGCTTGCGGGTTGACATGGCGGCCGCCCTTTCACCCTTTGAATGGTGGATCCCAGCTAGGACTGCCGCCATGTTCGGTCCTGAATTTCCTGCTGGTTCCGGATCAATTCTTCTCACAATGTGAGCGGTCAAGACGGATGTAATTGATGCAAAAGAAAAGGCCCCGGAGGTGATCTCCGAGGCCTCGAATTGGCTGAGTTTGGGGGGAAGCGCCCTGCCCTACTCGGCCAGCGCCAATTCACAGGTTTCGGCGGCCTCTGTCGGCTTGGAGTCTTTGGCCTTCACGAGGAACTCGACCTGCTCAGCGATGATCTCGCAGCCGTAGCGCTCGGTACCGTTTTGGTCGGTCCAGCGGGTGTAGTGGATCCGGCCGGTGACCATCAGCATGGCGCCCTTGGCGACGTGCTCGGCTACGCTCTTGCCGATGCCATTGAAGCAGGTGATGCGGTGCCATTCGGTCTCGGTCTGGCGCTTGTCCTGCGCGTCCTTGTAGCTGCGCGATGTCGCGAGCGAGAGCGAGGTGATCTTTGCGCCTGAGGAGGTTTCGCGGACCTCTGGATTGTTGCCTGCAAAGCCGACGAGGGTGACGCTGTTCTTCATGATCCTGACCTTTCGAAGCTGTTTCCTTCGTCCAAGGGACTATCCCTTCGACAGAGCCCCGATGAGGCCGGGCGCGGGCAGGTCTGCACCGATCGCCAGAGAGGGAAACGCCGCTCACAGGAGTGGTGCGGGCAGGCGTTCTGCAAGAACGGCAACACGGTCCGCATGAGCGCGCGTTGCAGCGCCTGACAGGGCCCGGCCAGGGGGCTGGTTCATGTCATGGAAGGGAAGGTCTTTTGGGCAGCCGGAACACGCTGGCTGGTGTCATGGCGGAATGCCGCCGAACTACGTGCGTTGCCGAATTCGAAAGCCCGGAAGTTGAGAGCCAAATAGATCAAGCTGCGCTTTATCCGGCACCTTTTCCCGCGATGGAAATAGCCCGACGGGTTCCTTCCGAGCTGCGTGCGGGCACGCCTCCTTCTATGGCAGCTAAGGCACAGATCCGATCAAAACCAGCCTTTCAGATTGCGACCCCGATCTCGAAGTTCCTACGATCAGAAAAGCATCCTGTTAGGTGCCGTTCGGTTGGGTAGCCGACCCAATCATCCGAGGTTCGCGCACGTAGCCAAATTCGCCTTCACCTGACCAAGAGCGCCCATCGGGATACCGCAGCTCGATGCCGATCAAATGCGTTTCGTGAGCAAGTCGCATATTGACGCCAACCATTGTATTACCGAATTTTTCGATCGCCGCTTCAGTCAGTTCGAAATGGGTGGTCGTGCCGCAAATTGGGCAAAAACGTATTGCCACCCCGGGCTGCGCCTTATCTTCACGACGATAGGTTGCCGTTTCCCCTATAACTTCGACTTCATGTGGTTCAAAATAGCCCCAGATCGCACCAGCTTTCTGACAAAGGGAACAATTACATTCATTCATGAAATCCGGTCGCTTTGCAATTTGAACCTGCGCACGGCCGCAATGACAAGAAAGCAAGAGCATGATTGAGCTTTTAGCGTGGGACTCGTCTCATTGACAGAATGATATCCGGTACTTTCATCGATCATCGCGATACCGGACGTCCTGAAATCCATCCATCACCGGTCATGAGCGGTGCCAATGCGCGATCCCAAAACCTGCCTGGCAGCTTCAACGGATTTCTCGCCGAAACCGGAAATTCTGAAAGCGACCCCAAAGCCGCCGTCAGCGAAACTCTTGAACAACTTCGATTTTGCCGACGATAGCGGCATTGAAGGCGTCCAAGTCCTCTGCAGGGATCCAGTATTCTCTATGTGCTTTTCCGCCTGCATCCTGAACGTCAAACTGATCCAAATAGTCCTTCCGAACGTGAAAACGGGTAACAAAGCCCGCTCCGCTGGCCGGGACGTTCCAGTCTCGTGCGATCTTTACCGCGTATTCCTCTGTGGTGACCGGATAGAAAATCGGCTGCTCAGGGAGGCGGGGCGGAAAAGCCTGCATCCCGCTCTCCTCGACTAGCCGCAGTTCGGCAGGTCCAACCGGTCTCCATAAAGTAATCAAGTCGCCGCTCATACTCATTCGGTAACCCGGTAAGAGTCAGAAAACCACCCAGTTCCGGTCATGAGTCGGACCAATACGCGATCCCGAAAGCTGCCCGGCACCGTGATCGGGTTTCTCGCCAAGATCAGTCATTCCGCTTTTGGCGTCGGTCCCCGATCTGGTTTTTGACTGCATCTGGGTGGAAAGGCGAATGGCGGCTTGTGCACCGCCCGTCCAAGTGCAAATCTCAGGTAATGCTTCTTCCGATCGTCTTGCTGAGCTTTGGAGGCTTGCTTGGCTTCGCCATGGGCTGGGGATGGCTTTCGCAGCGGATCGGCTGCGCCCTCCTTTGCACCGTGCCGGCCGTCATGCTCGCATTGATAACGATTGAACCGATGATCACTGGCGAACGCCAGAGTTCGACAGCTGGGTTGGCAATCCCGTTTGGAACCTTGTGGGTCGGTCTCGCCGCCGCTGCGGGAGTTGTTGTTGGCGTGATAGGCCGCTTCATAGCAAAGCGCTGATTGCATTGCTCGTAGTGGTGCGGGGCTACCGTCCGCTTCGGGGTCGCTTCCAGAAAGGCAGGAATTTTCCAGAAGCGAGGCAAAGCCGCCATTTGCGGCCCGAGCTGAGCAATGACGGCTCCCGACCCAACTCAAGCCGTTCCGATGTGCCTTCGGGAATGTCGGCTCGCGCCGGACTCGGTCATTTGCTGGCTAATCGCAGAGGTCGAAAATTTCGGGCGCTCCATTCCATGGCGAATACAAGTTGTGACCATCCCAGTAGCTTACCTTGCCATCACGGACGGAGCGCTTCGCGCGGAAGACGGCTTCCGCCGTCAGGCGCTCGACGCACGCAGGGCCGATCTCGGGCACCTCGCAGCCCCTCTGCCCATAGCCGTCATCTGAGATCGTCCGCGCAGGAATGGCCATCAGCAGCGCTGCGTACTTGGTCTCCTTAAGTACGATAGCGAACTGGTTCATGATGACCGAGTAGCCGGTTCGTGCGTGGACGATTCGCGGATCCCGGGGACCGAGGGCATGAAGCAAGGACGAAACCGCTTGGGGCGTAACTAGTTTCGACTTGTCACGAATGATCCCGTCGCTTGCGTTCCTGCACCAGTCTCGAACATCAGCGGAGGTCGCCAGCGTCATCGGGATGGGGGTCCGACCGGCGAACTTCCGCGCCGA
Source organism: Erythrobacter sp. UBA2510 (assembly GCA_002341345.1). Taxonomy (GTDB): domain Bacteria; phylum Pseudomonadota; class Alphaproteobacteria; order Sphingomonadales; family Sphingomonadaceae; genus Alteraurantiacibacter. The sequence goes on from DDNW01000099.1 coordinate 22,561, forward strand.
GGGCAGGTAATCCGATGTAGTGACGAAAATGCTCTTCTGAGCCGCCTCGACATCGGCAACGCCGTGGAGCGCTGCGACCGCCGACATGTCGATCTTGTTTCTGGGAGCGTAGCGTTTGGCTTGGACCAACGTCAGTATGTCGCCCAGAGGATCCCGCTGAAGCACGCGGACGTCGATGCCGCCGTCGTTTGAGCCAGGGCCAAGCTCGCATGTGAAACCTTGGGCCTGAAAGATCCGGAAGAGAAGCGTCTCGAATTGGCGCCAGTCTAACCGGTGGAGATCCTCTGGCCGCTTTGCAAAGTGAGAGTACAGCTCCTCATAGACGTCTTCGATATCAGGCTGGACCAGCCCACACACCCACTGCCAGCCCTCGCGATCGAGGAACGGCCGAAATAGCGGGCTGTCGTCTTCGGGATATATGTGGGCGCTTACACTGTCGTTGCGCTCATAACAGAATCCGTCACGATGGAGCAGGTCGAAGAACTCTATGTCGAGACCTTCGAAGTCGCCATCGAGCGCGCGTCCAAAGTCGCCATCAAAGTGCAGGATCGTAACGACAGGGGGTGAACTAGGCTCTCCTTTGACTCGTTCTGCATAAGACTGGAAGCCGCAGTCGAACCACAGCTCGTGTCGGGTTGCCCATTCCTGTATGGAACGATGCAGGTTGGCAACAATGGCGTCGAGCTCGGCATCCGAGGGTATTGCCGTAGCGGCGTTCGGATCCTGATTTTCTCCAAGCACAATATTACTCTAATCCTGCGTATGAAACAGGAGGGCGCGCCGCCTTCAATCTAATGTATCTCGAAGGATAACGCTCGTCTCATGGACGGTGTGGTGGGGAGGATTCGAACCTCCCCTACGGTGCAAACGGCTGATCGCGCTCCGCTATTCCCAGATTGTCACTGCATGGATCGGCGCGCCACCAAGGCACCACAACACCGTATGCTTCACCACGCCCATAAGGTCGAAGAGTTTGTCCATGCTGATCTCCATCGCAAGTTGCAGGCCGAAGCCAAGGTCAATCTGGAACAGAGTGATGCTCAGCAACGACGCGATCCACACCGTGACGGCTACTAGGA
>DDNW01000099.1:23714-27893 GCA_002341345.1 Erythrobacter sp. UBA2510
TCACCGTGACGGCTACTAGGAACTTGGAATGCGACTTTGACGCCGAACCAAACTCCCTATTAAACTAGGAAAGGCGGCAATAAAATTCAAGGCTGCTGCGACGCTGAATAAACCGTTGCTGGCCAATTGGAATCGATGCCGGCGTTCCTGTAGTGCAAGAGGCTAACATACTTGGAGGGCACGACAATGGGGGAGGCAAAACGCCGCGCTGCGGGCGCGTTGGAGCACGCGCGCATCGACGGTCGACTGCGTCAACTGGGGATCGATACGACGCGGTTCGGCTTTTTTGATCAGCCCGCGTTTCTCGCTGCAGAGCGTGGCGAAAGCGCCTTTCTCGAGCAATATGCCCTGTGGGTGCAGACACGGCCCCGGACTGCCGACTATGATGCGCGCGTCCGCAATATCGTTCCGCGCCTTGCAGAGTTCCTGGCGGACCTGTTCGAACGCGAGGACATGCAGCGCAGCTGCGTCCACGTCTCTTCGATGATGCAGCGCATCCTCGATCGCCTAGGAGTCTGGAGCTTTGGCTTGAAGGGGTCGATGATTTCCGAAGTTGCGCGCGAAGATCTGTGGCGCGGGCAGGCGGTGTGCGATGTCTCTGATTTTCCTGGTGCAGAACTGGGCCATGCTTGGGTTGTCGCACCGCCGTTCGTGATCGTCGACGGTACGATCCGTCTACAGAACGTGGCTGGAGATCCGATGAACGCCTTTACCCCACCGATCGTGGCCGTTGAGGATGCGCCGTTGATCAAGCCGACCTTAGACGACGTCGTGTCCGCCGAAGTGCAGGCGCTCCACCAACGACGCGAAGGCCGGCTCGACAGCCAGCTCCATCATCGCCTCGTGCCGCAGCTCAGGGCGTTTGGGAGCGCGTTTCCGAGCCGGGAGGCCCGGTTCGGCGATCTGGCGCTCCGCTATGTTCCCGCAGGCGTCAGGATCAGCGATGTCGGGCTTGAAGAGATAAACGGTGCGGGAGAGAAATTGAAAGGCGACGAAGTCTGGAATGACCATGTGGCACCAGCCTTCTCGGCTTACATTGTTTAGGAAAGTTGATGTGATGGGTGATCCACCGATGGAGGGCAATTTGCTCAATTTCACCGAAGCCGAACTGGACCAGCACATCTACCGCATTATGCGCGAGAGCTTTGTCATCAGCCTCTTCGCCGACCGCACCAACGTGCTGAGCCAGGTCCATAACTGGAAAGACAAGTTCGAAAATTTCCAGCTCAATTTAGGCGGAAACCTCAACGGCGAGCCGTTCGAATATGGTTTTCGCAATGACTTCGTCGGTCAGTGTTGGACCCGCGAGAACCTGTCGGAAGCCATGTGGGGCATCTATGCGAACGATCCAAAAGTTCGCTTCCTTCGAATCCGGTCCACGCCGCGTAAGGTGCTGGCAGCCCTTGTCGCAGCGCATCCGACGATGCCCCAGGACACCTGCTTCATCGGCAAAGTCCAGTATAAACGGGAGGGTGAGCTGCGGACCTATGCGCAAAGCGGCGGCCAGCTCGACCTCAGCCCGCAATGCTTCGCCTCCCATCTGCTGCTCAAAAGACGCGCTTTCAAGCATGAGAGCGAAGTTCGCCTGCTCTATTTCGGCGACGCGAAAGACTATGACGCGGCAGGCCTGTACCGCTACGCCGTCGACCCGCATGTCTTGATCACGCAAATTATGGCCGACCCCAATCGAGATCGTACAACCTGGACTGCCGACAAAGCAGCCCTGCAACGGGCGACGGGGTTCACCGGCAGTATCAAGCGGTCGAAAATCTACGATCCGCCGGACTGGGGTATTCCCCGCTTTCATAACTGACGGCGTTGCGATTAGGTGCCGCGAAACTCTTTGTTTCTGCGAACTTGGCCCTCAAGCCGCGTTTGGGCATGGCGGGATTTGGTGATGGACCTGCCGCTGAACCCTTCGCATGGCAACGGCAGCTAAGTCACACGATGCGTCGTTCCGCTTGCGGCGGCACCCGACCCAGACCCGGTCGTTCGCGATCTTAAACGACAACGTCTGCTTCCGCCGGAATCCGCCATGCGGCTTTCGGGATTGTGCCTCGGCTCGGGTTGCGGCCGCAGCTGGGTGGCGAGCTGAACTTCTGCTTCGCGCCAAACTCCTGCATTGGCGTGAATCGATAAATGCGAAACCTAAAGTCTTATATTCTAAAGCCAGCGCCGTGAAATTGAGGAATTAATCTCCCTAATCCCAACCATCTTCGTTGCATTGAAAAATGGTCTCATCGGCCTCCCGGGTTATGTTCGAGACGAGTCCCCAATAGTCATACATGGCGCCGCCTTCTTCGAGGGTAATCCGGCGCGTGCTCCCGTCGGCGTTGACCGGAAAGCCCGCGCCCCCCAAGGCAGCGGCGACATCTTTGACGGGCTCTGCAAAATGCAGTTGGCGGTATTGCCAATCGGATCGTGGGACAAACCAGTAACTCATTCCGGTGACTGTCATACCGAGCCATTGGCCTTGAAAGTCGAGCCGGACCCCAAAGGGGCCGAATTCATCCTCAGGCGCGATGATTCTGGGTTCAACCGGCATGGGCACGCCGGGCAATGTCAGCGCAGGGCCTGCCACGGGAATATCGCCGGCCATGATGAAGCTGTCTTCAAGCAACGCCTTGGTGCCAGCGGCGCTCAGCCAGACGCACTCGGCAGCGTTCGCGGTAGAGAGTAATTCCGTTAGATCAGGAAGTTCCGGATCGGCTGAAACACTGGTGGTATCATCAGGCCGAGCTTCGTGATTGCCTGCATCCCCGCCACCTGAACAGGCGGCGACTACCAATGCCCCAGTAAGTGCCACAACCATGTTGCGCATCGTCATGCATCACTCTCCCGTATCGCCTTCATCAAGGTTGGTGCAACGATCCAATCGTATCGGCGAATGGTCCGCCCCATGCCACCACATGCGCTTTCCGCCTTCGTCGAGAACATATCCGAAAGCTTCGTTGCCCACTGACGGGTCGCTCGACACGCCACTCAACTCGATGGCGCTGGCACTCTTGCGCTTGACGCTGGTGATCGTGGTGGAGGAATCGCTGTAGGTCACCTCCCGGGCTCCGACACGTATGATGCCACCGCTTCCAGCCTCGCACTGACCCCACGAGTCCCAGGCGCCGCGAAACGCTTCGGGGATCTGCGGTCCGGATGGCGCTTGTGCATCTGGTTTGCCGCCGGGACCATTTGCCGCATCGGGCGCTGCAGTTGCAGCTGGCACCTCAGCGCCGCATGCTGCGAGGGCGGCTGCTCCCGCAAGCACTAGATGTGATCTGGGCATCGAGGGCATCATTTTCTCTCCAAATTGGTCCGGTCAGCTTTCAGTGGGGATCAATGGCAGTTCGCCCGCGCTAAATGCCTGCAAAAACGTAGCTAAATGCCTGCAAAAACGTAATTGCAGAGGAATACGGTTTCCGACCCTTGAACCGTAATCGAAGTGCTTACGAAATCTTCGCCCATGAGTTCATCGGGGTCCACGGGCTGGTCAGGCCGGTCAGGTGCGAAGGCTCTTTCCGATCCATCGGCGTTGACCTCAAATCCGGCTTCGATCAGCGCCGAAGATACTTCTGCGATCGGCGCATCGAAGCGAATGCCCCTTCCGAACATGCCGCCGCTCTCCTCAAAGAAGGCGTCGGTCAAGCCGACAACCTGAAGACCGAGCCATTCGCCTTTGAAATCAAGGTCGGCTTCGACATAATCGGGATATTCCTCATCCGGGCGTGACAGCGTCGCGGTTACCGGATCGGCCACCCCGGGGATCTTGATGGTCCCCGGTTGCAGCTGATCGTTGTCATCGAAGACCGCTTTCTGCCCGAAGATTGTCTCTGCCGGCGCACCCCATTCGCAACGCGACGGGTTCGCGAAATCCAGCACTGCTTGCAAATTTGGCCCTTCGATTTCCGGACCGGTTTCCGGTCCTGCAGCACCATCCGGCTTGCTCTCCTGCGCCAGTCGGGAACCGTCATCGGTATCACCAGCAGAGCAGGCGGAAATGAGCATCAAAGCTGCAGTAACGGCGAGCGTCCTTTTTCTCAAAATGTGTCCTCACGTTGTTGTCGGTCGAAGCGAAGTTAACGTGAAGGCTAATTCAACAATCGGAACGGTGCAATGGTGATGATCTGCAACGGCGCCGAGCCGGAATTGACTTTTCGGCTCGGCTCTTGGAAGGTCGCTCGTCAC
>DDNW01000099.1:27953-40129 GCA_002341345.1 Erythrobacter sp. UBA2510
TTGGAAGGTCGCTCGTCACAGGATGTATCGGAAACCGAGGGGCCCTGCATGACGAAGACATTTGTGTTCGCGGCGCTATTGCCGGCTGCCTGCATTGCGGCAGCAACTTTCCCGCAAGCCGCAGAAGCCAAGGACCCGGGAGAGATATTCTCAAATGTCCTCAAGAACTATAAGACAGTTACCAGTGCTCGAAAGAACCTTCGACGAAAGGAAAAGAAGGGTCAATCGCTGACAGGTGATGAATATTATGTCATGGCTTATGCTTGTGGTTACGAGGAGTCGCCAAGCCAATCCATGATAATGACGGCTCTGAGTCGGTCCAGATGCCAAGACAAAGTCTTTGAATACTATGTCGAAGCTGGGAGACGAGGCAGTCCTGAAGGTTTCGTTGCTGCGGCAAGAAGGCCAGAAGCGGGCTCCGACGCTTATTTTTACGCGCAACTTGCCTATCAGTTCTCTGCCGGCGATCCTTGGCTTTCGAATGAAGCGATCATGCTTCTGGCAGATCTCCGCAAAGTCACAGGCGATACGCGTCGGGAGGATGCCAGAGCGCGTCAATATGCTCAGCAACTGGTTGACGCTGGGGCCTACACTGCGGCCGGACAGCTGGCAGGCGCCGAGCAGCTGGCTCAGCTCGGTCCGGCGCTAAGCTGGCTTGATTTCGAAAATCCGAAACGGTGCGGCTGGAGCCAGCAGGCGGTGTCCGTGTTCCAGAAATCTGTCGGCTTCGACGACAAGGCCCGGTATTCAACAATACCCGCCCGGGTGCGGATTCCCGGCGTTCCCGCTCCTGTTCTCAGTCGTGTTTCCAGGCCCGATCCCGCCGCCGAGATGCTGACGCAGGTCGACATTGACTTCCGCGGGCACTGGAATGGTCTGTCGGTGGTCGGGCTTACCCACTCATTTCTTGAAGAATCCCACGGTTATGATGCCACGGGCATCCGCTTCTCGGACCCTCTACCCAAAGTCATTCGAACGCTCCAGCGGCTCGGATTTATTATCAATGAGAACGGAGCAACGCGAGAGCAGATAGATAAACGTGACCGTTACGGCAACATTGATGGTGTTATTACGATGGTAAAAAGAGAAAATGGAGAAACTATTTTTCTCTGCGATGAAGTTTATTATGCAAGCTACGGCGGGTAATTATCATATGGACGCAAGATCAAGAAATTGCCTTCGGAGAACGCGTCACGGACTTGCAAGAGGGAATTGATTATGGATGGTCAGGCTCGTGCGGAGAAAGCCTATGTGCTTGATGGGCAGGAATGCTGGTCCACTCGCGAACTCGTCATGGTCATGGCGCAGCGACCAGAGCAGGCAATCGAACACCTTGCCGGTGGCTACGTCGGTAAATGGATCGAGAACTCTGTCGGTGACATCGATTCCAAGATCGCACTCGACAAGCTGCTGAAGGAAGAGCTTCCCGCCGAAGAATTACTCTATGCCTTCATGGCGGCACATTGGACGGATGGCGCTCCACCCTTCATGGGCGTCGAGATCACGATGGAGCAGCTTGACCGGATCGCCCGGGACGATCTGCCCGACGAGCTCGATAAACGGAAATTCGTGTGCGATCTCCACCGGCTCGAAATTCTTCCCAAGGCGGCACAGGCGTCGGGCGATGACAGATTGGCGCAAATCGATGCCCGATGGCAGAAGGAGTTTCTCGACTATTGCACCAGCCACGCCGAAATGCTGTCGTATGAGGAAATCTGGAACAACCCGGCCGGGGCGCTGGAATTCTGCCTTCATGATACCCAGGCGGAAGCCTATTTCATCACGAACTTCCTGAACGGTCGGCGCGATGATGTGGCAGCGCGTTGTCTTAGCACCAGCACAAAGGTCCAGATCTTCGATGGGCTTTTCGATGCCGAATTTGCCGAACGCTGTCGGTTCGACAGAGGCGGCGAGAATATTGCGGATCTGCGCAGGCGTGCATGGTTCGCCGAAATGCTGGAACGCGACGTCGAGAGCAGTCTTGGCCGCGACCACGCCTTGAATACGGCCGCGTTTGTCGCAGCTGGAGAATACGGGGCGCTCAAGCGCGCGCGCGAGGCGAACCGGGGGGAGATCGAGGCCGCCAGCGATGACTGGCCCTTCCGCAAGCTCGACCAGAAAGCCCATGCCATTCTTTATGGCGCGAGCATGTCCATCGCTGCGTTGATGGGCATCTGGAACCCCAACGGCTGGAGCCTTGAGGAGAACTACGAGAGCGGAACGACCATCGCGCTGCTGGTGGCAGCATTCTATTTTGCGACGCTTTATGGCGCAGTGGCGCAGCGGCGCCAGAAGCGCTGGATTGCGGGTATCGCACTTGCCACGCTGAGCCTCGGAGCGATTCCGATCGCTTACCTCGCCAGCGGTTGGTGGCTCACCGATGTGATATTGTTTGGAGGGGTTTTCGCCTTGCTGGGGGCCCTGCGCAAGCCGTTCATCGCCAGATCGAAAAAGAAGCGCCTCGAGGCTGTGCAAAGGGATATCGAAAGCCGGATGGCCGGCTCGACCACGCGCGAGGACGATCCTGAGATCGTGTTGGGCTATCTCGAGTTTTATGCGCGCGGCATCCCGCGTGATAAGATCCTAGAGCACACGAGACGCCAGCAATTCATCGGCGAACCAGGTGCACCAGACATAACGATCACGCAGGATGGTAGGCCGCGCAAATCAGCGCCTGCCGCCTATCAGTCCGAAGGCCTGTCCTATGAACTGGCAGGCATGAATATCGCTGCCGATGGTGCAGTCACGACTGACGTCATGGACGGTGTTTCGATTGATACACGGGGGCGCGTCAACACACGTGTCATAGACGGCGTGACATTGCACAGCGATGGCAAGACCACGACGAATGTGACGAAGGGCGTGGATATCCGTTCCGATGGTCAGGTTTCGGTCGAGATGTTCGGTATGCGCCATTCATGGGGCGGAAAAAAAGAAGAGAAGAAGAAGGACAGCTGGTTCTAGGCTCTTTTATCGGGGCCGATTGAAGGGCCTGCTCGCCGCTCACGAAATCGCCGATCTTCATCCGCAATAGGTCGCAGCCTCGCCGCTTGATATCGATGGCCAGGTCTAACAGCGCACGATCAAGCGACCGGGGGCGTTCGTTGAGAAAGGATCGGATGTCCCAAATCTGCTTTGGCTTCGGCGCACGCTTGGCGCCAACGGAACTCCCCGCGTTCCAGGCTTGGCGCTTGGGGCAGTGGTTTTGCTTTCGGGCTTTTCCATGATCATTCTCCAGTGACCAAAATGGTCACCGGGAGGATGTCTGCCGGCCTCAGGATTGAAAATGCTGATGCGCTCACGAACACTTGCAAGCATCGGCAGCGTCATCCCGGCTACTGCACGAACCGCCGGTTTTGGCGAACTCGGTCGTTCCGATTAGTGATACCGATTGGCGGCTTTGTCCCAAACCCCGCCGACCAGAACCGTTTGGCGCGCGATCCCTCGTTACACGCCTAAGGTCCAATCCCAGCCATCCGGGCAATCTCAGCGCCTACCTCGTCTGCTGCGTCAAAGACATGCCGATCGTCGAGATGCGTGTAGCGGGCGGTGGTTTGCAATATCCGGTGCCCGAGGAGCTTGCCGATCATCGGCAGCGTCTCCCTGTTCATCGCGGCGTGGCTGGCAAAAGTGTGGCGAAGATCATGCAATCGCACGCGTGAGAGTCCCGCCATCGCTTGCATCGCGTACCAGTGTCCGGCGAAAGAGCGGATTGGCGCGCCCTCTTCGACGTTCCAGAACAGCCACTCTACTCCTCGGCGACGTGGGATGGTATCAATCACCGTCCTCGCCTCTTCTCCGAGCCAGACGGTGCGCGGGCCTGTCTTGCCATGGCGCAACTTGATCCGCCTGCCCTTGATGTCATTCCACTGCAGCCCGAGGATCTCACCCCGGCGGCAGCCGGTGAGCAAGAGAAGTGTGGTCGCAATGGCGGCTAGTGACCTGACAGGGTCGGATGATTGACGTTCCTGCACAAGGACTGCGCCCAGTCGCTGAAGCTCCGGCACGCTCAGAAAGCGTTCGCACTTCTTCCGCTTGTTCCGCCGAACGCCTGTGCAGGGATTGCCGTTGTCGTGCCGGTAGCCCCACGCAATAGCCTTATTAAGGATCAGACTAAGCAGGCCCAGCGCCATATTGGCGGCTCCCGGCGTCGTTTCGTCATTGAGGTGCGCAAACCATGCAGTGACGTGCGCCTCATTGATCTCGTCGATTCCCAGCCCCGCAAAGGCGCCATCGAGATAACACCTGCGCTTGCCTGCATTGATCGTCTGGGTTTCCGGCGACCAGCGCACCGCCCATTTTGCCCAGAACTCGTCGAGGAAGTCATCATACATTGGTGCCCCCCTCACCCGCGCCCGCTTCGTGGCCGGATCGTCGCCAACCCGCGCATGGGCCAGCACCAAGCGCGCCACCTTCGCCGCCTGATGCCGCGTCAGAACCGCAGTCCGCCCTATCGTTATAGTGCGGTTTCTGCCCCCCATCCGCGTCTGCACGAAATAGACGGCGTGATCGCCGGGATACTGGCGGATCCCAAACCCCGGCTCGTCACCCAGCCAAGTTGTGGTGCGCTGCTGCCCCTTGGGCTTTTTGCATCCGTCGGGATCAAGACCAATGCCGGCGAGCGCCTCACCGACGATAAGGTTGAGCGACCGCGCGTTCATCGGCCCACTCCGATCGCCTTGGCAAGCGACCCGGACACGCGCTGCGCCGCATCGGCGATGTGCTCATCAGCAAGGTGCGCATAGCGGCCGGTGGTCTCAGGCAGTGCGTGGCCGAGAAGAGTGCTGATCGTCGCCAGCGGAATGTTTTGACCGATCGCTACCGAGGCGAAGCTGTGGCGCAAGTCATGGATGCGCACATCGGGCAAGCCGCACAAAAGGCGGAAGCGGCTCCACCAATGCTGCATGTTCACAGGCTTCGTGAAGGTGCGGTCGGGGAAGAGCAGCGAACAGCCCTGCACTTGCGGGATCGACTTGAGCACTGCTACCGCCTGACTGTTGAGGTAGATCGTTTTGGGACCGGTTTTGCTGTCAGGCAGCAGCAGGCGCGGCGGCTTTACCCATTGCCATTGCAGATCGCGGATCTCACCGACCCGAGCGCCGGTGAACATTAGGAGCTTGATGACCGTGACCTGCGCCGGGAACTCTGCCTCAACGAGCATGAGCTCGCGCCCGAGACGGCAATACTCCTTGGGCGAGAGATACCGCTCCTTGAGGGGCCGCTTGTAGCGGGGGATGCCGCGGCACGGGTTCGAGCCCTTGGGACGCAGTTTCAGCGCCTCTGCATATTTGAGGAGCGATGCCAGAACCGGCACCGCCCGGTTGAAGCGGCACTCGCTTCCGCCTGCGCAGCCGTCGCGCCAGCGAACAACATCGCTGACGGTGATCTCGGCAATCTGCATCGTACCGAAGTGAGGTGCAATCATGCTTTGCCATGCGTGCTGATTGCGCAATGCAGTCGAAGGCTTCCATCCGCGCGCGATGTGGCGCCAGTGGTCCGCGACAAACTGGCTGAGCAGCGGCGAGGTGTGCGCCGTTTTGCGCTGGGGCAATCCTTCAAGCGCAACCTGTGCAAGAAGCGACCGCGCTTCGCTGCGCGCTGCTTTGGCGCTGACCTTCGAGGCGGCACCAATCGTGATACGTCGCTCCTTGCCGCGCCGCCTCAGTCGCACGAACCAGAACGCCCTGCCGGTTGACCTGACGCGCAGGCCGAACCCCGGAAGCTCGGTATCGAGGATATTGTATTCGCGGCCACTGCCCTGCCACTTGCGCCGAGCGAGATTGCCGTCGAGAAGGGCCCGACGGGTTAGGGTTTTCTGAAGAACATCCATGGTGCCATGACCTTCGCTGAAGGTGACGTCCAATCAGCCCGGAGCGGGCGATTTTCGGGACGTGCATGGCAAACAGCGAGGTCACGACTGCCGAACGATTCGTTGTGAACCATCGCAGCTAAGCATCCGGTTTAAATACGTTTCCCCTCACCTTTACACGCTTGCGTGTGTACGGTGTGCCGTTTGTTCCCCTAGGCCTTGTAAGCCTCGCGGTGCACAAACGTCCGTAATTGCGAGCGAGACCATGGTCGAGCTGAAATCATAATTACAGCGCACGGCAAGCTTGGTACTTGGCCCGTGTGTAACATGGGTGCACGAAGAAATTTTCGGGCGTCCAACCAGCGAGGGTAGACTGAATGTGTTTTTCCGCCACAGCGAGTTTCGCCGCCGGCACCGTGCAGTTGGCAACCGGTGCCTTCACAATGCGAATGGCGCGCAACAGCGGCGAGAGACCCTACGCGCTGATTCCGGTTCTGTTTGGTGTCCAGCAATTGATCGAGGGCGCACTGTGGCTGACATTTCCTGACAAGGCGCCGTTGCTGAAGACGGTTCTGACCTATCTCTATTCGATCTTTTCGCATGTTCTGTGGCCGATTTACGTCCCGGTGGCGGTTTATATGCTCGAGAGGGTAGCCTGGCGCCGAAAGGCCCTCGTGGCGACGGCGATTGGCGGAACCCTGGTTGGACTCTACTTACTCTATTTCCTTATCCGGCTGCCAATCGTCGCGACAGCCGGCGACGGTCATATCGACTACGAATCCCCCCACTTCTACGTTGGCATCGTCATGACACTGTATGTTTTGGGTACCTGTGTCAGCCCGCTGCTATCCAGCCATCGCTGGGTAAACTGGTTTGGGGTCGGGGCAATCGTCTCCTTTCTAGCGGCAGGCGCGTTCTATCTCACCTGGTTCATATCGGTCTGGTGCTTCTTTGCCGCGGTGATGAGCGTGATCGTCCTGATGTTCTTTCTGCGGAGAGACACCGCCGTCTCACCCTCCCCCCGATTGGGCGAGCCGGTGCGCTAGTTTTGAAAGGAAGGTGAACTGGCCGCTATGGTTTCACCGAAGGGGATTGATGCCCAGGGTTTTCAGCCTGGTCCGCGCTCGTCTCGGCACCAGCGTAGGCAGACTGGAGAAAAAGGGGCTACGGTCGGTGGGCATTCTCTAAAGATGTGAGTGCATTGCCTGGCATGCGGGGCACTTTGCATGGTTCCGAAGTCCCCTGATGTCCTCGGTGCATTTTTTGCTCGCAGTCGAGGCGGCCCGGCTCACCCCCAAGGTCATTAGCCGATCGAGAGCTTTAGATCGTCGCTGATCACGTATTGCGGAACGACCAAGTTCTTCGGTGCCGGCCCTTTCCGCACGCGTCCGGAATTGTCGTAGATCGAACCGTGGCAGGGACAAAACCATCCCCCATATCTTCCGCGATTTTCACCCACTCTCTGTCCCAACGGTATGCAGCCAAGATGCGTGCAGACCCCCACGACCACAAGCCACTCTGGTCGCTGCACGCGCGCAGCGTCCGTCTCTGGATCGATCAGCCCTGAAGAGGCATCGTCGGCTCTGGCTCGCGCGATCTCTTCAGCTGAGCGCTGCACGATGAACACCGGCTGCTCGCGCCAACTCACAGTGATACGTTGACCTGGCTCCATCGGTTGCAAATCGACTTCGATCGTAGCCTGTGCGACCACGTCGGCCGATGGGTTCATGCTGTCGATAAGCGGCCAGACGGCCACTGCGGCACCGGTCCCCGCGAACGCAACGGGCGCGATATGGATAAAATCGCGCCGGCGCACGCCTTCCGTCCCGCCGTCCTTGTCGGCAGCGTTGTTCGCCGCTCCGTTTGAACCTGTCTTGCCCATTCATCTCCGCATTCTTGCGTTTTTCAAGAGCAGACGCCTCCATGAAGCCGGGATTACACTCGCAAGCGGCCGATCAATCGCTTCGTGCTATGTTGCGGTCATCGCATCGCTCGCGTTTGGCGACCACGGTCGGGCTACCTTAGGCGCGCTGGATCACCGATCGTCAACGCTCCTCCGACGGATCGGGATCCGCAAACTCGATGCCACTGCCTTGCATACTGATCGTCGTTCCGCGATCGCCGTTGACGACCGCTTGCAGATCGCTCAGCGCGCCGATTGCAGCTTTCTTTCCGGTCGCTGCAGCGAAATTGCAGGCCGCACGCAATTTTGGGCCCATAGAACCTGCGGGAAAGGCACCAAGATCGACCGCGTCGGGCGAAGCCGAGCGGATGGCGCGCTGACCGGCCTTGCCCCAATCGAGATACACTGCATCGACATCGGTGGCCATCACCAGCAGGTCGGCTTCGAGGTCTCGTGCCAGCAGCTCGCTGGCAAAATCCTTGTCAATCACAGCTTCTACGCCGGCATAATGTCCATCCGGACCCTCGGCGACCGGGATCCCCCCACCCCCGGCGCAGATGACAATCGCCGCCTTCTCTATAAGCCATTGGATCGGTTCGCGTTCGACGATGCTTTTGGGGGTGGGTGATGCGACAACACGGCGCCAACTGTCACCATCCTGCTTCATCGCCCATCCCTTCTCCTCTGCAAGGCGCAGAGCATGGTCCTGGTCATAGATCGGCCCGACAAACTTAGTCGGCTCGTCAAAGGCCGGGTCGTGGGGGTCGACTTCGACCATGGTCAGAATCGTGGCGAGCTGTTGGCTGGCAGGGAGGAGGTTCTTGAGCTCCTGCTCGATGATGTATCCAATCATGCCTTCCGTCTGGGCGCCGAGCACATCGAGCGGAAACGCCTCGTCAGGCTTGTAAGCGGCACCTTGCAAGGCGAGCAGGCCGACTTGAGGTCCATTGCCGTGCGAGATGATGAGTTCGTGCTCCACGGCGAGCGGCGCGAGCGCGGCCGCAGCAATACGGACGTTCGCGCGCTGGTTTTCCGCGGTAAGTGGTTCGCCGCGTTTCAGGAGCGCGTTTCCACCCAGAGCGACGACGATGCGCATGGCGTCAGGTCCCGACCGTGGCGACAAGGATCGCCTTGATGGTATGAAGCCGGTTCTCGGCCTGTTCGAACTGAATTCCGGCCGCCGATTCGAAGACTTCGTCGGTGACTTCCATTTCGGCAACACCGTGGGCCTCGAAGATCTCCTTTCCGACCTTCGTTTCGGTGTTGTGGAAGGCAGGAAGGCAATGCATGAACTTTGCTGCGGCATTGCCGGTTGCCTGCATGAGTGCGGTGTTTACCTGGTAAGGTGAAAGCAGCTCAATGCGTTCCTGCCAGACGTCTTCGGGCTCCCCCATCGAAACCCAGACATCGGTATTGACGAAGTCGCAGCCCTCCACCGCCTCGACGGGATCCTCGGTCAGTGTAAGCCGCGCGCCATATTGGTCCGCAAATGCTCTGGCAGGCTGCAAATAGTCATCGCTCGGCCAGAGGCTCTTGGGCGCGCCGATCCGTACATCCATGCCCATCAGGCAGCCTGCAATCATGAGCGAATGCCCCATGTTGCTTCGGGCGTCGCCGACAAAGGCGTAAGAGATGTCGCCAAGCGGCTTGTCGGCATGCTCGCGCATCGTCATCAGATCAGCCAGCATCTGCGTGGGATGAAATTCGTCGGTCAGACCGTTGAACACCGGCACGCCGGCATGGGCGGCGAGTTCCTCGACCTTCTCCTGCGCAAAACCGCGATACTCGATCGCGTCGTACATGCGACCGAGCACACGAGCCGTGTCTTTCATCGACTCCTTATGGCCGATTTGGGAACCCGTCGGCCCGAGGTACGTGACCCCGGCCCCCTGGTCCATGGACGCAACTTCGAAAGCGCACATTGTACGTGTCGACGCCTTCTCGAAGATCAGGCAGATGTTCTTGCCCTTGAGATGCTGCTGCTCGGTACCGGCATATTTCGCGCGCTTGAGATCGCGCGACAGGTCGAGCAGGTGACGCACCGCCCGCTGGTCGAAGTCGAGCAGCTTCAGGAAACTGCGTCCGTGAATATTGTAGGCCATAAAATGTCTCGATTGTCGGTATGTCAGAGGAGCGGAAGTTAGAAATCGACCGGGTCACGCCAGACCGGACAGGTCATGCAGTGGCCACCACCGCGACCCCGCCCGAGCTCGGAGCCTCGGATCGTGATGACCTCGATGCCGGCCTTGCGCAGCAAGGTGTTGGTCGACGTATTGCGATCATAGGCAACGACGACGCCCGGCTCGATCGCGACGACGTTGTTCCCGTCGTCCCATTGCTCGCGTTCCTGCGCATAGGCGTCGCCCCCGGTTTCGACGATGGTCAGGTTCTTCTGGCCCAGCGCCTCCGCAGCCAAGGTGAAGAGGTGCTTTTCCTCCTTGCGAAAATCAATCTGGTCAGCACTGTCTCCGGGCCGCAGGCTGTAGCACTGGATCTGATCGCACACTTCGACGAAGGCGGTCGCAACATCGCGGTCACAATGGGAAAAAACCGTGTCGAGGTGCATGGCGCTGCGCGATCGCGGTAGCTGGCAGGCAATAACCCGCTGTGCAGCCTCGCCGCGGAAGAGCGCGCGAGCGACCTGACCCACGGCTTGCGGTGAGGTGCGCTCGCCCATACCGATCAGGACTGTGCCATTGCCCCAAGGCATGACGTCGCCGCCCTCGAGTGTGGCCGGGCCATGGTCAGTGTCCGGATCCCCCCACCATATCTGGTAATCTTCACTCGCAAACAGCGGATGGAATTTGTAGACGGCCGCCACAAGTAGCGTCTCCGGCCGCCGCGCGGGCCAAAACATTGGGTTCAGGGTAAGGCCGTTGCCGATCCAGCAGCTGTTGTCGCGCGGGAACTGCGTGTTCGGGAGCGGCGGGATGACGAACCCGTCCGGGCCGAGATAGCTCCCGAACATGTCATGCGCCTTGAAGGGCAGTTCATGAACGGCAATGCCGCCGATCAGGTGTATGGCGAGCTGGCTGGGTGACATTTCGTCCAGCCAGGCGCGTAGCTCGCTCAGCATGCCAAGCCCGACCTGATCCTCTGAAATCCGCCGGTCGAGAACCCATGCCCGGGCTTCGGGGATCGCGAGGACAGCGCCGAGCAGGTCGTGAAACTCGTAGACTTCGACCCCTCTTGCGCTCATTTTCATACGAAAATCAGCGTGGTCGGTGCGCGCTTCCTGTACCCACAGCACGTCGTCATAGAGAAGCGCGTCGGCATTCGCCGGCGTCAAGCGGGAATGCGCCAGACCCGGTTGGCAGGTGATAACCTTGCGGAGCTTGCCTATTTCGGAATGAACGCCAAATCCGGTCATTGAAGATGTCCTTTTTGCAAATGTTCGAGCAACTTGGTTTTACCCAAGCGCAGCTGCGAGGCTGAGCGAGCTCATGATCAGCACCGTCAGGATAAGCAGCAGCGGCCACATGAATTTGAGCCACCGCTGATAGGGAACGCCGCCAATGGCGAGCGCGCCCATCACGACAGCGAAAGTAGGGTTGATGAGGTTCACCAGGCCGTTCGCCGACTGGTAGGCGGTGACCACAAGCGCCCGGTCGACCGCGGAGAAATCTGCAAGTGGCGCGAGGATCGGCATGCTTAAGACAGCCAGCCCCGATGATGATGGGACGAGGAAGGACAGACCGACCTCGATCCCGAAGATGGTGTTGATGAAACCAACCGCGCCCAGGCCCGCCAAGGCCTGCTCTCCGCTGTTCAGTATGGTGTCGGTCATTTTGCCGGCATCCATGATTACGACGATGCCGCGCGCGATTCCGATGATGAGAGCAACGCCAAGCAGATCTTTGGCACCGGCCATGAAGGCATCGATGAATTTCTGCTCTCCCATCCACCCGACAACGCCAACCAGGATCGATGCTGCAATGAAAAGCGCCGACATCTTGTCCATCCACCAGCCTTGTGAGGCGACGCCCCAGATCATGACACCGAATGTCGCCGCGAAAATGATCAGGGTCAGGACCTGCGTTCTGCTCAGCGGCGCCTGTGCGTCATGGCCGTCACTCGCGAACCGCGCGGCGATCGCTGCGCTCTCGTCGGCAACGATCGATCTCGACGGATCGGCACGCACCTTCAGCGCGTAGCGGACCACATAAGCCGAACAGATCGCCCATCCACTCACCAGGATAAAGACGCGCAGGCCCAGTCCGGAGGTGAACGGCACTCCTGCCGCGTTGGCGGCTATGACCGTCGCGAACGGATTGATGGTTGATCCCAGGACACCGACGCCTGAGCCGAGGAGAATGACCGCAACCGCAACGACGGCGTCGAAGCGGGCCGCGAGCATGACGGGAATAAGTAGTCCGTAAAAAGCGAGCGATTCTTCGGCCATGCCGTAGGTCGTCCCACCGGCGGCAAACACTGCCATCAGGATGGGAATCATCCAGACCTCCC
>DDNW01000099.1:40285-43084 GCA_002341345.1 Erythrobacter sp. UBA2510
TGGGAATCATCCAGACCTCCCTTCCCTTCAGCGCTCCCATTGACCGTTCGATGGCGCGGTCAATCGCCCCGGTTCGCGTGACGACGCCGAGGAAGCCGCCGATGATGATCACGAAAAGCGCGACATCGATGGCCTGGGCTTCATAGGTTTCGGGATTGTAGAACCCGGCGATCGGTGCCAGCAGTACGTCGAATATGCCCTGCGGGTTCGCGTCTACGGTTTCGTAAGTTCCGGGGACCGGGACCGAGCGCCCCAGTTCGGCATTCTCAATCCGCTCATATTGGCCTGCCGGAATGACCCAGCTGCCCGCGGCGACCAATGCGATGAGGGCAAAGAGAATTGTATACGCGGTGGGAAATTTGAAGCGCCTGGAGCTGGAGGGTGACCCGTGCGCAGCGGCAGTGTCCGACATGATCATACCTCCTAGAAAGAAACCGAAGCGTAAAGCATGACGTGCGACCAGGTGCCGGATCCGCCGGTGAACTGCTTCGCGCCCTCGCCAGGCACCAGAATCGCGCCAGCGAGGGACAGAAACAGGCGATCGGTCGCCTGCCAGTCGATGAAGACGTCGAACTCGTTGCCGAATGCCGCGTCTGTGACGCCCAGCTGGCCCGGCTCATCGAGTGAGATATTGAGCCAGGATGCGGTGAGTGCGAGGCTCTCGGTGAGCGTCGCTGTTCCCTTTACCATATGGGTTTTTTGGTTGGAGTTGGCGAAGATCCAGTTGCCGGTGATCTCGCCCTGGTACCATTGCCCATAATCGGTGAACCCGTAGGCCAGCGGGATGAATTCCTCATTCTTCAGCGTTGCGGGATCGTCGCCCGTGACCTCCGCGTAGCGGTAGGTGAGCGTCGGGTTCAGAGGCAGGCTATCGAAACCGTAGTCGCCCTGTAGGTACCACCCTTTGCCGTCGTAGAAACCGGCCCCGCTTTGCACGGCATATTCTCCCGACAACGTCAGCTGGTCGGTAATCTTTGCAGATCCGCGAAAATCATATGTCCTGAGGTCTTCGGCGGTGCCAGCGGTCACCGGGTCGTCGAAATGCGCGACCTTGATGTAGGTAGCGCCGATCGATGCCACTTCGGCAAGCTCATACTCGACATTGGCGCCGATGACATGTGCACGAATGCCGCTACGCCCGGGGTTGTTGCCCAAATAGAAGCCTTCGAGCAGGAGGTCTCCTGTCTTGACGCGCAGCAATGCGCTTCCGCGCGAGGCCGATCGTGCACCAAGGTAGAACCCCCCGCGGTCGCCTCCGTCGCGGCCCCCGTCCTTGATCAGGAAGCCTGTGCCGATCTGGTAGTCGAAATCACCGCCGATGATCTCAATTGTGTCGTTGGGACCAATTTCGGTCTTCCAGCCCACGTAGAGTTTCTCGAGCGTCGTTGCCCCGGGATCGTCGAAACCCACGGCAAGGCCGTCGGCGCTCTCGCCGTAGGTCTTTGTCGTCACAGTCGAGACACCCGCCGAAAGCTCCCCGCCAAGAACATTGCGAACGGTCAGGTAAAGCTGGGGTTCGAACGCGAGTTCGACCCAGCTGTCGGTGTCGGCCCCGATATTGGCTTCCGGCTCGCCGAACCAGGAATTGTTCTGCGTGAAGACAACAGCCGTCGCATCGGCGGCAACTTCTAGAGAGACATCGTCGCTCTCATAGACCGTTGTCTGCGCGGCTGCTGATGTGGCCCCGACTGCAGCAACAGCCGCTGTGATGAGGGAGCCTAACGCCGCACTCGCGCGGGGGGGTAAGCAGAGGCTTCCCGCTTCGCTTCTGAAAGTTTTTGCTTCCAGAATTGTGCATTTCTTGATCCCTTTGTCGTCTCGCAAGCCTTGCCGAAAGCGTGCTTGGAGTGATCGCCCCGGTCGGCATGCGAAGCCGCGATGATAAGCGACGCCGTGATTGGGCGTTGCATCATCAGACGGCACTCAGGCCGACACATTACAATTGAGAGGCAAGCAAGCTGCGGATTCTTCGACAATGCGGAGCTGCCGCGATCCTCGAAGATGCGAGGCGATCAAACGCTCCCATCGCGCTGAACTTGGATTCCATAGCGCGCGATGCCGGCTTCCCGCGCGCGCCGAGCGGAACTGTAATCAGCAGGTCGGCTGCTCGTCCTTAAAGGCATCCGGAGGACGCTTCTCGTGTCCAGAGCGGGCCGATGGCGCGAGGCTGTGCCAAATGCTCAGCGAGCGCAACCTCGAAAGGAGGGCATCATGATAAGCAATTCCACCCTAATCCTTGCCGCCATATTTATCGCCGTGCTGTTCGCAGCAAGCTCTATCAGGATCCTGCGCGAGTATGAGCGTGCTGTGCTTTTCACGCTCGGCCGATTCACCGGCGTCAAGGGGCCGGGGCTCATCCTTGTCTTTCCCTTTGTCCAGACCATCGCGCGCGTCGATATGCGAACCGTTGTGCTCGATGTGCCTACCCAGGATCTTATTTCGAGGGACAATGTTTCGGTGCACGTGAACGCCGTCATATATTTTCGCGTTATCGATCCCGAGCGCGCGATCATCCAGGTAGAACAATTCGTCGACGCTACCAGCCAGCTTGCGCAAACGACCTTGCGTTCCGTGCTTGGCAAGCATGAACTCGATGAACTGCTCGCCGAGCGCGACAAGCTCAACAAGGATATTCAGGATATTATCGACACACACACCAACGCATGGGGAATTGAGGTCGCCAACGTCGAGATCAAGCATGTCGATATCGATGAGACCATGGTTCGGGCGATGGCGAAGCAGGCCGAGGCCGAGCGCGAGCGCCGGGCACGGGTGATCAACGCCGAAGGCGAAGAGCAG
>DDNW01000099.1:43096-49519 GCA_002341345.1 Erythrobacter sp. UBA2510
CAGGCAGCGCAAAAGCTCCACGAAGCGGCCGAGATCCTTTCCAGCCGGCCCGAAGCGATGCAATTGCGTTACCTCGGCGCGTTGGGGGCGATCGCCGGCGAAAAGAGTTCGACCATCGTGTTCCCTTTTCCGGTCGAGTTCGGGCGGTTCTTCGAAAACTTTTCCAGCCAAACAGCAGCGGACTGATTTCGCATGGCGGCGAATGCGCCAGGCCGACCGATAGTCTCGAATGCGCACGCACAAGAGGCCGAGCATATCGCCGACATTGTCGGTGCCACGTCGTATGGGCTCTCCAGTGAATTAGCGGCTGATCGGCTGCGGGCATTCGGACCTAACCGGCCGCGCATCGTGCAAAAGCCCGGCATCGTCCGCCGCTTTCTGTCGCACTTCAACAATATTCTTATCTATGTGCTGCTCGTTGCAGCGGCGATCACGTCTGTTCTCGGACACCTTATCGACACGATCGTCATCCTCGCGGTCGTCATCGTGAACGCCGTCATCGGCCTTGCCCAAGAAGGACGGGCTGAGCAGGCAATGGCGAAGATCCAGCAAATGCTCGCGCCGCATGCTGCCGTAATACGTGATGGAAAGCGGCTCGATATCAGCAGCGAAGAGCTTGTCGTCGGCGATCTGGTGCTGCTCGAAGCTGGCGACCGCGTTCCCGCCGACCTCAGGCTCGTCGAAGCTTACGGCCTCCAAGCTCAGGAGGCGGTCTTGACCGGCGAGTCCCTCCCCGTCGAGAAGGGTCCGGCTCCTGTCGCAATGGACGCATCTTTGGGCGACCGGTCATCGCTCGCGTTCAGCGGTACATTGGTGACCGCCGGTCAAGGAAAGGGCATCGTTATCGCGACTGCCGAAGAAACCGAGATCGGTCGGATAAGCGGAATGCTGGCGGAGGTTAAAACGCTGACGACGCCGCTCGTGGAGCAAATGAACGGCTTTGCCAGATGGCTGACTCTTCTCATCCTCCTGCTCGCCGCAACGCTGCTTGCCTTCGGCTATTATGTCGCAAACCTGGAATTTTCCGAGGTCTTCATGGCCATCGTCGGCCTTTCGGTCTCTGCGATCCCGGAGGGTTTGCCTGCGGTGCTGACGATAACTCTGGCGATCGGTGTGCAGGCCATGGCAAGGCGGAATGCGATCGTGCGGCGCTTGCCCGCAATCGAGACGCTCGGCTCTGTTTCCGTCATTTGCACCGACAAGACCGGTACCTTGACACGCAACGAAATGATGGCGGCATCGGTCGCACTCGCCGACCAGACCTTTTCAATTGCCGGCGAGGGGTACGGACCTGAAGGTGAAATCTCTCACGAACACGCCTCCGATGACCCTGCTTATGGCGAGGCGCTGTCTGAATTGGCGCTGGTCGCCGCGCTTTGCAACGACGCGGAACTCAACAAGACCGGAGGAAGCTGGACCGTCAGCGGTGACCCGATGGAGGGCGCCCTTCTGGCCTTCGCGATGAAGGCTGGGGGGCGCTTGGAGTCGCTGACCGGGGAATGGTTTCGCAGCGATGCCATACCATTTGACGCGCGATACCGTTTTATGGCGACCGTGCAGCATAAGCGAAACGGGCCAGGTCTGATCGCGGTAAAGGGCGCGCCCGAACAGGTGCTCTCGATGTGCCTCTCCCAGCGCTCCGCAACCGGCGATGCCGAGGTGCTCGACACAGAATATTGGTGTATGCGCATCGATGAATTGAGCGCAAGGGGACAGCGCGTTCTTGCGCTCGCCACTCGCGTCGCCAGGCCCGCCGAGCACAAACTCCCGTCGGCAGAGTTCCTGGGCGAACTCGTTTTGCTCGGGCTGGTCGGTCTCATCGATCCCCCACGCCCTTCGGCGGTCGCCGCGATCGCCGAGTGCCGCGCAGCAGGCATCCGGGTAAAAATGATTACGGGTGATCATGCCGGCACCGCAGCCGCCATCGGCAGGCAGGTGGGTCTCGAACATCCGGATCTTGTGCTCACTGGCACTGATCTTGACGCGCTGACCGACCACGAACTGGCTGCTGCGGTTCTCGAGACGGACATTTTCGCCAGAACAAATCCCGGCCACAAGCTACGGCTCGTCGAAGCGCTGCAATCGCACGGTCTGACGATTGCGATGACAGGGGACGGCGTGAATGATGCGCCCGCGCTGAAACGGGCCGATGCCGGCATCGCAATGGGGCGTAGCGGAAGCGAGGCGGCGAAAGAGGCTGCGGACATCGTCCTCGCTGACGATGACTTTGCCTCCATCGCTGCAGCGGTTCGGGATGGAAGGACAGTCTATGACAACATCAAGAAGGTCATCAGCTGGACGCTCCCCACCAATGGCGGCGAAGCGCTGACCATCATCATCACGATCCTCCTCGGCCTCACACTGCCAATCACGCCCATTCAAATCCTCTGGATCAATCTCGTGACGGCCACCACGCTGGGGATCGCGCTCGCCTTTGAACCGACCGAAGAAGATACGATGCTGAGGCCGCCGCGACCAAGAGCCGAACCGATCTTGAACGGCACCCTGGCCTGGCAGATAATTTTCGCCTCGCTGCTCATTTCCGCAGGGGTTTTCGGCGTGTTCGCTTATGGTGTCGAACAGCAATATGATCTCGAATTGGCTCGAACGCTCGCGCTCAACATGCTCGTGATCATGGAGATTTTCTATCTCTTCTACGTGCGAAACATTTATGGCCCATCGCTCACCTGGGCGGCAGTAAAGGGTACGAAGGCGGTGTGGCTCACGGTAATAGCCGTGTTCGCCGCACAATTGGGAATTACTTACGCGCCGCCCCTCCAGGCGATCTTTGCGACACGCCCGGTTCCGTTTGCCGATGGCGTGCTACTCTTTGCCATAGGCACGGTGTTCTTTGCGGCCCTGGAACTGGAAAAACGACTGCGCTTGAACTTAAGGGCAATGGGCCAAACGGCGCATCGGCAAGAGTTTGGCGGGTCCAATACCCAGTGATCGGGAGTGGTTGGCCGCAGACCCGTTGCGACATCTATCCCGCTGGAAGCTCGCCGGTTCCAGATACCGCTCAAGGCCCAGTCAGGTAAGGACCTGCAGACCGGGAAGCGCGATGTCGGCGACCCACTCGAGAAATGCGCCGCCCCCGGTCGACACGTGGGTCAGATCCGCAGTCAGACCGCTCATGTTGAGGGCCGCAACTGTGTCACCGCCACCGGCAAGCGAGGTCAGCGACCCCTTTCGCGTCAGCTCGGCGACCGCCTGGGCGATTGCGAAAGTCGAAGTCTCGAAAGGAGGCGTCTCGAATGCACCGAGCGGGCCATTCCAGATGAGAAGCTGCGAGGATCGCAGCACGTCCACAGTTTTCGCAACAGTGCGGGGTCCCAGGTCAAGGATCATCTCATCGGCGGCGACATCTTCGACCAGGGCCGTGCGCAGCGAAACGGGATGCGGCGTCAGTTCCCTGGCTACCACGACATCCTCGGGCAGATGGATCTGGCACTTTCCCTGGCTGGCATTCTTCAGAGTTTGCAGCGCTGCATCCTCGAGGTTCCGCTCGGCGAGCGATCTGCCGGTTGGCTTTTTCAGCGCGGCGAGAAAGGTGTTCGCCATCGCTCCGCCGATGATGAGGTTATCCACTTTCGTGCTGAGCTGCTCGAGCACCTCCAGCTTGCTCGAGATCTTGGCGCCGCCAATAATCGCGGTGGAAGGGCGCCGCCCGAGCCCGGTCGCCGATTGCAACGCCCCGAGCTCGTCTTCCAGGGCACGGCCCATATAGCTCGGCAGCAGTCTTGCCACTCCCACCGTGGATGCATGCGCCCGGTGTGAGGCCGAGAACGCATCGTTGACATAAAAATCCGCAAGGTCGGCCATCGCGCTTGCAAGCTCAGGATCGTTGCTTTCCTCGCCTGCGTAGAAGCGGGTGTTTTCCAGTAAGGCAACATCGCCCGCCTCCAGCTCGGAAACCGCGCGCTGCGCTCCCGGGCCAGTCCAGTCTTCGAGAAAATGAACCTCGTCTCCGAGCAGGGAGCTGTAGGTTTTGGCAACCGGCGCGAGCGAGAATGCCGCGTTCGGTTTTCCTTTGGGACGACCAAGATGCGAGAGCAAAAGGACTACCGCGCCGCGCCTTCTGAGCGCCATCACCGTTGGCAAGCTCGCTCGCAAGCGCGTATCATCACCGACCGCGCCGTCGTTTCCGATTGGTACATTGAAGTCGACCCGGACCAGCGCAATTTGGCCAGCGATTTCGCCCAGATCATCGAGGGTTTGCGGAACCGACATGCGACTATTGCTCCTTGCTGCAGGAATGGGGCGAAGTCGCGGCTCAACCGCGCGCGCTTCCCTCCATTAGGGACGGAATGGCGCGCGAAGGCTTACATAGCAGCAATGAGATAGTGAAAGGCGCCGCCGAAAAGTGTAAGTCGCGCGGGCTTCCGGCGTCCTTTTGGATCAGGTCCAGCAGGGGCGAACGCAAGGCATCTGCCAAGAGTGGCCTGATATGCGTCACGCCAGCGGAGCGCCGGGCGGCTTGCCGAAGCTCGCAAGGTTACAGGAAGGGAATGAGACAAATGAAAACAGTGCTGCTGCACGTCAATCGCGACGCCGGACAGGACAGCCGCCTGGCTGCGGCGATCGATCTCGTGCGAGATAACAAGGGCCTCCTCATCTGTCTGCAAGCCACAAGCTGGAATTCCTATGTTTTTATCGGTGATCCGTATGGTGCAAGCTATATTTCGCCCGAAGCGTTGCAATCGGTTCGCGATGCGGAAAATGAAGATCGCCAATTGATCGAGAGCCGCCTGGCGCAAGAAGGCGTTGAGTGGGAATGGCGCCGCGTCGAGGGTTCCGCAGGACAGGCGCTGGCTGCGCACGCGACGCTGGCCGATCTGGTGGTCATTAGTCAGCCTGAGCAGAAAGATGCCGTCCTGCCGCGAGCCGCGCCGCTCGCCGCCGATCTTGTCGTTCATATCCAGTCTCCCTCGCTCGTCGTACCGCTCGGCGGAAAGCGGTTCGCGCCCAGGGGGAATGCGATCATTGCGTGGAATGGATCCGCCGAAGCCGGGCATGCCGTTCGCTTGAGCCGATCACTCTTGCGCGATGCTGCTGAGGTCCACATCGTAACCGTTAGCGAGGACAAAGAAGGTTCGTCGCCGGAAGAGCTTGCGCAATATCTTGCACGGCACGGCATCGAAACGCAGACCCATCGGCAACCCGCCGGCGATGCATCGATCGCTGAGGGGTTGGTGGCTGCGGCGAACGATGTTGGGGCGGCTTACATCGTGCTCGGCGCCTATGGGCACTCGCGTATCCGGGAAACCATACTCGGTGGGGTCACCCGGGAGATGATCCTGCACAGCCCGATCCCGATGATTCTCGCGCACTAGAGCAGAATAGGCATAAGGGATCTAGGCTAGTGTTGGACTGGCGGCGTCTTATCGATCGGCCATGCGCTTGACTGTCGATGCCCGGTAGATGCGCTCGACGGCGCGCCCGAGCACATCGTTGAATTCCTGATCTTGCATGTGCGCCCGCAAATCCTGCAACAGAGCCCGGCTGAAGCTCGCGATCATGCCGCGGTTTCTTTCGAGCGCGGCGCAAGCGGCATCCTGGGAGAACCCGCCCGACAGGGCGAGCACCCGCGCGCAACTGGGATGGGCAACGAGGGGCGCGTAAAGCCCGTCCGAAACCGGCAGCGAGAGTTTCAGGACCACACGGCGGCCATAGGCTTGCCCATCGAGCGCATGGCTGAGTTCGGCAAGGAGAATTCGTTCGCACTCGTCGCGCGTTGCACTTGCGATATTCACTTCCGGTTCGATAATTGGCACAAGTCGCTGGTCAAGGACATGGTTGGCCAGCTCGAATTGCTGGCGCACGACATCGCCGATCCCCCGGTGCGATGCGACGTTGATCACCGAACGCATCTTGGTACCAAGAACGGCCCTAGAGCGCGCACGGGACAGCAGGCTTTCAAGATCCGGCATGGGCTTCATGAGCTGGACGCCGCCCGTATCTTCCTCCAACCCTTGATCTATCTTGACGAAGGACACGATCCCCCGCCGCCAGAGAAACTCTGGCACCGGTACGGTGTCAATCTGCGCATCCATGGTCCGCTCAAAGAGAATAGCGCCGAGCACCCTTCGCCCATCGAAACATGGAGATGTCATGACCCGCACGCGAAGTTCATGGATAAGCGCGAACATCTCGTCCTCTCCGGAATACCGGTCCGCGCCGATGCCGATGGCTTGAAGGGCAGACGGTGTCGAGCCGCCGGACTGGTCGAGCGCCGCAACAAAACCGGCGCCACCCACAAGTTGCGCCATCATTTCTGCATATTTCATGGGGTCTCCCCGGCTCCAGTTTTTGCGAACGTTCCCGACGGCGCTCTCGCGAACAATATCGCCAACGTGCAGAGAACGGACGCTTTTCGCACGGCTTGATTACAACCGCCGCCTGCCACCCCCGCCACAGGTGAGG
>DDNW01000099.1:49588-63412 GCA_002341345.1 Erythrobacter sp. UBA2510
CCTGCTACCCCCGCCAAAGGTGAGCGCGACCTGGGTGGCGATACTGTTCGGCCAGCGCAGTAACTTCGCCGAGCAAGCTCTCTTGGTCGGGTCGCCCCGCATAGTAATCCACCCGCGTTTCAGGCGTCCATTCTCCAACGAGGATGCGAGAGGTCAGGGCGGTCGATGATTATCCGGGGAATTCAGATCATGTGGACAGCAACCCGGTTCCTGCTGGACACGCTGACCGCGATGGGACTGCGCCGTCTGGGATTCGGCCGACGCATGACCACGCTTCCGCAAAGGACCACGCGGCGCCTCGAAAATCTCGGTCCGACCTTCACCAAGCTCGGTCAGGCGCTGAGCGAGCGCCGGGATCTGCTCGATGCGAGCTGGGCCGCGAGCCTCTCGAACCTGCAGAGCCAGGCCGCTCCTTTCCCTGCCGATGCAGCGGTAAGGATCATCGAGCAGTCATTGGCCGCGAACACAGCAACGGCCTTTGCCAGTTTTGAACGCGACCCTCTGGCCGCGGGCTCGGTAGCCCAGGTCCACGCCGCAAAGCTGCATGACGGACGCGAAGTGGTCGTCAAGGTCCTCCGGCCCGGAGTGGGCGAGCAAATTGCAAGAGATATGCGCATTCTGCTCATATTGGTGCACCTGTTTCAGCATGTCATACCTGCGCTGAGACGTCACCGCGCGGCGGCACTGGCGAAGGAGCTTTCGCACAATCTGAAAAGGGAAACCGATTTCCGGCAGGAAGCGCGCAACATCCGCCTGTTCGCCCGCGCTTTCGCTGATTCTGAGACGGTTTACATTCCCGATGTCGTCGACGAGATGTCGGACGCCTCCGTCATTACGCAGGAGCGCAGCATGGGCACCCCGCTGGATGAGCGCGAGGCCATCGAGCGCGGCAATACGCTCACCGAGACTTTCATCGATTTCTATCTGCAACAGTTTTTCGTTCTTGGTGCCTTTCATGCCGACCCGCATCCGGGCAATTTGCTGATCATGTCGGACGGGCGTCTGTGCGTGCACGATTTCGGAGCTGTCGGCAGGCTCGACATTGGCACCCGCGAGGCTCTGCTCGGTTTTGTGGCAGCGTTCATTTACCTCGATTCCGAATGGCTCACCGATGCGGCGATCGACCTCGGTCTCCTTTCGGTCACTGCCGACCGCGCGGCACTTACCCGCGGCGTGGACGGTATCCTGGCGGAGTTGCAGGGCGCCGCCATGTCGGAATGGTCTCTTGCCAAGACCATGATCGATATCGGACGATTGTCGGGGCACAGGACACTCAGCTTGCCGCCGCATCTGGCCGCCCTGGTCCGCACTGTGTTCACGGCAGAAAGTACTTTGCGAAAGCTCGACCCCCAGGCGGATCTGCTGCTTGTGTTGCAGGCGACCGGAAACCGGTTGCTCGCAGAGCGACGCAGCGCGGCTATCGGCAATCTCCATACCCCCCGGCTCGAATGGGAAATCGCCCGATTGGTCCGGCGGGCGCCCACAATCGGCGCCGGGTGGCTACAAAGGGCTCCCGCCGGGGCGGCGGGGCATCCGATCGGATCTCTCGCCCCTGGAAGCGGGCTTGACCATGCTGTCAGGCAGGTCGCCTTGGCAATTGCCGCGCTCGGCAGCTACCTCGCCTCGGCAGCGTTGATGCTGGCCGATCGGGGTCCGCGAGTGCTCGGCGATATTCCTCTTCCGGCAGCCATCATCCTTGCAGCGGCCCTCCTGCTGACCATTCAAATCCTCATCCAATCGCGCCGTCAAAGCGAGCAACAACAATGAGGGAAATGCACAGTCAGGCAGCGCGCGCCACGACTACTGGCATTCCCCAAACGTCCCGGAGGGACCGCGCATGAACCCTGTCGTCGAAGCCGTTACTGCCCGTATTGCCAACCGTTCGAAGCGGCGACGCGACGCCTATCTCGCCTTCATTGACCGTCAGCGGGATGCCGGCCCGCGACGAAGCGCGCTTTCTTGCAGCAATCTGGCGCACGCATTTGCCGCATCGGGCGAGGACAAGCAGACCATCGCGGGCGCCCATGCGATCAATATCGGAGTGGTCACCGCCTATAACGATATGCTCTCCGCGCATGCGCCCTATTATCGCTATCCCGAACAAATCAAGATTTTTGCCCGCGAGGTCGGCGCGACAGCGCAGATCGCGGGCGGCGCACCGGCGATGTGCGACGGCGTCACCCAGGGCCAGGACGGCATGGAGCTCTCGCTGTTCAGCCGCGATACAATCGCGCTCGCCACCGCGGTAGGGCTCAGTCACGCGATGTTCGAAGGTGCGCTCCTCCTCGGCATTTGCGACAAGATCGTGCCTGGCTTGTTGATCGGCATGCTCCGTTTCGGACATCTGCCTGCGATCCTCGTGCCCGCCGGGCCGATGCCGTCAGGACTGCCAAACCGCGAAAAGGCGCGCATCCGCCAGCTCTTCGCCGAAGGAAAGATCGGGCATGACGAACTGCTCGAAGCCGAGAGCGCCTCCTATCATGCCCCTGGCACCTGCACATTTTACGGCACCGCCAATTCCAACCAGATGATGATGGAGGTGATGGGCCTCCACGTGCCGGGCGCTGCGTTTGTCAATCCCGGCACGAAGCTGCGGCAGCAACTTACGCGCGCTGCCGTCCACAGGATTACCGAGATCGGATCTGAGGGCCAAGATTACCGTCCGCTAGCGCATTGCATCGACGAAAAGGCGATCGTCAATGCTGCCGTGGGCCTGCTCGCAACCGGCGGCTCGACCAACCACACCATTCATCTGCCGGCCATCGCCCGCGCGGCGGGCCTGGAGATCGACTGGAGCGATTTTGAGGAGTTGGGCACGGTCGTTCCGCTCTTGGCGCGGATTTATCCGAATGGCGGTGCCGATGTGAACGACTTCCAAGCGGCAGGCGGAATGGCCTTTGTCATCCGCGAACTCCTCGAGGCAGGTTTGCTTCACCAAGATGTCCTGACCGTCTGGAAGAACGATCTCGGTGCCTATGCAAAGCAGCCGGCATTAGATGGTGATGAACTTGTATGGCGCAGCGGTGCAACAATAAGCCGCGACGAAAGCATTTTGAGAACCGCTCAGGCACCGTTTTCGCTCGATGGCGGGATAAGGCTCCTCACCGGCAATCTCGGTCGCTGTGTCATGAAGACGAGCGCGGTCGCCCCCGAACGCTGGACAATCGAGGCGCCGGCGCGGATCTTTCCGGACCAGGATGACGTGCTACGCGCATTCGAGGCGGGGGAGATCGACCGCGACATGGTGATCGTCGTGCGTTTTCAAGGGCCGCGCGCGAACGGGATGCCCGAACTGCATAAGCTCATGCCGGCTTTGGGCGTCCTTCAGGACCGCGGGCTCAGCATCGGGCTTGTTACGGACGGGCGCATGTCGGGTGCTTCCGGCAAGGTGCCCTCGGCGATCCATGTCTGGCCCGAAGCGCATGCTGGTGGTCCGCTCGCGCGCTTGCGCGACGGCGACGTGGTGCGGCTGTCGGCGGATAACGGCACGCTCTCGGCCCTAGTGAGCGAAACAGACTGGAATGGCCGGGAACCCGCCCCGCCGCCGCGGGACGAGCAAGGGCTGGGCCGTGAGCTCTTTGCGATGATGCGCCAGCACGCCGACGAGGCCGAAAAAGGCGGGTCAGCAATGCTGGCACTGGCGGGGCTTTAGCGCGGTGAAAGCGAGCACTCCAGGAAAGCGCTCGTCCGCTCCAGGTTCAACGCCGTTTTACAAGGATCGCAGATGAACGTCCTGACCATGCCCGCGCGCCCCTACGATGATCAACGTCCAGGCACTTCGGGGCTCCGAAAACCGGTGGCTATATTCAGGCAGCCGAATTATATCGAGAACTACCTGCAGGCGATTTTCGAGACGGTCGGCGGAGACTCGAACCGGACGCTTGTCATCGGCGGAGACGGCCGCTTCTTCAATCGCGAGGCTATCCAGACAGCCATCAGGATGGCGGCCGCGAATGGCTACAAGCATCTCGTCGTTGGCCGAGCAGGCCTGCTGTCCACGCCGGCAGCTTCCCATCTTATCCGAAAGCGCGGTGCAAGTGGCGGTTTGATCTTCTCGGCCAGTCATAACCCCGGCGGGCCTGAGGGCGATTTCGGGATTAAGTACAATTCTTCCACCGGAGGGCCTGCCTCGGAAACTCTGTCGCGGGCCATCTACGCGCGCAGCAAACGGATAGTCGCCTATCGCTTGGTGGACGAGCCCGACATCGACATCGATAGATCGGGTAAGGTCTCGCTTGGTGAGACCGAGGTCGAGGTGGTGGATCCGGTGTCGGACTACGCGGAACTTATGGAGACGCTGTTCGATTTCGAGCGCCTCGCCGAATTGCTGACGAGCACCAGTTTCACAATGCGGTTCGACGCGATGCACGCGATCAGCGGACCTTATGCGCGAGCAATCCTCGAGGAGCGCCTCGGGGCGCCGGTCGGAACCGTCATCAACGGAAAGCCCTTACCGGATTTTGGCGGGGCGAAACCGGACCCCAATCTTGGGCGGAGCCGGAACCTGGTCGACTTCATGTTCGGGCAGGAAGCCGTAAATTTTGCTGCCGCCTCGGATGGCGACGGGGATCGCAACATGATCCTGGGTCGCAAAATGTTCGTGACGCCAAGCGACAGTCTCGCCGTGCTAGCGGCAAATGCGCATGTCGTCCCGGGCTACAGCGGCGGTCTCGCCGGCGTCGCGCGCTCCATGCCGACGAGCCGCGCGCTCGACCGTGTCGCGCAAGAGCTCGGCATTCCCTGTTTCGAAACGCCGACCGGGTGGAAGTTTTTCGGCAATCTGCTCGACGCCGGCAGGATCACGCTGTGCGGCGAAGAAAGTTTCGGGGCCGGGTCCGACCATGTCCGGGAAAAGGATGGCCTGTGGGCGGTGTTGTTCTGGCTCACGATCATCGCCGTTCGCGGCATGCCTGTACACCGCATCATTAAGGATCATTGGGATCGCTACGGGCGTCATTTCTATGCGCGGCACGACTATGAAGCTGTGGACGCCGCCGCGGCGAACTCGCTGATGGACGCCTTGCGCGATCAGGTCGGCGACATGGCTGGCAAGCGGCTCGCCGGGTCGATAGTCAGCACGGCCGACGATTTCAGCTATACCGATCCGGTCGACCGCAGCGTGGCCGAACGCCAGGGCATCAGGGTTCTGCTCGAAGACGGCTCTCGCATCGTCTACCGCCTCTCCGGCACGGGAACGGGGGGTGCGACATTGCGGATTTATCTGGAGCGGTATGAGGCCCGTGCGTGGTTGCACGATAAAGACGCCCGAAAAGTACTGAACGACCTTTCGTTTGCCGCAGGCAGTCTGGCCGAAATTCCGGCACGCCTCGGGCGCGAACGTCCATCGCTTGTAACATGAGACCCAAGCGCGTCTTGGCGCAGGCGGGCAAGAGCGATACCGCGTTTTCCGGACCCCGCAGTCCCGATGCCGCTCGCCCGCGCGATGTAATTTCCGTCCTCCCCATGCGTCTTACCTTTCACGCAAATGGAGCCCGATATGATTTCGAAACACATTCGGTCAGCAATCGCGCTGGTTGCAGCGGCAGGTATGTTCGCAGCGGTCATGGCGCCGACCAACAGTCACGCAGGGGTGGTCGATGGTGTCAGGACCGCGGACGGGTTAATGATGTATCTGGGCGTGGTGCCTGCCGCGACAGTGCGCGGCCACGCCAAGAGCCACCCCGAAGCGAGGATGCACGGCGGCGTGCCCGCCGGTTCGCACAGCATGCATATCGTTGCGGCCGTTTTCGACGAGGCTTCCGGCGCCCGGATAACCGATGCGAAGGTCAGGGCGCATATCACCGAGCCCGGCGGTTTGCAGCGAACGATCCGTCTGGAACCCATGACCGTCGCCGGCGCGCTCACTTTCGGTGGTTTCACGACATTCCAACGCGGCATCAAATACCGGATCGGGATCGAGGTCGAACGCCCCCCGCATATGCAATCCTCCCCGTCCAAGAATACGCCGCCAAGAATGCACCGGGTCCCCGCCGTCACGGCGCACTTTACCTATACCCACGACTAACGATCGGGCCGCGAGGTGCCGATCCGCGCAAGAAAGGGAATTCTACTTATGGAAGACCACCGATCCGCGACAAGCTTTGATCGCGCCTCTACCCCTCAATCGGTTCCCTCGGGGACGTTTGACGCGGGGCTGCGATCATACATGCTCGGCGTCTATAATTACATGACGAGCGGATTGCTTCTTACCGGTATCGTCGGACTTTGGGTCGCGAATACCGCCAGCATTCGCGAGATCTTCTTTTCCGCTACCGGCGCGCCAACGGTGCTGGGCTGGATCGCCATCTTTGCACCCCTGGCCATTGTCTTTGCCTTGGGATTTGGGATCAATCGTTTCTCGGAAAGGACCGCGAAAACGCTGTTCTGGAGCTATGCGGCACTCATGGGCGTGTCGCTATCGACCGTATTCCTCGCCTATACCGGGGTGAGCATCGCCCGGACCTTTTTCGCCGCCGCCTCTGCCTTTGGCGGCCTGAGCCTGTGGGGATATACAACCAAGAAAGATCTATCGGCCTGGGGCGCCTTTTTGATCATGGGGGTTGTCGGCCTGCTCGTTGCCCTGGTCGTCAATATGTTCCTCCAATCCTCGACAATGGACCTGATTGTCAGCGGTCTGGGCGTGCTTATCTTCGCGGGCCTGACTGCCTATGACACGCAGAAGATCAGAAACATCTATTTCCAGGTCGGGCAGACCGAGTTTCGCGGCAAGGCCATCGTACTGGGCGCCCTGACGCTCTATCTCGATTTCATCAATCTGTTCCTGTTCCTGCTTCGCCTGATGGGAGAGCGCCGCTGAGGCAATCTGCCGCGGCTCGTGCGAGCAGTTCAAATGCCAGAACAGGCACGGCACGGATGGGCGCGATCCGAAGCGTGGGTTCGTTTCGAACCGTTGGCTCGGCGATACTACGCAGACGGGTCGTACAAATGCTTTCGATCAGCAATTAATTTCGCATCGCTGGCAGCACCGCAGATGCTGTGCTTCGCAACCGCTTGCGAATTGCACCCTCACAAGCGGCTCGACTCTTACCGGACGTGCCTTTGTTCTGCCGTTCAACCTCAGCTGGTCGACGAACCATCGTAGCGCATCGGTGGAACCCCTTCGGAGTTCGACGTCCCAAGCAAACGCGAGCGAGCTGAGCAGCTGCAGCGCAAATGGTTCCCGCCTGCATCGCGCGGCACGGCGCTTTGATCGCGTGGGGCGTAGAGATATTCACGCGTCAGCGGGACCGCGTCCCGCTTGTGCGCAAGCTGGAGCTGGAAAACCATAAGATTGCCATTGCGAAACATCATTTCGCAGGCGGCGAGATAATACTCCCACATCCGGCAGAAGCGCTCGTCGAAGAGTTCGAGCGCCTTTTCGCGGCGCGATTGAAAGCGCTCGTACCAATGCGCCAGCGTTTCCGCATAGTGCAGCCTCAGGATCTCGATATCGGTAACCCACAGGCCCATGCGCTCGACGACGGACAGGGTCTCTGACAGCGACGGGATGTAGCCGCCGGGAAAGATGTACTTGTCGACCCAGGGATCCTTTCCGCCCGGGGGAGCCATTCTCCCGATCGAGTGGACGACGGCGACCCCATCCGGAGCAAGATGCTCTTCGATGGCTCTGAAAAAGGACCTGTAGCTGGCAGGGCCGACATGTTCGAACATCCCGACGGAAACGATACGGTCGAATTCACCCTGAAGGTCGCGGTAGTCGCAGAAATCGAACCGCGCCTCTTCTGCAAACCCAGCCTCCTCGGCGCGCTGGCGCGCCAGCGTCAGTTGCTCTTGCGAAAGGCTGATGCCTAACACTTCGGCCGCGCCCTGCTTTGCCAATTCGATCGCGAGGCCGCCCCAGCCACAGCCAATGTCAAGGACGCTCATGCCTTCACCTACCATCAGCTTTTGACCAATATGGGAGCGCTTTGCGGCTTGAGCGTCCTCTAGCGAGGAACAACCTTCGCAAAAATAGGCACACGAGTATTGCCAGTCTTCGTCGAGGAAGAGTGCATAGAACTCGTTCGAAAGGTCGTAATGACGCGCGACGTTTCTGGCCGCTTTACGGCGCCGGTTGCCTGTGAGACGGGTGGCTATGCGCGCGAGCGGTGCGCGGAGGCGTTCGATCGGCAATTCATCAAGTCCGTCGAGCCCGGAAGTAACAATTGCAAGGAGATCGCGAATGGATCCGCCCTCCACAGTGAGGGACCCATCCATATAGGCCTCGCCGAGCGCAAGCGAGGGGCGCGAGAGAAGCTTGAACGGCAGCGCAGCGCTATGAAGCTTGATCGCAACCGAGGGTCCTGGTGCACCCGAATCGATGACCAGTCGCGTCGCGTGAGCACCGATGACTGTAAGTCGACCAGCCTTCACGACGGCGCGCAAGGCCGGCTTCAATGCACGCAAACCAAGTTCGTGACGCGCTGATTTTCCTCGTTGTCTCTGGGTCATACCGCCTCTCAGGTCTTGAATGATTGTGTTCCCAAAGACGAGCGGTCGGTGATCAACTTACACTTCCAAGTCCGGCGTGGGTGGTTTCGGGCACCACAAGAAAGCCTCTCTGTAAGAACGCGGCCGCCTCTGCGTCTACTTCTTGAAGCGCCGCCAAACGAGGCGCGGCGCTGCGATGGAGGAATAACTATGCGAAAGGGGACAAGTGGTCCGGATCGGCCATTTTTTGGAACGCGCGCGGGAATAACGGTGATCGTGTTTCTTCTCGCCGCCGGGTTTCTGCTGCTGTTCGAGCATCAGGCCCATATCCCCGGCGACTATTATCTGCTCGGATTGATCCTGGCGTTTTGCGTGGGCATCCACCTCTTCATGCACGGTGGGCATGGCGGACACGGCGGGCATGGCCAGGCCGATACACCACCTTCCGGGCACCATGGCGCACATGACCAGACAACCGATAGCGCGTCCAAGAAAACTGCCTCCCGCTATGCGGCTAATGACCGGCCGGGCAACGAAAGAGGAGTGCGCTGACGATGCACGATTCCGCATACGGACTTTGGATATTGGTCGCCTTCAACTCGGCGATCTTCATTCTTTTTGCGTTCAGCTTTTTCAAGCCGAAATCGGGCCGCGATTGGCGCTCCTTTGGGGCGTTCAGCGCCTTTCTCGTGGCGCTTTTCACCGAGATGTACG
The DNA here is from genome assembly GCA_002341345.1 of Erythrobacter sp. UBA2510. Classification (GTDB taxonomy): domain Bacteria; phylum Pseudomonadota; class Alphaproteobacteria; order Sphingomonadales; family Sphingomonadaceae; genus Alteraurantiacibacter. The sequence continues at coordinate 58,733 of DDNW01000099.1, forward strand.
GCTTCCCGCTTACCATCTACTTCCTGTCCGGATGGCTGCAGAGCAATTATCCGTCGGTTGACTGGTTCGCGCACGATTCCGGTCATTTGCTCGAAATGCTGTTTGGCTGGCGCGGCAATCCGCATTTCGGTCCGTTCCACCTCCTCAGTTTTGGATTGATCGGAGGTGGTTTCATCCTTTTGTCGGCCGCGTGGCGCGTGCTCTATCAGGCACAGAAGGGGGGGGCACTTGCAACCGAAGGACCTTATGCTCGCATCCGCCACCCGCAATATGTCGGTTTCGTCCTCATCATGCTGGGCTTTCTGGTTCAGTGGCCGACCATACTTACGCTGGCCATGTTCCCGATCCTCCTCCTCATGTACTGGCGGCTGTCGCTGCGGGAGGAGCGAGAGGCACTCGCCGAGTTCGGCGAACGCTATCGTCAGTACGCAGCACGCGTTCCCCGGTTTTTCCCGAAGTTTCGCACGCTCGTCTCCGCCAAGCCAGGGAGGTGACAATAACTTGCTCCATTCCTGCCGGGGCGCGGTTCGCGACTGACCTGACCTAATGAGCGCAGCCGTTACAGTGGTCGGCGCAGGTCCGGCGGGTCTCGCCGCGGCGATCGTGCTCGCCAAAGGCGGAAGGGATGTCGAGCTTCACGAATGGCACCGCCACGTCGGGGCGCGCTTTCACGGCGATTTCCAGGGCCTTGAAAACTGGAGCTGCGACGAGGATACGCTGTGCGAACTCCAAAGCTGGGGGATCGATATCAACTTCCTGGCCCATCCAGTCCGAACAGGCACGGGTTTCGATGCGCGCGGACGGCGGCACGAAATTTCAGCGCGCCGCCCACTCTATTATCTCGTTGAGCGCGGCGGATCGGTGCAAAGCCTCGAGTATGGGCTCCTCAAGCAGGCAGAGGCGCTTGGTGTGCGGGTCCATTTCGGGAGTCGCGTTCGCGAAACCGAGGGAGAAACGATCCTCGCCGGGGGACCGCGCAAAGCCGATATTATCGCCTCGGGATATGTATTCGAAACCGAGTGTGAAGATGGAGCTTACATTGCCTTCGACGACCGTTTGGCACCGCGAGGCTATGCCTATCTCCTCGTCCATCAAGGCCGCGGGACTATCGCAGCGTGTCTTTTTAGCGGCTTCAAACGGCAACAGGAATTTGTCGAGCGAACCTGTGATTTCTTCCGGGAGAAAGTCGGGCTCGTGATGCGTAACGAACAAGCCTTCGGCGGTTATGGAAATCTGCGACTCCCAAGAAGCGCAGTCCAGGGGCGCCATCCGGTTGCGGGCGAGCATGCTGGTTTCCAAGATGCCCTTGCGGGGTTTGGTTTACGCTATTCAATCACTTCGGGCGCGCTCGCTGCACAAAGCATCCTCGAAAATCAAAGCTATGAGCAATTGTGGCGCCGTTTGCTTTTACCGAGAATGAAGGCGGGCATCGTCAATCGTTTTGTCTTCAACAGCATCGGAACGACAGGACGCCATTGGGTGACAGCGAAACTGATGCAAGCCAATACGGGAGAGAGGCTGCACAAGCTGTATGCGGCATCATCTCTCCACGCTATGCTCTTCCCCGCTGCAGAACGTCGCCTGCGCAGGGGCTTACATGACCCAAGTTGCGACCATCAGGACTGCACATGCGTGTGGTGCGAACATGGAACGGCGTTCTGACGATGCAGGTGACCGATCCAGTATGCCAGCGTAGCATTCCGCTAGAGACCGTCGAGGCCCACCGCGAATTTTTGGGATGGTCTTATTTCTTCTGCTCGGCTCAGTGCGTGCGGCGCTTCGATCAGCGCCCCGAGAAATACATTGATCGGCAGCAAGGCGGGCCGCCGGCGCACATTGCGCAGCCCTGACAGGGCAGAGCCTCTTCGCTTGGAGGCGAATGCGCATCGACCCTTGCGCGCAGTCTGGTGAGCAAGATGCCCCGCCGGGCCAGAGCCTCCACCGATCGATAATCCCGGTTCGATCTTGGAACGCGAGACCGCACGCGAACCAATGGTGCGGGTGTAATTGATCAGTGCCGCTCGCGTCCAAGTATATGTCGGCCTTCCCCGATCGGCCGGCTTTCGAGAAGAAGTCTCGCTGCCCTGCATGAGGCTGGTGAGACCATGCCGGTGCTTCCTGCGTCTGATGGCCGATGTGCCATAAAATCCATTCGCGGGGGCACCAGGCATGATTGCCTGGGCGAAACGATGATGCCGGAGCGTACTGCCATGTCGACGAATACCCGATCACGTGCCAGCACGGTGCTGAGGTCGCCGGTTGGAGACGAACGCACCCGCTTTTCTAGCCAAGCGCCGCAAATTCTTGCTTGTCTGGACGAAGACATGAACCGCCTCGAAGTGACACGGCACGCGCGCGCAATCGCGAAAGCTCTCGACCTGCAGCTTGGCTTTGCCCAGATCGTTGAAACGGCCCCGCATGGGGTTCTTCCTGCCGACCCGATCGAGTGGAACCTGCGCTTCACCGAATGCCGCGACGGCATAGGCGAGCTTATTGGGGAGGCAAGCGAGACGGTCTCGGATGTGCTGCCCGTTGTTCTCCCGGGGACCGCCCATGAACGGCTGATAGACTGGGCGGAGGGTCATCGCGGGTCGGTCCTCGTCCTCGCGCGGCATAGCGGGCGAGGTCCACATTCAGGCCTGGGCACCACCGCCGACCGGCTGCTGAAAAGCGGCGCAGCATCCATGCTTCTACTTCCTTCGGGACGCGAAAGGAAATGTTCGGCCGAGTACCGCAGACTTCTGGTGCCGCTTGATGGATCGCCCAATTCCGAGAGCGTGCTGCCGGTTGTCACAAGGCTTGCCCAGTCGCTAGAAGCGCAAGTGATCCTGGCGCACATTGTTTCTCCAACCGCCGAGTTGCCCTCACTCGAAACACAGGCCGGTTCCGATAGGAGCAATACCTCCGCGCGCGCCCGCAACTATCTCGAAACATGGAAGTTGAGGCTCCTGCGGCAAGGCATCGACGCTACCGTGTATTTCGGAACCGACAGCGAAACGTGCGAGCGGCTCAATCTGATCGCATCCCGCCTCGAAATCGACCTTGTTGTGGTCGCTTCCCATGGCCAGACCAACCTTGCCAGCGCGCCCTACGGAAGTGTCGCCGGCGCTCTGGCGAAAAGTGCGCCCTGCCCGACATTCATCGTCCAACCGGACCTTCGGATTCCATTGGCCAAACCGGGCCGCTCTGGCTTCATGTTCGAGGCCCTCGCTGCGGAAACTGAATTCGCCAGCTGATGTCGGACATTAATAGCGATTTCTCGGCGCTCGATCATGCTGCAATCCAGTTTGCCGAGGAGGACCGGATATCCCCGCAAGCAGCGCAAGAGATTCCCGCTCGCACGGGAACCGATGCCATCCTCGAGTGGCTGCGTGCGGCTTGCCTGGCATGCGCCAAGGCTGGGGCCGAAGCCAGCAAGGCGGCGGAATGGTTGCTCGACAATGACTATGTGGTCCAGCGCGCGCTGAGGCAGATCAAACAGGATCTGCCGACCGGCTTCTATAGCAAACTGCCAGCCCTCGAGGGTGAAGAAACCATTGGCTTCCCGCGTGCCTTCGTGCTCGCGCACCGTTTTCTCGAACTGAGCCGAATGCAGGTTTCGGCATCGGCCCTGAGCCGGTTCCTGATCGCTTATCAGCGCACGGCGCCGCTCCGCATCGGAGAACTCTGGGCGTTCCCGGCCATGCTTCGCATCGCTTGCGTCGAGATCCTCGTGGAAACCCTGTCGACCCTGCTGTGCGATCAGCTCGACGTGCCCGTCGCGACCACCTCATGGGCAGGCGAGGCGCATGCACTGGAAGCAAATGAACGGGTCGCACGCGCGATCGCCAATCTCAGTACCCTTGATGCCATCTCGTGGGAGGATTTGTTCGACGACGTAAGTCCGGTAGAACAGATCTTGCGAAACGACCCATCCGGATATTACGGGCAGATGGATTTCGATAGCCGCGATCGCTATCGCCGCGCGGTTGAAGAACTGGCGGAATATGGCGATTTATCCGAGACCGATGTCGCACTCGAGGCGATCCAAGCAAGCCGCGCCGCTTTGCCTGACGACCGATCTCATCACGTCGGATTCTGGCTCGCCGGTGAAGGACGCCGGGCATTCCGGCAACAGACGGGAGCGGTATTCCCGGCTCGGGTTCGGCTTCTGGACTATGCCTTGCGCCATCCTGGCCCGGTCTACTTCGTTTCGCTCATCGGGCTCCTTGTCTGGGCCCTATTGCTGCCAGCGATATATCTCGACGCCGCTGACGCAGGCGCGACGGGATGGTTCGCCGGCTTGTCCTTGTCGCTCATTCCCGCCTCGGTTGTCGCGATCACTTTCTTGCATTGGTCGATCACGCGTCTCTTGCCACCGCGAGTTCTTTTCAAACTCGACTTTGGTGACGGGCTGCCGGAGGACTGCGCTACGCTGATTGCGGTCCCGGTCGTGATCGCCCGCGAGGACGAAGTGCCTTTCCTGATCGAAAAGCTGGAGAACCACTGGCTTTCGAACGGCGAGCCGATGGTGGACGTAGTGCTCTTGGCCGATCTCGCCGACGCGGCGAGCGAAAGCACTGCCGGGGACAAGCAAATCGAGCAGGCACTAGAAAGGGAGATTCTCGCGCTCAACACTCGCTATCGCAGCGAGGGAAGCGAGCCGTTTCACCTGCTGATGCGCCCTCGACAATATTGTGA
>DDNW01000099.1:63511-66864 GCA_002341345.1 Erythrobacter sp. UBA2510
CCTCGACAATATTGTGAAGCACAAGGGTGCTGGCTCGCATGGGAGCGCAAGCGCGGAAAGCTTGAGCAGCTCAATCACATGCTCATCGAAGGCGATGGTGGAGCATTCCATCGACATGTCGGCTCGCGCGAAATACCCCGCAATATTCGCTTCGTCGTCACTCTCGATGCGGACACCACCTTGCCTACAGGCACTGTGCGAAAGCTCGTCGGCACGCTTGCCCATCCACTAAACCAGGCCAAGTTCGATCCGGACACTGGAACGTTGCTTGGAGGCTATACGATCATCCAGCCTCGGGTGGAGATTTCGCCCCAGAGTGGATCGCGAACGCTGTTCGCACGGCTCTTTGCCGGCGATACGTCAATCGACATCTACAGCCGGGCTGTCTCGAACGTCTATCAGGACCTGTTTGGCGCGGGAATTTTTGTCGGTAAGGGCATTTACGACCTTCATGCTTTCCACCGCAGCGTTGCCGGGCGCGTGCCCGAAAATTCCATTCTCAGCCATGACCTCTTCGAAGGTGTCCATGGCCGGGTTGGTCTGGCCAGCGATATCGTCCTGTTCGAAGGCTTTCCCGGAAACTACCTCGAATATGCGCGGCGCGCGCATCGCTGGATCCGCGGGGACTGGCAGCTCCTGCCATGGCTGGCAGGCAAGGTGAGGCGATCAGATGGCACAAGATCCCCAAATCCGATCGCCGCCATCGACCGATGGAAAATTATTGACAATCTGAGGCGGAGTCTGGTTGCCCCGGCAACGATCTTGCTGGCGATCTCGGGTTGGCTCATCCTGCCGGGACAAGCCTGGTTCTGGAGCCTGCTGGCCTTCTTCATGCCAGCGGGCCAGGTATTCACCGATCTGGTGACCGGATTGGCGACAGGACGGCGGCGTGGGACATCGCGTAGCCTGGGGCCGCAATTGCGCGATCAGGCCGGCCGCTGGTTTCTGGCCGTCGTCTATCTGCTCGATGACGCCATATTGTCGGTGCGTGCGATCGCGGTCACGCTCTGGAGGCTTTTTGCAAGCCGGCGCAACCTCCTCGAATGGACAAGCGCCGCGCACTCCGCCACCGACCTCCGCTCGAACCGAGCGCGAGGTGTCATATGGCGCAAGATGTGGTTGGGACCGACTATTTCGGTCGCTCTCGCGGCGCTTCTTGCCGCCATCAAACCTGACGCTTTGGCCGCATCCCTTCCGCTGCTCATTCTTTGGATCGCCGCGCCGGAAATCACTTGGGCGATGGCCCGCGAACGCCGCGAAGATGCGGAACCGCTTGCCGAGGATGACCGGCGCTTCCTGCGGGGCCTGGCGAGGCGGACCTGGCTCTTCTTCGAGACCTTCGCTGGTCCGGAAGACAATTGGCTCCCCCCGGACAACTACCAGGGCGCTCCGCATGCAGAAATCGCGCAGCGCACGTCACCGACGAATATCGGCATGTTGATGCTATCGACAGCCGCAGCCTGGGACCTCGGTTACATCGGCCGTTCGGAACTCGCGGCGCGGACGGCGAACCTTTTCGCCACGCTCGATCGCCTGGAACGATATCGAGGACATTTCTACAATTGGTACGACACAAGAACGCTCGCGTCGCTGGAACCTCGATATGTCTCGACGGTGGACAGCGGCAATCTCGCGGCGGCCCTGCTCGCCTACGCTGCTTCCTTGCGTGAGGCGCGGCGTGCGGAAGGTATGGAGGAGCAACGCTGGCGCGGCCTGATCGATGTGATCGATCTGATCGAACAAGTCGCGCAAAACTCTGAGGATGCAGCGCTGCCTCGTTGGATCACCCAGCTAAGGTCGCGCCTGGAGGGTGTCGAGGAAGACCGTGCCCACTGGATGGCCGGCCTGCAGGATATCTGCGAGGTATTGATCCCGGAGATGGAGGCAGCGCTTGGTCTGGGCGAGCAGTCCGAAAAGGCAGCGCCGAACCATCTGGTCGACATCGAGGTGCTCGTCGATCGGTTGCAGTACCAGATACGTTCGATGTGCCGGGACCTGGGGAACGGCGGTATCCCGGCTGACCAACTGTCCAGCCTCGCAGACCAAGCAATCGAGATGGCCTATTCAATGGAGTTTGCGCCGCTCTATGACGAGCACCGGCGCCTCCTGCGCATTGGCATCAATGTCAGTCTGGGACGTCCCGATACACATTATTATGACCTCCTCGCTTCCGAGGCACGGCTAGCGAGCTTTTTCGCCATCGCAAAAGGCGATGTTCCGCCAGAACACTGGTTCCATCTGGGCCGCCCGTTACGGCGCGTCGAGGGTGGAGCGATGCTGATCTCCTGGAACGGCTCGATGTTCGAATATCTTATGCCGCGCCTGCTGCTCAAGCCGGACACCGGCACGCTGCTGGGCGAGAGCGAGCGGATGGTGGTCGACGTCCAGGAGCGCTACGGGCGAGCCCAGAGCGTTCCCTGGGGTATCTCGGAATCGGCATATTCCGCTCGCGATCCTGAACACCGTTACAGGTATCAAGGGTTCGGCGTTCCCGAACTTGGCTTGAAACGGGGCCTCTCGCGGGACATGGTTGTCGCGCCTTACGCAACTGCGCTTGCACTGGCAGTTGCACCAAAGAAGGCAGTAGCGAACCTCAGGCTGCTGACACGATCGGGCGGCAGCGGTCGATATGGCCTGGTCGAAGCGCTCGACTTCACGCCTGAGCGGTCCCCGGGCAGCGGTCCCCGGACCGTTAATGCTTATATGGCACACCACCAAGGCATGCTCCTGTCGGCGATCGTCAATGCGCTGTTCTCGGACCGGTTCGCTAGCCGTTTCGCCGAAGATCCACGAATGCGGCCCACGATGTTGTTGTTGAGCGAACGGGTGCCACGCGAGATTCCACCAGAAATTGACAGGCTTGCCGACCCTACGATTTCCATGGTTCGGGGAACGCCCGTCACGCTGCCTGCGTCATGGCAACCCAGGCGCGAAGCATCCGTGCCGCAAATGCTCCTGCTTGGAAACGGGCCTTTATCGACGTGGCTCTCTGATAGCGGTAGCGGCGGACTGCGCTGGCATCACCGGGCGCTGACACGCTTCGTGGCCGACGCCACTCACGACGCGGACGGTTACTGGATCTACATCGCCGATGAAGACACCGGACGGCTATGGTCGGCGACGCTCGAACCAACCGGGTCCGAAGCGGAAGAGTACGAGGTCACATGCCATGCGCACCAGGCAGTAATTCGCCGGCGCGATCAAGGCGTTGTATCGCGTCTCGAGATTGGCGTTCTTGCCGGAAGCGACATCGAGGTGCGGCGCTTGCGGCTCATCAACGAGAGTTCCCGTCACCGCAAGCTTCGCGTGACGACCTATGCCGAGATCGTGCTCGGCGAGCCGCTCGAGGACGT
>DDNW01000099.1:66965-83277 GCA_002341345.1 Erythrobacter sp. UBA2510
GAGCCGCTCGAGGACGAGCGGCACCCGGCATTCAGCAAACTGTTTATCAAGAGCGAGCATGTCCCATCGCTTGGTGGTCTGCTGTTCGAGCGCCGCGCGCGCGCGCCACAGGACACGCCGCCGGTGCTCCTTCATTTTGCGGTCGATGGCGGGGGACCGGTTCGCAATGCCCGCTTCGAAACCGACCGGCGCGCCTTCATCAGGCGTCATGAAAGCCTGCGCTCCCCAACAGGAGCGACCGAAGCCGTGCAGAACACCCAAGGGTGGACCCTGGACCCGGTCATGGCTCTTCAACACCTCATCGACCTGGAGCCGTTCGAGATTAGGGAAATCTGTTTCCTGACAGTCGCAGCCGCGTCGCGCGAAACCGCCGTCGAGCTGGCCGAGCGTCATTCGTCTCTCGATTCGATCGAATGGGCGCTCCACGATACGGCAACCGAAAATGCACGCTCCCTGGTTCACATGAACATCGAAGCCGAACACCTGCCCGTCGTGCAGCAGCTCGCTTCGGCTCTCATCTATCCGCAGAACGCCCCATCGAGCGCGCGGACGATCAAGAACGAGAACAGTCTCGGACAAGCGGATTTGTGGGGGATGGGCGTGTCCGGCGATTACCCCATCCTTCTGCTGCGGTCTGCCGGTGAGACCACGACCCTGCTGCCCGTCCTCCTCGCCGCCCATCGATTGTGGCGGCGGCACGGACTAGAGGTGGATCTGGTGATCCTCCAGCTTGCCGGCTCAGCTTACATCGAACCGGTGCTCGACCAGCTCAGGGAGGCGCTGCAACGCGCGAAGATGGCGGAGCTGCTTGGACGCAAGGGCGGCGTGCATATCGTTTTCGCGGATCAGATCGGTGCGGATCGGGTGCGCCTTCTGGAGAGCACGGCGCGTGTCACCCTCGACGACGCACGGGGTAGTTTGCAGGAACAGCTGGAAGAAGCGCACGATGTGCCAAACCGCTTGCCGCTGTTTTCTGCAACAAGGGCTGCGCAGCATCCCTCGATGACATCGCTCGAACGTTCAGCGAACCTTCTCTACGACAATGGTCTGGGTGGGTTCACGGCGGATGGCCGCGAATATGTCATCTTCGTCGAACCCGGGCAGGCGACGCCTGCTCCGTGGTGCAACATTCTCGCCAACCGTGACTTCGGCGCGCTCGTAAGCGAAGCTGGCGGGGGGTATACTTGGGCAATAAACAGCGGCGAGAACCGTCTCACAACATGGTCGAACGACCCGGTCACGGACCGTCCCTCCGAAACACTCTACCTGCGTGATGAGGAAACTGGCGAGGTATGGACCATAACGCCTGCTCCTGTTGGCGATGCCGCTGCCTGCGAAGTCAGGCATGGCGCGGGTTACACCAAATGGTCAAAACGGTTCGCCGGCTTGGCCCATCAGCTCACAATGTTCGTACCGCTTGATGCATCGGTGAAGATCGTTCGGCTGCGGATCCGCAACTGCGAAGACCGGCACCGGCGCGTAACCGCAACCTATTATGCCGAGTGGCTGCTCGGCTCTCTTCCCAGTATCGCACGCCCGCACATAGTCTGCGACTTTGACACCGAGACGCAGACCATCACGGCAACGAACCGCTGGAACAGCGATTTTGCCGGACAGGTGGCGTTTCTCACGGCAAACCGCCCACCGCACGGCTTCACGACCGACCGCGGCGAATTCATCGGCAGGGGTGGGGACCCGGCGGATCCCGCGGCGCTTCGGCGATGGGGTCTAACCAACAGCGTATGCGCGGGCGGCGATACATGCGGAGCCTATCAGATACACCTCGATCTTGGCCCGGGCGAGGAAGAAGAAATCCTGTTCGTGCTCGGCCAAGGGCTAGGCCACCATGCGGCCATGGAACTCGCCCAGCGCTGGCGTGAGCCAGACGAGGCAGAGACGGCAATGATAGCGCTGGAGAATTTCTGGGATGAGACACTCGGCGCCCTTCAAGTCTCAACCCCGGACCCTGCTTTCGACGTCATGGTCAACCGCTGGCTGCTCTACCAGACGCTGTCGTCCCGTGTTCTCGCGCGCACGGGATTCTATCAGTCGAGCGGGGCCTTCGGCTTTCGCGATCAATTGCAGGACGTTCTTGCGCTTCTCCACACCGCGCCGGCGCTCGCTCGCGCGCACATCCTCGAAAGCGCGCAGCATCAATTCGTAGAGGGCGATGTTCTGCACTGGTGGCACCCCCCTGCTGATCGCGGCGTGCGAACGCGTTTTTCCGACGATTTACTCTGGTTGCCTTATGTTGTCGGCATCTATGTCACGACGACCGGTGACCTTGATATCCTCGACGAGGAAGTCGCGTTCCTCGATGCCGATGAACTCGCCCCCGACGAAGCCAATCGATATGCGCAATTCGATGCGACCGAGTGGCGCGGCTCGCTGTTCGAGCACTGCGAGCGCGCACTGCACCGCGCTCTGGCAGTCGGGGCCCATGGACTGCCGCTGATCGGCGCCGGGGACTGGAATGATGGAATGGACCGCCTCGGCGCGAAGGGCCATGGCGAAAGCGTCTGGTTGGCATGGTTTATCACGGTCACAGCGCAAGGCTTCGCCGACATCTGCCGCCGGACCGGTCGGATGCACGAGGCGAAAGAATGGGAAGAACGGGCATCCGAGATAAGACGGCGCGCGGAAGAAAGCGCGTGGGATGGCTCATGGTACTTGCGCGCGTTCGATGATGACGGGCGGCCCATCGGCTCGGCAGAAAGCGACGAATGCAGGATCGATTCGATCGCGCAGTCATGGGCGGCCTTTGCCTCGGCTGATCAAGAGCGCGTGAGCGAGGCTCTCCAGTCCGCATGGGATATGCTTGTTTCGCAGGAAGACCAGTTGGCCAGGCTGCTCTGGCCCGCGTTTGACGAAGGCTTGATCGATCCCGGTTACATAAAGGCCTATCCCCCGGGAATTCGCGAAAATGGGGGTCAGTATTCGCATGCGGCCGCGTGGCTGGGCATGGCCTTTGCGCGGGTGAAGGACCCCGAGAAGGCCTTTGCCCTGTTCAACATGATCAACCCCGTCCGTCGCTCTGACGATCACGCCAAGGCCGAGCATTATCGCCTGGAGCCCTACGCCGTCGCCGGAGACATATCTGCGGGCAAGCAACATACGGGCAGAGGGGGCTGGAGCTGGTATACTGGGGCCGCTGGCTGGGCATGGCAGCTCGCCACAAAAAGCATCCTGGGGTTGCAACAGATCGATGGCCAACTCATCGTCAATCCCTGTATCCCGCCCAACTGGGGCGGCTTCAGCGCGACACTGCGCGTTGGTGGCGGGTTGGTGTCAGTGAAAGTCGAAGATCCGCAAGGGCTTGGCTGCGCTGACGTCGAACTCACCGTTGATGGCAAAACTCATGCCGGGAATGCGATTGTACTCCCGAAGAATGGCGAAACAGTCGAACTTCGGGTCCGCATTGTTGGACGCAATGTACAACACCCCTCCCCCGCCTGAGAATTCCGCCCGGAGCTATTCAAACGCTCCTCCCAGCGCGTGAAAATCCTGGCGGGGTGTTTGGCAAAGATGCGCGACGCGAAGTCTGCCGTGCAAAGCAAAGTTGATCCTATAATAGCGGGCTAAAGAGCCGTGCTGCATTTTCCGCAGCGCGGGCAAGCGCAGGTCTGGCATTCCATTCGGCGCGAACCAAGCGCTCACTCCCCGCAATGTTGCGCGCCTCCTCTTCGCGCAGGCGCGCGACTGTGTCCTGATCATAGATGAGGAGGCCGGCTTCTCCGTTCAACTCCAGCGAGCGCAAATCGATGTTCATCGAACCGACAAGGACGAGGTCATCGTCGACGCTTACATGCTTGGCGTGCAGGAAGCCGCGATGATAGAGGTGTATGTCGATGCCCGCTTCCAGCATTCGATCGAAGAAAGAGCGCTGCGCCAGATCGACCAGACGATGGTCGCCCTTCTTCGGTAGAATCAAGCAGACCTCGACACCGCGGGCGGCGGCCCCTTCGAGCGCGAGCAGGAGCGCTTCGTCCGGCACGAAGTAGGGGGTCGTGATGACCAGACGGTGTTCGACCGTATGCACCAGCGCATCGAGCAGCAGCCGGATGACAGAGCGCCGATATTCGGGTCCGCCAGCCACCAATTGTGCGCGCGCCGCCCCTGCGGACCGTTCATGCGGAAAGAGCGCCCCGTCGCTCAACAGATCGCCGGATTCCAAAAACCAGTCATTGGCAAAGAGCGCCTGCATCTGGAGCACGACGGGTCCGTTGACCCTCACCACGAATTCCTTGCTGCGCTGACCTCCCGGTAGCTCGGCGCTGATGACGTTCTGCGAGCCGATATATCCGAGCCGTCCGTCGATCACAGCGAGCTTGCGATGATTGCGCAGATCGGGCCGCAGGGCCTCCATGTTCGTTAGCGATACGGGCAGCGCGCGGCGCACCGTTATCCCGCAGCTCCTGAGTTTTCGAATGATCCGGCGGGACCACCAATAGGAACCGAGCGCATCGATCAGAATCCGGCATTCTATCCCGCGGCTTGCGGCAGCCACGAGCGCCGCGATGATCTGGTTGCCCACAGCATCGTCGGAGAAGATGTAGGTCGTGAGATGAACATGGTGCCGGGCAGTACCAATGTCGGCCACGAGACGGTCGATCACTTCCTGATAATCCGCTAGCGCTTCGATGTTGTTTCCACCCACCGCAGGGAACAAATTGACCCGCTCGATGAGCTGCGCTGCCCGAACAAGATGCGCGGGAAGCTGCGGCGGTGAGCAGTGCTGCGACATCAGGATCTGGCGGCGCGCAATCTTGAGCTGCCTTCGCGCTTCAGCAAAACGCGCACGCCTGCGCGCCGTTGCCAGCGGACGGAACGCCCAGAGAACAACGAGAATGGCTGGAATGGGGAAGACGAGAACCAGCGCGAGCCAGCCCTGTGCGCCAACCGCTGGTCGGCTGAAAATGATCACCGCGAAGATAGCAAACCGCGCGAGCCAATCCAGCGTGAGGAATAGCAAGAGCGTATCAGACACCGGTCTTGCTCCCGCTTGTCGGAAAGCAATGGCGGCACGCCGTAGGAGGGGGGAGGATCACGGCGTGCCGCACTGCCGAGGCGCGGGGTTGGAGGCATCGCCGCGGCAACGAGCTTGGCGGGTTCGGGCTTTTACGCAGCCAAATGGTCCCGACAATTCGACCCTTAGAGCTCGCATGCATGTACATAGACGCGGGAGCGCGCCTGCTATTACAGCGCAGACCTCGTTTCGGTCTCACTGAATAGGCATGACATAGTCTCTGCCCGCCCACACGAGCGCGTCGGCTCCTCAAGTTTGCAAAGCAATAGGGGTGTCGGCCAAAGCATCGCGAAATGCGCCGCGGGCACGATGGAGTCTTACGGCGAGATTGTTGGGCGAAATGTGGAGGCGCGAAGCGATGACTGAAGGCTCGTCCCGCCCCAGGTCCATTTGCCGGATGATTTGCGTATAGGCTGGCCGAAGCGTCGCCAATACCTCCTCGACCACCTCGCTTTCATCGACCGACAAACTCTCTCCCGAGATTTCTTCCAAGGGTGGGCCGCCGGGTTCAAGCGGGGTCGTTTTGGCGTTGAGCCGCGCCGAGGCCCGGTAATGGTCGAGCAACGTCGTCTCGAAGAGGCGCCGCAGCCATCCGTGGACGGCCTTTTCATCGCGCAATTGATGCGCGCGCTCAAGCGCTTTGACGCAGAAGGACTGAAGGACATCATCCGCCGCGAGGCGGTCGCGCAGACGCTTGAGAGCAAGCCGGCGGAAGATGACATAATCGCCAACAAGAACCCGCTCAATAATCTCTCTGTTCGTCTCTCGCCGGTTCTCAGGTTCGGAACGCTCCTGCTCTTCGGCAACAATATCCTCTGATTGTGCGGCGTAAGATAATGGCATGAGCTCTTCCCCACCGAAGTTCCACCTACTTGGAATACGCAGGGAGAGGCCCCGCCCCTCAGATTTCTTTGGTGTTTCGGCGGATGATGAGAGGTTCCGGCCGGGAAACAACGCGCTGATGCGCTTCGTCCTGTAAGCCGAGCTGCCGTGCCCCGTCTCTTGTTTCAGCCCGTTTAGAAATCCTCTGCACCGAGACGAGAAAACCCGATGAGCCGCCTGATCACCACTATGCGAAGTCTCGCCTTTGCAGTGTCGGCGGCGGTGTGGACTCTCCTTTTTGCGCCCTTGATCCCGCTATTGGTTCTTCTGGGTCGTCCGCCGCGGATCATTCGGCAGCTCACCCGGATTTGGGCGCGCGGCCTTCTCTGTCTCCTCGCTGCGCTGGCCGGAATCCGCTATACGGAAAGGGGACGCGTTAACCTGCCCGAGGGTCCCGTCCTCATCATCGCCAACCATCAATCGGCCTGGGAAACGTTTGCCGCACTCGTTCTCTTCCCTGACGTGGCGATTGTCACCAAGCGTGAGCTTCTGGCGCTGCCTGTGATAGGATGGTTCCTGAAGAACTCCCCCATGATCCCGGTCGATCGCGCTCAGTCGGCGCGGGCGCTGCGTGAAATGCTTGCGGCCTGCCGCGCGGAAGTAGCGGCGGGTCGCTCGGTGCTCATTTTCCCCGAAGGCACACGCAAGCAGCCGGGAAGCCCGATCGAATTCAAGCGCGGAGTGGAACTGCTCTATCGAAATCTGGCGATACCCCCAGTAATCGTTGCCCACGATGCCGGCCGGCTCTGGCGGCAGGGCATGCGGCTGCATCCTGGATCGATTACCGTTTCGATACTCCCGCCGATCCCACCTGCTACCGATCATGGAGTTCTTGTCGCGCAGGCACAGCGGTCCCTCGCGGTCGAAGTCGCCAATCTGAACAAGGCCTAGACTGACCGCCGAAAGGGCCCGGATCCCTATGAGGATGAGGAGGCCTGCGCTCCCATGAACATGATCTTGCATCTCATTGCGAGAGGCAACACCCATTTGTTCTGAACTTCGCCGTCGGCGACGTTCTCGTAATCACCAAGCGCGCCCCGCGTCTGTTTATCCGAATGAGGTGCCGCCCGGGCAGGCCAGCGCGCACCAGGAGCCGGTCTGGACGGACAATCAAAACCGGGAGTCTTGCAATAAGGAGCAGTGTGTGTGGCGAAACCGCCAACGAACAAGAGGATATTGGAGCAGCAGTTTTCTCGCCGGGCGACAATCTTGTGCGCGGTGCAGCTCGGTCTCGGCGGTGTGTTGGCAGGCCGGCTCGCCTGGCTTGCGATCGCCGAAAACCAAAAATGGCAACTGCTCTCCGAGAGCAATCGGCTTCAGCTGAGCCTGATCCCGCCGAGGCGCGGATTGCTGCTTGATCGCACGGGCGTCCCCCTCGCCAGCAACAAATCGGTCTTCATGATCGATCTCCTGCCCGATCGCCTCGAGGACGCCGATAAGGTCCTGAAGCAGCTTGCCGAGCTGCTCGATCTTAGCGCCGATGAGACGGACCGCCTCAAGACCGACCTCGAACAAGCATTGGATCACCAGCCCGTGCGGGTTGCGAGCGATGTCGAGTGGGACCAATATGCCGCTGTAAATGTACGCCTTCCCGACCTCCCCGGCGTATCCCCGATGAGAGGGTTTTCGCGGCACTATCCAGCAGGAGCCGCGACAGCTCACTTGCTCGGCTATGTCGGAGCCCCAAGCCGCGAGGAGTATGAAAAAACCGGCGATCCCTTGCTAATGGTTCCGGGCATGCAAGTCGGCAAGGATATGCTCGAGAAGACGCTCGACGAGCATTTGACGGGCAAGCCCGGCGCGCGCCGGGCCGAAGTGACAGCCACGGGCAAGGTCGTACGCGAGCTAGAGGTCCGATCCGACACTATAGGTAAAAGCGTACAATTGACCATTGATGGTGGGCTTCAAACCTATGCGTCGCGGCGACTGGGCACCCAGTCCGGCTCGGTCGTGGTGCTCGACGCGGTCACCGGCGGCGTTCTCGCTATGGCTTCGATGCCAGCCTACGATCCCAACAGTTTTTCGGATGGGATCAGCCAGTTCGAATGGGACATGCTGTCGCAAGACGAACGCGTTCCACTCAGAAACAAGACCCTCCAGGGACTTTATCCGCCCGGATCGACCATCAAGCCGATCACGGCCCTGGCTTTGCTGAATGAGAACATCGACCCAGACGAAACCGTCCTTTGTACCGGCCGGATCAACATTGCCGGCGGCACGTTCCATTGCTGGCGCCGTAGTGGCCACGGTGTAGTCGACATGAACCGGGCGATTGCAGAAAGCTGTGACATATATTTCTATGTCATGGGCATTCGGGTGGGCATTCAGCCAATTGCCGACATGGCCAGACGTTTTGGGCTTGGCGAGCGGTTTTTAGGCTTGCCGGTTCCCTATCAGTATTACGGCACTGTCCCCGATCCTGCCTGGAAACGGCGACGATACAACGAGCCTTGGGAAGCCTATGACACTGTCAATGCGACAATCGGGCAAGGCTATCTGCTCGCCAACCCGCTGCAGCTTGCGGTCATGACGGCGCGGCTTGCCGCCGGTGAGAAAACCCATCCCAAGCTACTTGCCGCAAAGGAGGCGCCTGCCGCACCACTCGAAATTGACCCCCGAATGCTTGCGATCGTCCGCCAGGGAATGGAGGATGTTGTCAATGGCCAGGGCACCGCAACCCGCGCCCGCCTTCCCCTTCCGAACATCAAGTTGGCGGGCAAGACGGGCACCGCGCAGGTTCGCCGCATCACGATGGCCGAACGTCGCCGCGGCGTCCGCTCCAATGCCTCTCTCCCCTGGAAGCTGCGCGATCATGGATTGTTCGTTGGTTATGCGCCGGTTCACCGGCCCCGCTATACGGTGGCGGTGGTAATCGAACATGGCGGAGGGTCTGGAGCGGCCTATCCCATCGCAAGCGATACGCTGCTCTATCTGTTTGACGAACGGCAAGCCATGAAGCGCCTGGCATCACTGGAGAATGGCTGGGGTGGCGGAATCGAGGAGCGAATGGCGCGCGAAGCGGCAGAATTCGCCGCCCGCACACCGAGCGACTGACCCCCTAAACAATGAGGTTCTTCGGCGAACCCATTGCAAAAGCTTCGATATTCTCAATTGTCGTCTCGATGATGCGCGCGACCGCCTCATGCGTGTTATAGGCGACATGCGGAGTCACGATGACGTTCGGAAAGCGCAGAAGCACATGATTGGCCACGAGGGCCTCCAAATTCTCCTTCTCCAGCGGCGGTCCGCGAAACACCTCTGCCTCTTCACGGACGAGCGGCTCCTGCGGGAGCACATCAAGGCCAGCGGCGCGGAGTTTCCCCTCCGCCAGCGCGCGCACCAGAGCGGGAACGCTGACGATGTTGCCGCGCGCCGTATTGATCAGGAGCGCGCCGGTCTTCATGGCAGCGAACTCGGCATCGGACAGGAGATCCTGGGTCTGAGGGGTTGCCGGCAGATGCAATGTGACGATGTCGGCTTGGGAAAGGAGTTCGGCGAAAGGCAAATAGGTAAAGCCGAGATTTGCTGCCGCAGAGCTATCCGGATCGACGTCGAACGCTACGACATTCATGCCAAACCCGCGCGCGATCTCGATCGCGCGGCGCCCGATGCGGCCGGTCCCGACGACGCCAAGGGTCTTCCCGCGCAGCTCGATACCGCGCAGATCATCCTGTGAAAAATTTCCGCGCCGTGTACGTTCGACCGCCGGAACGAGATATCGCGCGGCAGCCAGCATCAAGGCAAAACTGTGCTCGGCTACAGTAACATCACCATAGTCGGGAACGTTGGCGATCTCGATGTCTTCTGCGGCGCACCAGGCCAGATCGATGTGGTCGTGGCCGGTCGAGCGGGTGGCGATCAGCCGCAGCTCGGGGAAGTGGCGCAGGACTTCTGCATCGAGCCGTGAATTGATGAATGTGCTGATCACTTCGGCATCGCTGTATTTTGCCGCGTTATCAGATGTCAGCCGTTCCTTGACACAAGTGAGTTCGTGATTGCCGGAAAGTGCGCGGCATGCCCTCGCCTCCCATTCCTCGGCCTCGAAGATGACGACCTTCATATCCGCGAACCCTCAGCCGGATGTGCTCGGCCTTTATCCGACATGGCCTCGGCTTGAGCGACCACCTTGACTGCGGCAACAAAACTGTCGGGGTTAAGCGAAATGGAGTCGATCCCGCAATCGACCAGGAAACCGGCAAACTCGGGATGGTCACTCGGTGCCTGGCCGCAAATTCCGATCTTTATCCCGGCCTGGTGCGCCTTGATAATGGCTTCGCCAATCGCCCGTTTTACCGCCTCGTTGCGTTCGTCGAACTGATCGGCGAGAAGCTCGGAATCGCGGTCGATCCCGAGCACGAGCTGGGTGAGATCGTTGGAACCTATCGAAAATCCGTCAAAGCGCTGTGCGAACTCCTCCGCGAGCAGGACGTTCGCCGGAATCTCGCACATCATATAGATTTGGAGACCGTTTCGGCCTCGTTCGAGACCGTTTTCCGCCATCACTTCGAGGACCCGATCGGCTTCGGCGAGCGTACGGCAGAATGGCACCATGATGATGACATTCTCAAAGCCGATCTCCTCGCGTACGCGCCGCAAAGCGCGGCATTCGAGCGCGAAACCCGCCTTGTAGCCTGGGCTGTAATAGCGCGAAGCGCCGCGCCATCCGATCATCGGATTTTCCTCATCCGGTTCGAAGGCCTCTCCTCCGAGAAGGTGAGCATATTCGTTTGTCTTGAAGTCGCTGAGGCGGACAATCACCGGCTGCGGATGAAACGGGGCCGCGAGCTTGGCTATGCCGAGCGCGAGCGTGTCGACGAAATAGTCGGTAGGCTCGGCATATCCGTGCGTAAGCTCGGCGATCGCGCGCCTGGCATCCTCGCTTGTGACCTTCTCCGGGGCGACGAGCGCCATCGGGTGAACTTTGACCAGGTGGTTGATCACGAATTCCATCCGCGCGAGGCCTACTCCGCGCGCGGGAAGGCGCCACCAGCGCATGGCGGCGGCCGGACTCGCGATATTCAGCATCACATCGGTTTCGGTCTCGGGCAGATCCGCCAGGTCGAACTCGATGGTTTCGAACTCGAGCGTCCCTTCATAGACCGCACCGCGGTCGCCTTCCGCGCATGACAGGGTGATGGGCTGCCCGTCCTGCAGGGTGCGCGTCGCTGTCTGTGTCCCAACGATGGCCGGCACGCCGAGTTCGCGGCTGACGATCGCTGCGTGGCTGGTAGTTCCGCCGTGATCAGTGATGATACCCGCTGCGCGCTTCATGATTGGCACCCAGTCCGGATCGGTCATGCCTGTCACAAGGATTGCACCATCTCGAAAAGCCTCGATCTGCGAGGCGTCCCGGATCGCGCAAACCTCCCCGGTGGCGATCGCCTCGCCGACCGCCGCGCCCGTAAGCAGCGGTTCGGCGCGCTGTTTCAACCTGTAGGTAGTCAGTCTTCCCGCTGCCTTGCCCGCCTGAACCGTTTCCGGGCGGGCCTGGACGATGAAGAGTTCGCCGGTTGCACCATCTTTCGCCCACTCCATGTCCATCGCGCGACCATAATGCTTTTCGATGGTCTTGGCGCAGCGCGCCAGCTCAAGTACCTCGTCATCGGAGAGGACGAAGGTCTCGCGTTCGCGGCGCGTGGTTCTCTTGGTCAACGTCCTGACGCTGCCGCCGGTCGCATAGATCATCTTGCGCTCCTTGGCCCCAAGACTGCGCTCGATAAGCGGAACCGTATCTGTACGTTCGAGAAAGGGTTTGAAGACACGGTAGGTGTCAGGATCGACCGAGCCCTGGACGACAGTCTCCCCAAGCCCCCAGGCGGCACTTATCACGATCACGTCGGGGAAACCCGTTTCGGTATCGACTGAAAACATGACCCCCGATCCAGCGAGATCCGAGCGCACCATGCGCTGCACTCCGATCGACAGGGCAACATCCATATGGTCGAAACCCTGTGCCTGACGGTAGCTGATCGCCCGGTCGGTAAAGAGCGAGGCAAAGCAGCGCCTGCAGGCATCGAGAAGTGCGCGCTTCCCGGTGACATTGAGAAAGGTCTCTTGCTGCCCGGCGAAGCTCGCTTCGGGAAGATCCTCCGCTGTCGCGCTGCTGCGGACCGCGACGCTGACCGCATCCTGTTCGCTGCGCGCAGACAAAGCGTCATAGGCTTCACCGATGGCCGCCTCGATCTCCGGTGGAAACGCCCCTTCCAGAAACGCATGCCGGATCGCAGCACCTGCCACTTGAAGCGAGGCGCGCCCGGCATCGAGCGCTTCGATCCAGCGCCTCATTTCGGGTTCAATGCCGTTGGCCGCGATATAGTGCCGATAGGCCTGCGCCGTTGTGGCGAAGCCTCCCGGCACTCTGATACCGCGCTTCGACAGCGCGCCGACCATCTCACCGAGCGAAGCATTCTTTCCGCCAACCATGGCGACGTCGCCGCGTCCAATATCCTCAAACCAGGCAATAAGGGCGTCGGGCATCGAAATCTCCGGGTCATTCGCGAGCGGTGCTCGGCAGTGGTCGAACGTGGACGTTGCCTCGAGCGGCGGCTAAATCTTACCCGTCGCCGCCGAAGCATCGTCCATATGGTGAGACGGTTTTCAGCCCGGCCGATTACAGCCCTGCTGCCCCCGCTCGCGAAAAAGCCAGCGCAGTCCGATGGGTGTGACAATCGTGGTGACGAGCGCCATGAGGACGAGAGCGGAAAAGAGATTGGCGACGACCGTGCCGGGATAATCGAAGAGCCCTGCCTCCCATGCGATACTCACGATGATCAATTCAACCGCCCCGCGGCCGCTCATGCCGAACCCGACCCCGAGCGCCTCCTTGCGGGTGAGACCAGAAAGCAGAGCAGGAAGCCCGGCGCCAATGATCTTGCCCATAAGTGCGACTAGAATCAGCGCCAGCACGATGCCAGGAATGATGGCAAGGGCCGCGAAATCCACGCGAATACCGATCGAAAGAAAGAAAAGCGGGGCCAGCAAGCCCATCGTGAGATCGCTGACCGTTGCTTTCAGGCGCGCGAAAGAGGCTTGACCCAGGCTCTTGGCGTTGAACAGAAGGGCGGCGGCGAAGGCTCCGATGATGAAGTCCATGCCAAGCAGTTCGGCCAGCCCTGCAAACCCCAAGGCTGTCAGAATGAGCGCGGTAAACTCAGGGGCGGGAATCCGCAGGCGCGAGATCAGATTGGCGATCCTCGGCGCCCCGAAATAGCCGGCGGCAGCGACAATGAGGAAGAACAGCGCGGCTTTGCCAAGCAGCGGCAACATCGCCCCAATCCCCGGGACGGAACCTGCCGCAATTGCGCCGGTCAAGATCGCGAGGAGCACAAGTCCGATGATATCGTCGAGAATTGCAGCGGCGATCACCGTGCGACCGGTTGGGGTGTGGACCATGCCGAGATCCATGAACACGCCGATGGCGACCGGGACCGCAGAAATTGACAATGCAACGCCGACCAGCAGAGCCTGGACGAATTTCATCGGGTTGTCGGGAAGCACCCACCACGCAAGGGCCATGCCCAAAGCGAGTGGCAACAGCACGCCTCCGAGCGCCACGGCAGCCGAGCGACCCGAATGTCTGAACAGCTCTCCGGGGGCAATTTCGAGGCCGGCAAGCAGCAGCAGGAAGAAAATTCCGAACTCGGCGGCAAGGTCGAGAAAGGCGCTGCGCGACAATTCGGCGAGAAACGGAGCGTTGAGGGAGGCCGCCAAAACCGCCAGTATTAGCCCGGCCCCGATCTCCCCCACCAGCGCGGGCTGGCCGAGGCGCGTTGCAATCTCTCCGAAGGATCTCGCCGCCAGCAGCAGGAGAATGAGATGCAGCACATGCTCGATCATCGTGCGAACCCGATTGCGGCAGCTGCGACAAGGCCAACGGCGGCAGTATAGGCGAGCATTGGCACAAGCGTGACCCGGATGATCTCTCCCTCGCGCCCGACACGGCCGACGACGGCTGCAGCTGCCACCACATTGACGACCGACACCATGTTCCCCGCGCTGGCGCCAAGGATCTGGGCGCCAAGGACGGTTTCCGGTGGCAGTCCGGCCTGATTGGCTGCGGTGAACTGAAACAGGGCAAATGTCATATTGCTGAAGGTCGCGCTTCCTGAGAGAAAACTGCCCAGCGCTCCGATAAATGGTGCAATCACCGGCCAGTTCTGTCCGGCGGCATCGGCCGCAAGAACTGAAAGCGCCATTGGCATGCTCGGCAAACCGTCCGAATTGATTCCCGAATACACAAAGACGCGCACCATCGGGACCGCCGCCGCAAGCGTCACCGCGCTTGCGGCCGTGATCTTCAGAGTGTCCCGGCCAGCGCTGCGTAGACGCTCACTGTCGAGAGGCAAAATACAGACGGCCAAGAGACCCGCGATCAAAAACATCGAACCAGGCAAATATAGCGGCGCAAGCGCTATGTTGATCTGCGTCCCCAGAACCGAATCCCAGGCAAAAGAGACGTCCTGCAAGGCCTGTTTGACCGGCAACAGATCTGCGCGGCTCACGAGAAGGAGCGCGGCGAGCAAGAGATAGGGTGCCCAGGCCCGCTTCAATGTAACGCGTGACGTTTCTGCGGCAATCGGCGCGCCCGAAGTGGCTGCGCCAGATCTGGGTTTGAGGAAACCGCGTTGGGCTGCTGGAACCACGAGCACGATGGCACAGAGCGCGCCGACAAGCGCGGGAAGTTCGGGACCTAGCGTCGCACTGACGACAAAGGCAGGTATGGTGTAAGCAAGACCGGCAAACAGAGCGAACCGCCAATATCCCAGCGCACTGGACCAGCTTCGTTCTTCGGAAAAGAACCGCGAGTAGATAAGGATGAGCGCGAACGGGACGAGCGATCCGGTAGTCAGATCAATTGCAGCTGCCACCTGCGCCGAGTTTTCAATCAGACTATCGAGCCCGCCATCTGCGGCGGGTTGACGAAGTCCTTCGCGTAGCCCGATGGCTACCGGCGTGCCGATCGCACCGAAGGCTACCGGACTGCTATTGGCAATCAGTGCAAGTGACACGGCTGCCATCGGTGTGAAACGAAGCGCCACAAGCAGCGGGGCGGTAATGGCGGCCGGGGTGCCGAAACCGGCGACGCCTTCGAGGAAGGCACCGAAGGTCCAGCTTATGACGATAAGCTGAACCCGCGGTTCCGGCGATATGGCCGCGAATCCTTCGCGTATCCGGGCCATCGCCTCGCCTTCGGTAAGGAGCCTCAAGAGAAGTATCGCACCAAATATGATCCACAAGACCGAGGCCGCGATCGCCAAACCCTCGATCGAAGCGGCCAGGATTGTGCGGGGCGCCATGTGCCACAGGAAATAGCCGGCAGCGGCGGTTACGATATAGGCCAGTGCCATGGCCCGCGATGCGGGCATCCGCAGACCGACAAGGAAAAGCAGAACCGCGAGCAGGGGCGAAAGCGCTGCAAGAAATAGGCTGAATGTAATGTCGCCCTCCGCTCGGCCGTAAGCAGCGCCAGACTGCGTCTCGTCTATCGGACGGGAAAGAGGGCCGGCGATTACGGCGGAGACAGGCGCAGAGGCACCCTCGGCCCGCATCAGCGCGGCTCGGCCCTCCCCGTCCGGGGCCAAAGGAGTCAGGCGGGCTCAGCCATTCGGCAGCATGGCTTCTCGCGCCGCTTGCTCGGCAAAGCTCGCGATAAGCTCACAGCACCTTTCCGGCTCGCGCAGAAAGGGGTGATGATCGAGCCCCTCAAGGACACAAAGCTTCACACTCGAGAAAGCTTCTGCCAGCGCTCTTACCGGCGCAAGCGGTGCCATGATGTCATCGCTCCCATGAATACAAAGCACGTTGTGAACGGGCTCTAGAATTCTCAGGTCGTCCGCAACATCATGGCGATAGACAACATCCCATAGCGACGAGGTAGATGACCTCCACGTATGCTTGACAAGGTCTTCGACGACCTCGCGCGGAATATCTCGAATGAGATAGGGCAGGATTCTCCCTAACAGGCGGCGCGTGATGATGCAGGCTAGCATGGTCAACAGGACGTTGGTGTATATGAGCCCTCCTTTAACCGGTCCCTGGCGCATATATGTATACGCCGCGTCCTGCGATCCGAAGTGAGGCAGGCTGATGAGTACGAGGCGCTCGACAGTCTCGGTATGTCTGGCCGCATAGGCTGCGGCAATCAGGGCGCCCAGCGAATGGCCAACGAGCGTTACCGGCCCGAGAGGGGCGAGAACGCGCTGCAGGGCATCGACATGCCGTTCGACGCTATACTTCACCCAGGGCTTGGGCGATCGTCCGAAGCCCAAGAGGTCGACGAGCACAATTCTATGCTCTTGCGCAAGCTCGGTTACCCGCGTCTCCCAATATCGCGTGGTCCCACCCAGCCCCGCAACGAACACCAGGGTCCGGACACCGCTTCCAAATATCTTCACAAATAGCTCG
>DDNW01000099.1:83408-84613 GCA_002341345.1 Erythrobacter sp. UBA2510
CAAATATCTTCACAAATAGCTCAGGGTCGCGATCGCGTCTTGAAGGGAGGATCAAATCTTGCACCATTTCTCTGATTTTTCGCGCGTCGCCTGCAGGACAGACGCCTTGGCGTCGCCAAGGTTACACGGGCGGCTCAGTCTGACGAGCGCCGACGAAACCAGACAGGCATACGAGCGGATCATGGCGGCGTAAGGCTGCGTATCCTGCCGCGTCTTAACCGGGGAGACCGTAAAAAAGACAAAGGATCCCCTCGTCATGATAGCTACCCTGACGCTCAACCCGACTATCGATGGTGCGGCGCAGGCCGAGGTGGTGAAGCCGATGCACAAGATCCGCACATTCGATGAGCATTATTACCCTGGCGGAGGCGGTCTCAACGTTGCGCGCGTCATCAATGAACTCGGCGGCGAGTCCTACGCGCTTTATCTTGCAGGTGGAGCAACAGGCGGCGTGTTGCAGGAGCTCGTCAAGCAAGCAAGGGTGCGGGCCGAACGCTTCTCGATCTCCGGCTCCACGCGGATCAGCCACGCGATCTACGAACGGTCCACCAATCTCGAATTTCGCTTCGTGCCGCAGGGTCCGGAAGTCTCCGAACGCGACTGCGAAGTCGTCCTGCGAGCGCTGCAAACGCTCGATTGCAAATATCTCGTGGCAAGCGGGAGTCTTCCGCGCGGCCTGCGTAGCGATATCTACGCCGTCGTCGGTGCGATTTGCCAGCGCCGAGGCATCAAGCTGGTACTGGACAGTTCTGGAGACGCTCTGCGGCATGGCATTGGTGGCGGCGTTCACCTGGCAAAGCCGAGCCTAGGCGAACTCGAAACGCTCGTCGGCCGAAGGCTGGCGACCGCGGCAGAGCAGGAAACGGCGGCCCAAGCCATCGTGCGCGATAATGGCCTCGACATGCTCGCTCTCACTCTGGGGCGCGATGGCGCCATGCTTGTAACGCCCGAGAAGACCGTGATGCACGCCGCCCCGAAGATCAATGCACAAAGCGCCGTCGGTGCGGGAGACAGCTTCCTTGCCGCAATGACCGTTCGCCTTGCCGCAGGCGACGCGCCCGAGGCGGCCTTTCTTTACGGCATGGCAGCTGGCGCTGCCACGGCGCTTACACCAGGAACTTCGCTATGCAAGCGCAGCGATGTCGAGCGGCTCTATGCCGAACTCAGAGCGCGCAGCGAGGGCTAGGCCGTAGACTCATTAGCGG
>DDNW01000182.1:0-788 GCA_002341345.1 Erythrobacter sp. UBA2510
CCGGAGGCACCGATGGGGTGGCCGATTGCGATGGCACCGCCGTTCACGTTCACGATCGATGGATCCCACCCCATGTCCTTGTTGACCGCGCAGGCCTGCGCCGCGAACGCTTCGTTGGCTTCAACAAGGTCTAGATCCTCGGCCTTCCACCCCGCTTTCTCAAGCGCTTTACGCGATGCATAGATCGGGCCGGCACCCATGATCGTCGGGTCCAGGCCAACGGTCGCATAGGACGCGATGCGCGCCAAAGGTGTGATGCCGCGCTTTTCGGCGTTGTCTGCGGACATCAGCAATGCGCCAGCGGCGCCGTCGTTCAGGCCGGACGCATTGGCTGCGGTGACGGAACCGTCTTTGGTGAAGGCGGGGCGCAGTTTCTGCATCGCTTCCATCGTGGCACCGTGGCGGATGTATTCATCTTGATCGACAACCACCTCGCCCTTGCGGGTTTTGACGGTGAAAGGCACGATTTCGTCCTGGAATTTACCAGCCTTCTGGGCGGCTTCGGCTTTGTTCTGCGAGGCCACCGCGAATGCGTCTTGGGCGTCGCGACTGATATCCCATTTAGCGGCAACGTTTTCAGCTGTTTGACCCATATGGTACCCGTGGAACGCATCCCACAGACCGTCGCGGATCATCGTATCGATAAGTTGCATGTCGCCCATTTTCTGACCCGGACGCAGATTTTGTGCGTGGGGGCTCATCGACATGTTTTCCTGACCACCGGCTGCCACAATATCGGCGTCGCCCAATTGGATGTGCTGCGCTGCCAAAGCGACCGCGCGCAGACC
>DDNW01000182.1:956-6330 GCA_002341345.1 Erythrobacter sp. UBA2510
GCATTCACATGTGCCTGACGGGCAGGGTTTTGCCCCTGAGCGGCGGTCAGAACCTGACCCAGAATTGTTTCATTGACCTCGGAAGGGTCGATGCCTGCGCGGGCGACGATCTCTTTCAGCACCGCGGCGCCCAGATCGTGCGCGGGTGTATTTGCAAAGGATCCGCTGAAGCTGCCGACAGGCGTGCGCGCTGCGGATGCGATGACAACGTTGGTCATATGTGTTCTTCCCCTGAACTACTGACGTGGGGTAATATAATACGGCGTTTTCCCGTTCCCCCGTCTTCTATGGTTTGGACATATCCCATTGCTGCACATGCGGCAATCGCGCCATGTTCGCTTACGCATTTTTGCGCTCTTCCGGCGTGCTCTGCCAGTAGGGTTGGGTGGTTGGTGCGCCATACAGAAAGCCCTGTTGGCAATCGACCCCAAGCGCGAGAAGCAGGGATGCATCGTCTTGATTTTCCACCTGTTCGGCGACGGTTATCATGTCGAAGTTGCGCGCGATCGACACCATGATCGACACGATTGCACGATTGTCGGGGTGGTCGCTTACGCCGCGGGCGAACTGCCCGTCGATCTTCAGAATGTCAAAGAACATCTCTTTCAAATAGCGGATGGCGATGTAGTCAGAGCCAAAGTTATCCAATGCAAAGCAAACGCCCCGTGTCTGGAGCTGGTCCATAAAGCTGGCGACAAGTTCTGGCATCTGCATCGCCGATTTTTCGCTAATTTCCAGGATGAGACGTTCGCCAATGGTACCGTCGCGCGACAGCCACCGGTTCAAAAGGGTCGTCCATCCCGCATACCCGATAGAGCGCGCGGACATGTTGATCGAAAGGCGTAACCCTTTGTTTTCGCTCAGCGCGGCAAGCCCCGCATTGAGCGATAGCACATCAATCTCGCGGCCAAGCTGGGTCTTCTCGACCACGGGCATGAATTCGCGGGCGGGGATGACGCGACCGGTGGGATCCAGAATACGAATGAAACCTTCGTAAAAGGCGATTTTTGGGTCGTCCGCGTCCCGCATGACAGGCTGGTATGCCATCAATGTCTGATTATGCGCGACAGCAGCCCTGACCATGGCCAATGTGCTGCCGTCGCGTTGGGTCAGCGCGTAGTCGAGCGGGTTTTTCGTCCCCTCGGGCAGATCGGCGAGCGGGTGTGGTGATATATCTTCCAAAGTGGCGCTTCCATTTATCGCTGTACTCATGTCACCTTGGCGCGGAAACTTGTAACGCCGGGTTAACGCGGCAATGCAGTACAAATTTTAGCCATCCGGCCAGATCCGTCGGAGAAGGGGATGCGGATGCAGCGGTGTGACTGGGCTGGGCCAGAGCAAATTTATCTGGATTATCATGACACTGACTGGGGTGTGCCGGAGTATGACAGCCGCGCGCTTTGGGAAAAACTGATCCTTGATGGCTTTCAGGCAGGGCTGAGTTGGATCACGATACTTAAAAAGCGAGAGAATTTCCGCGAGGCTTTTGCCGGTTTTGATCCTAATGTCATCGCTACATGGGGTGAAGCCGAGGTTGAACGCTTGCTCGCCAACCCCGGCATTATCCGCCACCGCGGAAAGATAGAGGCGGCGATTACAAATGCACGCGTTTGGCAAGAGATTGAAAAGAAGGAGGGATTTGATCGGTACTTATGGAAATACGTGGGGTTCGAGCCACTGCAAAACCGGTTTGAGCGTCAGTCGGATGTTCCCGCATGGACGCCGCTTTCAAAGCAGATATCGGCTGATTTGAAAAAACGGGGGTTTAAGTTCTGCGGCCCGACAATCGTCTATGCGTTTATGGAGGCTGTGGGCATGGTGAATGACCATTTGACGTGCTGTCCCCGTCATCAGGCTGTGGCGCAAAGGCCCAAACACGACTGGGACGCCGGCTAGGCCGCTGTTACCGTGTTAGGCGGTAACGGTACTTAGGCGCTTTGCGAGTTGGTCAAGCATCACAATCGTGTCGCCGCTGGTCGAGAATGCCTTGGTGCGGCAGTAGTCGACGTTGACCACGATATCGCGATGACATGCTGCCTCTGGCGAGGTCTGGACCGCGTTCTTTACCACGTCAGCGATGTTGAGCGTGGATTGCGTTTTAAGCGCGGGCGAGAGCGCGGCGAAGGTGCCGTTTGATCGATATGTCACGATAAGGTTCAGGCTGCTGAGCGCATCGGTCAACCTGCGTGCCAATCCGACGGAAAACTCGACGCGCTGGTCTTGCGGAACCTGCGCAAGCACATCCGCAAAGTTCTGCAGCACGATCACAGCGATCTGCATGCCGCCACCAAACTCGGATTGCATGCGCATAATGCAGTTTTCAAAGGCGTCCTGCGGGACAAGGCCGCTCTCGGAAAGCTCGGAGGGCGACATCGGACGGTCGAGCGCGAGCTCTTTCAGAACGTCGAAATTCTCTTGGTTGGGGGATTCATGCGGGCGTTTCAGGTGCCGGACAAATTCGGCGTTGCGCATTTCTGCACCATGAATACGTGCCTCAAGGTCGAAGAACTCGAACGGTTTGATGATATAGTCCCACGCGCCCGCCACGAAGGATTTCGCGATGCTTTCGCTGTTCTTTACCCCGGTGAGCATGATGATGGGCACGAATTCGTACCCGTCGATTTGTCGGATGTGGGGGATCAGCTCTACGCCGGACATTTCCGGCATCTGGATGTCGAGCAGTAGGCAGTCGAAAATAACCGGCGCGCTATGGATGACTTCAAGCGCCTCCTTGCCGGAGGCGGCCGTGCGGACATATTCGTGATCTTGCGTCCGAAGATATTCTTCTAGCAAATTGCGCAGATCTTGATTGTCCTCGACGGCCAAGATCCTCATGCGCGTGGTCTTTCGACGCTATGCACCACAACTGCGTTATGATTTCCGATGAAGTGCATTGGATGCAAACAGTATCCGCCGCGATAGCCCATGTTATGCGTCACACTAGCCCCCTCAAACCGTTCAACACCTTGATGCTGCGTGACAATCGTTAACATTTCAACTTAAAAGTGCCCGCTTTAACTTTTTGTTAACGATTTTGGCGATTTTAAGGCAACGTTCGGCGGGTCACATGACGTAGGGCGGCGGAGCGTTCATCGAAATGCGCATTTTCGCGGACTTCCCGACCGCTACTGCCTAATTAGCTACGATTTGAGGCTAATTGGGCCAAGTTCGTGCATTGACTCCAACCCGCAGCACCGTATAAGCGCCGCTTGATTGGTGTTGGTGGACCCCGCAAGGGGAACCCTGTCAGGCTTCGGCCAGAGGACAACGCCCTTTACCGCCCGTCGCAATCCTGCGGGGGCCTCAAAAAGGAGAACAGCCGTGACTAAGCGTACAGCTGCCAAGCACAAAATTGACCGCCGTATGGGCGAAAACATCTGGGGTCGTCCCAATTCCCCGGTCAACAAGCGTTCCTACGGCCCCGGCCAGCACGGTCAGCGCCGCAAGGGCAAGATGTCCGACTTCGGCCTGCAGCTGCGTGCCAAGCAGAAGCTGAAGGGCTATTACGGCGACGTCACCGAAAAGCAGTTCCGCCGCACCTACAAGGAAGCGGCCGCGATGAAGGGCGACACCGGCCAGAACCTGATCGGCCTGCTCGAACGTCGTCTCGACATGGTCGTCTATCGCGCCAAGTTCGCGCCGACGATCTTCGCCGCACGCCAGATCGTTTCGCACGGCCACATCCGCGTCAACGGCGTGAAGTGCAACATCGCCAGCCGCCGCATCGACGTGGGCGACGTCATCAGCCTGGGCGACAAGGCCAAGGAAATGGCGCTGGTGATCGAGGCGCAGAGCCTGCCCGAGCGCGACATTCCCGATTACGTCTCGCCCGACGGCACCGACAAGGTCACCTATACCCGCGTACCGACGCTGGACGAGGTGCCCTATCCGGTGCAGATGGAACCCAACCTGGTGGTCGAGTTCTACTCGCGCTAAGTCTGGGCAGACTGACGAAATTCGCAAGGGCGGTTCCGCAAGGAGCCGCCCTTTTCGATTCGTGGGCTGGTCTGCGCGGCCCGACCAAACCCTACAGGATGGAACACATGGAACACGGTCCTGAGGGCGAAATTCCTTTTGGCAAGAGCTGGGCCCAGACACCTGTGCAACAAGGGATTTGAGCGGGCCAGACATCCGCCCGCGCTGGCACTGCGGGGGTGCTGTAGGACAGCGTCAGAGCAGCTTTCCCTGTTTGGTCGTGTCCTCGCGCCTGGCCTTCTTCACTGCGCTGGCATCGACCCACGGAATATCGGGCCGCTTGTTCTGGAAGATTTCGGCAAGGGTGAGGATTTGCAGGCGCGGGTGCTTGCGCCCGGTCAGTTCGTTTTCCCACACGCCGACGCTGGCGGCATCGCGCTCCATCGCGCGGGTCGGGGCTTGCGCGGTGATGAACACGCCGAGCGGCGCGCCCTCGCGCTGCATGACCTGCGCCAGCCGCCCGATATCCTTGACCCCGGTGCCGCCGCCCTTGACCTCGACAATGGCCTTCTCGGTGCGCTTGCCGTCGGGCTTGAACCAGATGATGCCGTCGATCCCGCCATCGGCGCCCTTGCGCCCGCCCTTCCACGGCACGGCATCGACGACCGAGAGCGCCCATAGCTCGAACTGGTGCTTGTCGCGCGCGGCGAGGTCCATCGCGGCGGAGAGCGACTGCGGGCGGCCCTTCACCTCGAAGGCGATGTCGGGGAAGGCTTCGGTCATGCGCTTTTCGATGAGGCCGATGGCGAGGTGGGTAACGTCGATGCCGATCCATTGCCGCCCCAGCTTTTCGGCGGCGTGGACGGCAGTTCCGCAGCCGCAGAAGGGATCAAGCACGACATCGCCCTCGTTCGAGGAGGCGGCGATGATGCGTTCGAGCAGTGCGAGCGGTTTCTGCGTGGGATAGCCGAGGCGTTCCTGGGCTTGGGAGTTGAGTGGCGGGATGTCCGTCCAAACATCACTTACTGGCACACCTTCCTGCTCGTCCAAAAATCGCTTCTGCCTCGGGATTCCTCCCCTAGGTGGAAAGTATATTTCGCCAGCCGCTTCGGCAGCCTTCATTCGTTCCCTTGTCCACCGCCAGACGCGCGTATGGCCGCCAAATTCATAGGTGAGATTGGGTCGATTGGAGTTTGGATTTATGAGCGAGGTAGCTTGAAACCGCTTTCCGGTCGCCTCGTCGATCAGATTGTATCGTTCCAGATATTCTTCGGAATGAGCCATATATGCTGAATTCCACTTTGCGCTCTCTCCCCTCTGTGACACCAGAATAACGTCGTGATTCGACGCAAAACGCGAGAACGCTAGCCCCTTTGGCGTGGTCCGGTTCCAGACAATTTCGTTACGAAACCTGTCCGCCCCAAACACCCCGTCGAGCAGCAGCTTGAGGTAATGGCTC
>DDNW01000182.1:6373-6884 GCA_002341345.1 Erythrobacter sp. UBA2510
CCCTGGCTCGCGGTCGGGTCGCAGTGCAGATAGAGCGAACCCGTCGGCTTCAGCACCCGGTGCAATTCGATCAGCCGCACCGCCATCATGGCCAGATAGGCCATCATGTCGTTCTCGCCCAGAAAATCGCGCATCGCGCGCAGCAGCGTGAAGGCGTCCGAATTGCCGCTGCGCATCACCTCGTCAAAGGCATCCTCGGCCTTGTCGTTCCAGTGCCAGGTATCCTCGAACGCCTCGATCTGGGCGTCGGACTGCTGGCCCTCGGGCGACTTGAACAGGATGTTGTAATTGGCGTTCGAGTTGAACGGCGGATCGAGATAGATCAGGTCCACGCTCTCGTCGGCGATATGCTCACGCAGCACGTGCAGGTTGTCGCCGTAATGGAGCGTGTTGGTCATGCGGCGCATTACTGCCCGCTCGTCCCCGAAAGGCAAGCTGCGGATATCCCGCGACGGGGGATGATTGCAGCATCCTGCCCACATTCGCCCATCGTCACCCCGGACCTGATCCG
>DDNW01000182.1:7020-7374 GCA_002341345.1 Erythrobacter sp. UBA2510
CCCCGGCTCGGGGGCCGGGGCGACACCGGGTGCTACGCCAGATAATCCCGCCGGAAATCGCTCGCAAAAGCGGCGAAGCGCCCTTGCGCAATGGCATCACGCATAGCCCCCATCAGCTGCTGGTAGAATGTCAGGTTGTGCTGCGTGACCAGCATCGCGCCCAATATCTCGCCCGACTTTTGCAGATGGTGCAGATAGGCGCGCGAATAATGGGTGCAGGCCGGGCACGGGCAGTTCTCGTCCAGCGGGCCGGTATCCTCCGCATGGCGCGCATTGCGCAAGTTCAGCGGGCCATGCCAGGTAAACGCCTGCCCGTTGCGGCCCGACCTTGTGGGCAGCACGCAGTCGAACATG
>DDNW01000182.1:7428-16060 GCA_002341345.1 Erythrobacter sp. UBA2510
GGCAGCACGCAGTCGAACATGTCGACCCCGCGCTCGACCGCGCCGACCAGATCGTCGGGCTTTCCCACGCCCATCAGGTAACGCGGTGCATCGTCAGGCAATTGCCCCGGCGCAAAATCCAGCGTGGCGAACATCGCCTCCTGCCCCTCGCCCACGGCCAGCCCGCCAATGGCATAGCCGTCAAAGCCGATCTCGCGCAGCGCCGCCGCCGATCGGGCTCGCAGCCCCTCGTCCAGTGCGCCCTGCTGGATGCCGAACAAGGCAGAGCCTTCCGCGTGGGCTCCTCCGGCGTCGAACGCCTGACGAGAACGCTTCGCCCAGCGCATCGATAGTTCCATGCTCGCCTCGATCTCGGCCAGCGGGCGGTCGGCGCGCGGGCATTCGTCGAACGCCATGACGATGTCGGAGCCGAGCAGGCGCTGGATCTCCATCGAGCGTTCGGGCGTGAGCATGTGCTTCGACCCGTCGAGATGGCTGCGAAACTCGACGCCTTCCTCGGTCAGTTTCCTGAGGTCGGAGAGGCTCATCACCTGATATCCGCCGCTGTCGGTCAGGATCGGGCGCGGCCAGTTCATGAATTTGTGCAGGCCGCCCAGCTTCGCCACCCGCTCCGCGCCGGGGCGCAGCATCAGGTGGTAGGTATTGCCCAGGATGATATCGGCGCCGGTATCGCGCACGGCCTCGGGCGTCATGGCCTTGACCGTCGCGGCGGTCCCCACCGGCATGAAGGCGGGCGTGCGGATCTCGCCCCGGCGCATCGCAATCGTGCCGGTCCGCGCCTTGCCGTCGCGTGCCGCTATCGTGAAGGCGAAACGCGGTGTTTGCTCAGAAGCCATAGATCAGCGTGAAGCGGCCCAGCGTATCGGTGCTGACCGCGCCATCCGGTGGGTTGCTGTCATATTCGACCGTGTAGGAGAGCCGCGTGGTCAGCGAGGAATTGATCTTCGCCTCCAGCCCGGTAACGGCCTTGAGGCTGGTATTGGCCGAATCCACGATCACCACCGCAGAACCGCCCGTTTCCGCGGTGGCATTGGCGCCTTGCGTCAGCTTCAGCCCCTCGGCGATTGTCCAGTCGAAATCGAGCGCGGCCAGAGCCGCAATCTTCTTGCTGGTGCTGCCATCCGTACCCTTGGTGACGCGGTAGGCGGGGCCGGCCTTCACCGCCAGATGCAGCTTGTCCCGGTCGATCAGCTTGTAGCCAAGACCGGCCGAAACGGCATAGCGCGCCGCATATCCCTGCAGCCGGTCACGCTCCCACTGGCCCAGGCCATAGGCGAACAGGCGCTCGTTGATCCGATAATTCGGTTCGTAGGCTGCGAGGAACTGCTCGCGCGAGGTCAGGCCATCGGTGCGCTGGTAGTCAACGTCGCCGCTCAGCTTGTGCGTCCAGTCGATGCCCGTCCGTACCAGGTCGATGCCGAGCGTCACGCCGATCCGGTCGGTATTGCCCGACGACTGGAAGGCGCCGATCTGGCCCTTGCCCGACCAGTTGTCGAACAGGCCTGCGGTGCGGATCGCCTCTTCCTTGGCGGCGGCTTCGGCGGCGGCCTGTTCGGCCTGCGCGGTGCGATAAGCGCCAAGCATTGCATCGATTTCTGCCACATCGTCGGGGTTGGTGGCGCGCGCTACCTCGACCACGGCCTCGACCTTGGCCGGATCGCCGGTGGCAATCGCCGCCTCGATCATCGCGCGGACCGGGTCGGCCAGCTGGGCATGGGCCGGAACGCTGGCGAGCAGCAGCGCAGTTACTGGGAGATATCGCAAGTTCATGGCGCGGGTCTGCTAGCGACTCATTCGCGCAGCCGCCACCCCGTCTTGAAGATGATTGCGATGACCAGCACGCATAGTGCGAGGAATCCCAGCGTCATGCCGAGCGAGACCGCAATCGGAAAGTCGGCATTGTCGATAAAGGTCCAGCGCAAGCCACTGACCAGGTAGACGATCGGATTGACCATTGCGATCGACTGCCACGGCTCTGGCAGGACGCTGATCGGGTAGAAGGTGCCGCCAAGGAAGGTCAGCGGGGTCAGGATCAGCAGCGGCACCATCTGCAACCGCTCGAACCCGTCGGCCCAGACGCCGAGGATGAAGCCGAACAGCGAAAAGGCCGCCGCGACCAGCGCGATGTAGATCACCGCCATCAGCGGATGGGCGATCTGGTAGTCGATAATGACCGAGGCGGTCAGCAGGATGATCGCCGCGAGGATCAGCGATTTCGTCACCGCCGCGCCGATGAAGCCGATCAGCACCTCGGCCACGCCCACGGGGGCGGACAACACCTCGTAAATCGCGCCGGTAAAGCGCGGCATGTAGATCCCGAAGGAGGCGTTGCTGGTGCTTTCCGACAGCATCGTCAGCATCAGCAGGCCGGGGATGATGAACGCACCGTAGCTGCCCGCGCCAAGATCGGGCATGTTGCCGCGCATCGCGGCACCGAACACGACCAGATAGAGCGAGGTGGTGATGACCGGCGACAGGATCGATCCGAACACGGTGCGGAAGGCCCGCATCAGCTCGTTGCGGTAGATCGCGAAAGCGCCGCGCAGATTGATTATCGGGCGGCTCATGCGACAGCCTCCTGCCCCTGACTTTCCCTGACCAGATCGACGAAAATGTCCTCCAGCGAGCTTTCGCGCGTATCGAGCCCGGTGAACCTGATGTCGGCGCAGGTCAGCAGGCGGGCGATTTCGGCAACCTCGCGTTTGCCCTTGCCGGTGCCGTCGCCGCCGCGATAGAGGAGCTGGCGACCGCCCTCTTCCAGCTGGACGGGCAGTTCGCCAAGGCATTCGGGCACCATGACCAAGGGCTCGTCAAAGCTGAAGATCGCCTCGGTCCGGCCCAGCTTGGCCATGATCGTGTCCTTGTCATCGACCAGCAGGATGCGCCCCTTGTCGATGACCCCGACCCGGTCGGCCATTTCCTCGGCCTCCTCGATATAGTGCGTCGTCAGAATGATGGTGGTGCCGCGCGCGCGCAGCGCCTCGATCTGGCGCCACATGTCGCGGCGCAGCTCGACATCGACCCCCGCCGTCGGCTCGTCGAGAAAGAGGATTTCGGGATCGTGGGCGAGCGCCTTGGCGATCATCACGCGGCGTTTCATCCCGCCCGACAGGTGGCGGATCTGCTCGCCCCGCTTCTCCCACAGGGTCAGGCTTTTAAGGATTTCCTCGACTCGCGCTTCGTCCGGCACGCAGCCGAACATGCCGCGCGAATAGCGCACCTGGTTGATAACCTTGTCGAAAATGTCGAAAGCCAGTTCCTGTGGGACAAGGCCGATCCGCTGCCGGATGCTGCGCCAGTCCTTCGCCATGTTCTGCCCGAAAGCGAGTATCGTCCCGCCAGTCGGGCGCACGAGGCCGCAGATCGAACCAATCAGCGTGGTCTTGCCCGCGCCGTTCGGCCCGAGCAGCGCGAAGATTTCGCCGCGTCTGATGTCGAGATCGACCCCGCCCAGCGCGGTCACGCCGCCCTTGTAAGTTTTCCGAAGTCCGCTGATCTTCAGAATCGGTTCGTCGGGGCGCATGTTCATCGGCGCAACATGTGGCCGCCCGGCAGGCTTTTACAAGTGGCCCTTGTTTGAACCCCTTGATTGACCGGGCGCATTGTTGTGTTTGCTCGTCCAGCACGCCGCTCAGGCTCTACACGATCTAGGACCCGCCCGAGCACGTCAAAAACGGCGTCCATGCCACCTGCGACATCGCACAGGCGAGCCATAAGCATTCTGGCGGCAAGACGACGGAATAAAAGCGCCCTAGGCAGCGTGGACAAATTCCGCGCGGCCACGGCCGGAGGCAAAAAACGCCAGTTCAAGGAGTGAGGACGCAGGATATGCGGGCATATTCAAGGACGAAGGACGCTGAAATGGCGTTTTTTGGTCCGGCCCCCGAGGGGTTCGACCCATTCGGGCGCTGGCTGCGTTGCTCGGCCTTGAAAGAACGCCACTCTTCCTGCGGCCTC
This sequence comes from Erythrobacter sp. UBA2510, assembly GCA_002341345.1. GTDB lineage: Bacteria > Pseudomonadota > Alphaproteobacteria > Sphingomonadales > Sphingomonadaceae > Alteraurantiacibacter. The sequence goes on from DDNW01000182.1 coordinate 11,386, forward strand.
GCGCCTTGCCAATGCCCGAATGGATCACGAACCGTGGTTCGCGTGGAATTTGTCCACGCTGCCTAGGGCAACAGAAGCGAGGAATCGCCGTAGGAATAGAAACGGTACTCCTGCGCAATGGCATGCGCGTAGACTTCCAGCATGCGCTCGCGGCCCATCAGCGCGCTGACCAGCATGAACAAGGTCGATTTGGGCAGGTGGAAATTGGTCATCAGGCCATCCACGGCGCGAAAGCGATAGCCGGGCGTGATGAAGATGTCGGTATCGCCAGAGAAGGCGGTGATCGTGCCGTCTGCCTGTGCCGCGCTCTCCAGCAGCCGCAGGCTCGTGGTGCCGACCGCGATCAGCCGCCCGCCTGCGGCTCGCGCCGCATTGAGCCGCGCGGCGGTGTCGGCATCGATGCGGCCCCATTCCGAGTGCATCTTGTGCTCGGCGGTGTCTTCGGCCTTGACCGGCAGGAAAGTGCCCGCGCCGACATGGAGCGTCAGCGTTTCGCGCCCTACCCCTGCTGCATCGAGTGCGGTCACCAGTTCATCAGTGAAATGCAGTGCCGCCGTGGGTGCCGCCACCGCGCCATCCTTCTCCGCGAACATGGTCTGGTAATCGCTGCGGTCCTGCTCGTCAGTCGGGCGCTTGCCTGCGATATAGGGAGGCAGAGGCATGGTCCCCGCTCGTTCGAGCAGGACCTCGACCGGCTCCTCCCCGGCAAAGGCCAGCGTGAAGCTGCCGTCCGTATGACGCGCCTCGGCGATGGCCGAAACGCCGCCGCCAAATTCTACCGTCTCCCCCTCGCGCAGCCGCTTGGCATTGCGAATAAAAGCCTGCCAGCGCCTGAGGTCGATACGCTTGTGCAGCGTCGCGCCTATCTTCGCCTCACCCCTGCGACCCTCCAGTTGTGCGGGGATCACGCGCGTATCGTTGAAAACGAGGACATCGCCTGCGCGCAGCAGTGACGGCAAATCGTGGACATGGCGGTTGTCGAGCGGCCCTGCGCTGCCTTCGACCACCAGCATCTTTGCCGCATCACGCGGGCGCACCGGACGCAGCGCAATCCGCTCGGGCGGAAGCTCGAAATCGAACAGATCTACCAGCACGACTGCCTCACGCGGGCAGGAATGCCCGCGCTCACTCGCTGGTGGAGTTGCTGAGCATGTCCGCCGTGATGTCCGCCCCGGCAAGCGAGCGAGCTGCGCCGGGCATCGCCTGCGGCTTGTTATCGGCGGCGATCGAAGCCTGCAGGATGCGGGTGGGATTAGCGGGCGGTTCGCCGCGCTGGATCGCATCGACGGCGTCCATCCCGGCGATCACGCGGCCGAAATTGGTGTAGTTCTTGTCGAGCGCGAACCGGGGATAAAATACGATGAAGAACTGGCTGTTGGCGCTGTCTTCGGACTGCGCACGGGCCATCGACACAGTGCCGCGCACATGCGGCATCACGTTGAATTCTGCCGCGAGGTCGGGCAGCTGCGAGCCGCCCTGCCCGGTGCCGGTCGGGTCGCCCGTCTGGGCCATGAAGCCGTCGATCACGCGGTGGAAGATCACCCCGTCATAGAAACCCTGGCGAGTCAGTTCCTTGATCCGCTCGACATGATGCGGGGCCCATTCGGGCATCAGGCGGATCGCGACGCGGCGGCCGTTCGAGAGGTCGAGCAGCAGGATGTTCTCGCGATCGACCGACTGGTCCATCTCCACCCGCAACGGCAGCCTGTTCGGCGTCTGCGCTTGCTCGGCGGTGAAGGCTTCGGCCTCCCTGTCCTGAGCAACAGCGGGCTGGGGGCCGAGCGACAGGGCAACGGCGGCGAGAATGGCGGCAACAGGCTTGAACATGGTCGAATAGCTTCGTTGTTGGTTCGCAAACAGAGACGATGCCCTAGAGAGCGCTCGCTGTCAGTGCAATGAATGGTTGGTCCATGTCCCCTGCGAGGTGAGCAGCCTCAGTACTCGCCCTTGCGACCAATCTCGGCAACACGCGCCTCCATGCGTTCACGGATAGCGGGGCTGACGAAACGGGTAATGTCGCCGCCATACAGGGCGATTTCCTTGACCAGCTTGGAAGCTATCGGCTGGAGCGAGATGTCCGCCATCAGGAAGACCGTTTCCACGCGGTCGTTCAGCTGCTGGTTCATGCCCGCCATCTGGAATTCGTACTCGAAATCGGCGACCGCCCGCAGGCCGCGCACGATCACGTTGGCACCCTGCTTTTCGGCATAGGTCATCAGCAGGGCATCGAAGCCCTTGATCTCGACATTGTCGATCCCCAGCCGCGCAACCTCGCCCGCGACCATCTCCATCCGCTCGGCATGGGTGAACATCGGGTTCTTGCTCGGATTGGTGGTGACCCCGATCACCAGCTTGTCCACCAGCTTGGCGCCACGCCGCATGATGTCGGCATGGCCCAGCGTGAACGGGTCGAAAGTGCCCGGATAAAGCCCGATACGTTCGGTCATCAAAATTCCCCCAAGGATGCGCTTAACAATCCCGCTCCACCACGAAACGGGCGAGCGAGCGAAGCAGGTCAGCCTCCTTGCCATGCTGGCCAAGGTGCCCAATGGCCTGTTCGGACAGCGCGTGGGCCTGCTCGCGGGCCTTGTCCACGCCCATCAGGCTGACGAAAGTAGCCTTGCCCTGCGCCTCGTCCTTCCTCAGCGCCTTGCCCGCCAGCGCCTCGTCCCCCTCGGCGTCGAGCAGGTCGTCGGCGATCTGGAAAGCGAGTCCCACATCGCGGGCGTAAGCGCGCAGGTGTCCGCGCCCCTCTTCCGGTACCCGGCCCAGGATCGCGCCCAGTTCAACCGCCGCGCCAAGCAGCGCACCGGTCTTGAGCTGTTGCAGCTTGGTGACCGTACGCAGGTCTAATTTCTCGGTGTCGGCGGCCATGTCCATCATCTGCCCGCCTGCCATGCCGTTATGGCCGCTGGCAATGGCGAGCGCGCCAATCATCTCGGAACGGATGAAAGGATCGGTGCTGGTCTCGTGCGAGGCGAGCAATTCGAACGCCAGTGCATGAAGCGAATCTCCCGCCAGAACCGCCGTCGCTTCGTCAAAGGCGAGGTGAACGGTCGGCTTGCCATGGCGCAGCTCGTCATCGTCCATGCACGGCAGATCATCATGGATCAGCGAATAGCAATGGATTGCCTCGATGGCGCAGCCGGCGCGCAGGGCGCTCTGGCGCGATGCGCCGTACATCTCGGCAACCGTCACCAGCATCAGCGGGCGCACCCGCTTGCCGCCGCCAATGGCCGCATGACGCATCGCCTCGATCAGCGGCGCGCGCGAATCTTCGGGAACCGGCAGGAAGAAATCGAACGCCGCGTCAATTTCGCGCTGGATGCGCTGCAAGCCCCGGCCCAGCAGGTCATCGGCAAGGACAAGTCCCATCTAGCCTTAGCCCCCGGTCCTACTGCGCATCGAAGGGGACGGTGCCAGTGGCGGCTCCGTCTGCACCCGCGACGATCTTGTCGATCCGCGCCTGCGCTGCATCGAGTCGCGCCTGGCAATGGCCGCGCAGCTTCTCGCCGCGTTCGTAAAGGTTGATCGATTCGTCGAGCGGCACGTCGCCGCTTTCGAGCCGATTCACCACCTGTTCGAGCGCCGCAAGTGCCTGTTCGAAGCTCATCGCCCCGATATCTTGGTCTGATCCCTCCATCTGCGAAGGTTTGGCGGGGACAGCCGCGCTGGTCAAGCATTGCGGGACTGGCGCGACTCTTCGGGGCTGGTTAGAGGCGACCTCCATGTCCGAAATCACGCCTGATGTCGTCGAGGCCCACGGCCTCAATCCCGAGGAATATGAGCGCGTCCTGCACGCGCTTGGCCGCGAGCCCAATCTGGTCGAGCTGGGGATATTCTCGGTCATGTGGTCAGAGCATTGCAGCTACAAGAGCTCGCGCCTGCATCTGAAGAAGCTGCCGACCGAAGCGCCGTGGGTGATCTGCGGTCCGGGCGAGAATGCGGGCGTGATCGATATCGGTGATGGTCAGGCGGCAATCTTCAAGATGGAGAGTCACAACCACCCGAGCTACATCGAGCCCTATCAGGGTGCTGCGACAGGCGTCGGCGGCATTTTGCGCGATGTCTTCACCATGGGCGCGCGGCCGGTGGCCAATGCCAATGCGCTGCGCTTCGGACGACCCGACCATCCGAAGATGAAGCATCTGGTGCAGGGTGTGGTCGCGGGGATCGGCGGTTATGGCAATTGCGTCGGCGTGCCGACCGTGTGCGGCGAGACCAATTTCAATCCGGCATATGACGGCAATATCCTCGTCAATGCGATGACGGTGGGTGTCGCCGATGCGGACAAGATCTTCTACTCGGCGGCGACGGGCGTGGGCAATCCGATCGTCTATGTCGGTTCCAAGACCGGGCGCGACGGCATTCATGGCGCGACCATGGCCAGCGCCGATTTCGGCGAGGATGCCGAGGCCAAGCGCCCCACCGTGCAGGTCGGCGACCCGTTCACCGAAAAGCTGCTTATCGAAGCGTGCCTCGAATTGATGGCGACCGACGCGATCGTCGCCATTCAGGACATGGGCGCGGCGGGGCTGACCTCCTCCAGCGTCGAGATGGCGACCAATGGCAAGGCGGGCATCCGGCTCGACATGAACAAGGTGCCGTGCCGCGAAACGGGCATGACGCCTTACGAGATGATGCTGAGCGAGAGCCAGGAGCGGATGCTCATGGT
>DDNW01000182.1:16270-16707 GCA_002341345.1 Erythrobacter sp. UBA2510
GTCACCGATACGCAGCACATGGTGCTGGAATTCAATGGCGAGGTAGTGTGCGACATTCCGCTCGGGCCGCTGGCCGCCGATGCGCCCGAATATGATCGACCGTATCTGTCGAAAGAGGATTATCGCGCCTGGGCAGGCATCAAGCCTATGGAAAACCGGCCCGACAGCGCCGATCCGGGGGCAGACCTGCTCAAGCTGCTCGCCTCTCCCAACCTCTCCTCGCGCCGGTGGATTGCCGAGCAATACGATAGCCAGGTGGGCGCGGACACGCTCCAGACCGGCGGCGATGCGGGCGTGGTCAGGGTCCACGGCACCACAAAGGCGCTGGCGATCAGCACCGATTGCACCCCTCGGTATGTCTTCGCCAATCCCTATGAGGGCGGGAAGCAGGCCATTGCCGAGGCTTATCGGAACCTGTGTGCAGTAGGTGCACGGCC
>DDNW01000182.1:16926-21630 GCA_002341345.1 Erythrobacter sp. UBA2510
TGCTCGACTTCCCGATCGTGTCGGGCAATGTCAGCCTCTATAACGAGAGCAAGGCAACGGGTGGCGGTTCGGCCATCCTGCCCACGCCTGCGATCGGCGGCGTCGGCCTGATCGACGATTACGCGAAAATGATGACCATGCCGTTCAAGGCAGAGGGCGACACGATCTATCTGGTCGCGGCGGAGGAATGGGCCACGCCCGATCCGCATCGCTCGCATATCGGCAAATCGTTGTGGCTCGCGGAAATTCACGGACGCGACGAGGGCCGCGCGCCGCCAGTCGATCTGACGCTCGAAAAGAATGCGGGCGAGACGATCCGCGAGCTGATCGAGGCCGGCTTGGTGAACGCCGTGCACGACCTGTCGGACGGTGGCCTTGCCGTGGCGCTGGCCGAAATGGCGATGGCGGGCGGATTTGGGGCCGACGTTGCTGCCAATCCCGACTATACCGCAGCCCAGTGGTGGTTCGGCGAGGATCAGGGTCGCTACGTCATTACCGTGCCCGATCCGGAGGCATTCAACGCGCAGATGGCCAAGGGCACGCGCGACGAGGACATGGCCCGCGTTGGCTTCCGCCGCATCGGTACCGTGGGCGGCGACAGCCTGCTCGGCGTTCCGGTCGCAGACCTGCGCGCGGCGCACCAGAGTTTCTTCAAGGAGTGGATGGAGAGCTGATTCGCCCTGGCTGGATTACAGGCCGGGGTTTACGTGACAGGATTGGCTTTGTTCGCCTCTTCGGCCTGTCGCCGCACTGCGCGATCGTGTTCAGCCTTGGCCCGGTCCATCATCACGCGCTGCGCCTGATCGGCTAAAGCCCGCCATGTCTTTTCAGCCCGCAGGTTACGGGCTCGCACGTTTTCGAGCGTGGCTTCCTTCGCTTCGGCAGCGGCCTCGCGCGCGCGCGCATCGTAGAAATCGAAAGTCTGGCTCATAGGCTGCTCCGTGCTTTGGGTGCGTCCCGGCCTCCCGCACCGCCGTCTGGCGGCACGGGAGGGTCGGAGCGGTCAGGGTTAGTCGACAGTCGTCAGATTCACCGCACTGGCCTTGCCATTGCGGCCCTGCTCGACTTCGTAATTAAGACGCTGATCCTTATCGAGCGTCTGCATGCCGGCGGCCTGCACTGCGCTGATGTGGACGAAGCTGTCACCCGACCCGTCATCGGGCTCGATGAAGCCATAACCTTTGTCGGAGTTGAAGAATTTTACGGTACCGGTCTTGCTCATGATGGTTCCTTTCGAGAACGCGAGAAGTTGCCGTGCCGCGATGTGCGGTACGGTTGTGCGTCATATCGTCCGATGAAAGGAAGTCGTCGTCTGGTTTGCGCCGGGGCCCAAAGGCAAGCGGCGGTCGTCATAACCCGAAGTCCGTCGCAAATTTCGACGTCAGCAAAAGCTTTATAGCACGGTGCGCCCCAATTCCCTAATTCTCATTACAGGCAACAGGATTTGCGTATCTTGTGTGCAGCCCAGCCGCCTGACGATCTACACTGCTACCCACTCTTCCTCACGGATTTCGAGCAGTTTCAGCAGCGCCGTCAGATCGCCGCGGTCGATCCAGCCATTGGCTGCATCGCGCGCCCTGGGCTTGGCGTAATAGGCGACGCCATAGGTCGAGGCCGCCAGCATCGGGATGTCGTTAGCCCCGTCGCCGGCCGCCATGGTCACCGCACCCTCGCCCAGCTTCGCCGCCTCCTCCTCGAGCACGCGCCGCTTGACCGAGCTGTCGGTAATCTCGCCCACCAGTCCGCCGGTCAGCTTGCCGCCTGCGACTTCAAGCCGGTTGCCCACGACGCGCTCGAACCCGATCGCCTCGGCCACCGGGTCTGCGAAATGGTGGAAGCCACCCGTCACCAGCACGGTGCGGCAGCCGTGGCTTTTCAGCGTCTCGACCAGCACACGCGCGCCGGTATTGGGGCGGATTCGCTCTGACAGACATTGGTCGATGGCACCCTCGTCCAGCCCCGCCAGCAGGCCGACCCGCTCGCGCAGCGCACTTTCGAAGTCGAGCTCGCCCTGCATCGCGCGCTCGGTGATCGCGGCAATCTGCGGCTTGATATTGGCATAGTCAGCCAGCTCGTCGATGCATTCCTGCCCGATCATGGTCGAATCCATGTCCGAAACGAAGACGTTGGGTACCCGAATCTCGTCTCGCGCGATCAGCGCATCGCAAGGTCCGAAGTGCTCGATCAGAATGCTGCGCAGGGCATCGGCGTCGTCCGAAATCAGTTCCAGTTGCAGGACATCACCGCAAAAATCGAGCATCTGCGCATGGGCGAGCGTCAGACCAGATTCCGCGAGCGCCTTCGAAGCCGTGTCGAGGCGTGTTTCCAGAGTGGCAGGGTCTGCTATCAACCGGGCGATGAGCACGAGTAAGAGTCTCCGGGGCAAAGAGGTCGCGCTCATTGCAGGGCCGACCGCTAGCGGCAAGAGCGATCTGGTCGTGAGGCTCGCGCTGGCTGTGGAAGAGCTCGGACGCAATGCGATCGTAATCAATGCCGATAGCGCGCAGGTCTATGCCGACCTTGCAATATTGAGCGCGCGACCCACGGCGGAAGAAATGCGCGGCGTAGAGCATGTGCTGTTCGGCGCATGGGACGGGGCTGAGGCCTGCTCGGCAGCGGACTGGGCCGCAGCGGCCACGCGCGAAATCGACGCGGCGCATGACGCTGGGAAGTTGCCGATTCTCGTCGGCGGGACAGGGCTCTACCTGCGCACCCTGCTCGACGGTATTGCGCCGATCCCCGAGATCGATTCGGCAGTGCGCGCGAACGTACGCACTATGGACACAGCCGCTGCCTACGCTGCCCTGCAGTCAGAGGATCCCGAACGCGCGACCAAACTCGCCCCGACCGACAGCCAGCGCATTGCCCGCGCACTGGAGGTGGTGCGCTCTACCGGACGGACCCTGACGCAGTGGCAGGAACAGAGAGAAGGCGGGATCGGGCAGCGGATCGCCCTCGCTCCTCTGGTGCTGTTGCCTGAGCGTGACTGGCTCTATGAACGCTGCGACCGCCGCTTTGTGCAAATGCTCGATTGCGGTGCGGTCGAAGAGGTCGAGGCCCTGCTAGCCCGCGACCTCTCGCCCGAACTGCCGGTCATGCGCGCTATCGGCGTTCCCGAGATTGCCGCAATGCTGCGTGGTGAAATGTCCCGCAAAGAGGCCCTCAACGGTGGACAACAGGCGACACGAAATTACGCCAAGCGCCAGTTTACCTGGCTAAGGCACCAGCCTCCGCAAGATTGGCCACGCGTCTCGCCCGAATATGTCGATTTTGAAACTCATTTTGAAATATTATTCTGAGATTGTCTGTTGACACGATATTTTCTGTTACCTATTAGCCCCTCCAAGATTTGGGAGAGGATGGCCCGGTACGAGCGATCGTGCCGGGTCAATCTTTTCTCGACCGGACAATTCGTTGGAGAAGTATCGTGACCGAAGAACGCAGCGGCGCTGCGATATTGTGCGAAGTGCTGGTCCGCCAGGGCGTCGAATTCGTGTTCGGCTATCCGGGCGGCGCAGTGCTGCCCATCTATGACGAGCTGTTTTCGGACGATCGCATCCGCCATATCCTCGTCCGGCACGAGGCTGGCGCGGCGCATGCCGCCGAAGGCTACGCCCGCTCGACCGGCAAGCCGGGCGTCGTCCTCGTCACCTCGGGCCCGGGCGCGACCAATGCCATCACCGGCATTGCCGATGCCTTCATGGATTCGATCCCGCTGGTGGTCATCACCGGACAGGTTCCCACGAACCTGATCGGCACCGATGCCTTTCAGGAGGCGGATACGGTTGGCCTGACGCGCCACTGCACCAAGCACAATTATCTCGTGAAGGACCCCTCGGAACTCGCCGCCACGGTTGAGGAAGCGTTCGAGATTGCCACCACCGGTCGCCCCGGCCCGGTCGTGATCGACATTCCCAAGAACGTGCAGGTGGCCACCGCGGCCCTCTCGTACGGTCCGGCGCAGCGCCCGAGGCGCTATCAGCCGCGCATGGTTGCTGCCGCCGACGAAATCGCCGAGGCGATCGAGCTGATCGCCAATGCCGAACGCCCGATTCTCTACACCGGCGGCGGGATCATCAATTCGGGTCCGCGCGCGAGCCAATTGCTGCGCCAGTTTCAGCAGCTGACCGGCGCGCCGACCACTTCGACGCTGATGGGCCTGGGCGCTTTCCCCTCCGACCATCCGGACTGGCTGGGTATGCTGGGCATGCACGGCACGCTCGAATCGAACATGGCGATGAACCAGTGCGACGTGATGGTGAACATCGGTGCGCGGTTCGACGACCGCGTGACCGGACGGCTCGACGCGTTCTCGCCCGGATCGAAGAAGATTCACATCGATATCGACCGCGCCAGCATCAACAAGGTGGTGCCCGTCGATATCGGTATCATCGGCGACTGTGCGACCGTGCTCGATCAGCTGGTCGAGGCATGGGGTACCCGCAAGGCGCGCGACCTTGGCGAATGGAAGGCGCGGATTGCGGGCTGGAAGGCGCGTGACAGCCTTGCCTACCCCGAGGGCAAGGACGAGATCATGCCCCAGCTGGCAGTAGAGCGTCTGTTCGCGCTGACGAAGGACAAGGATCCGATCATCACCACCGAAGTCGGCCAGCACCAGATGTGGGCCGCGCAATATTTCGGCTTCTTCGGCCCAAATAAGTGGCTGACCAGCGGCGGCCTCGGCACGATGGGCTATGGCCTGCC
>DDNW01000182.1:21787-22017 GCA_002341345.1 Erythrobacter sp. UBA2510
GGCACGATGGGCTATGGCCTGCCTGCGGCTATCGGCGCGCAGCTCGGTAATCCGGACAGCCTCGTGATCGACATCGCGGGCGAAGCCTCGATCCAGATGAACATCCAGGAACTCGGCACCGCCAGCCAGTTCCGCCTGCCGGTCAAGGTCTTTATCCTCAACAACGAGTATATGGGGATGGTCCGCCAGTGGCAGGAACTGACCTACGAAAGCCGCTATTCGAACAGCTA
>DDNW01000182.1:22164-23791 GCA_002341345.1 Erythrobacter sp. UBA2510
AGCCGCTATTCGAACAGCTATTCCGACAGCCTGCCCGATTTCGTCGCGCTGGCCGAGGCCTATGGCTGGAAGGGTATCCGCATCACCGACGAGGCCGGTCTCGATGCCGGGATCGAGGAAATGCTCGCCCACGACGGCCCGGTGATCGTCGATTGCCAGGTGTCGAAGGAAGCCAACTGCTTCCCGATGATCCCGTCGGGCGCGGCGCATACCGACATGTTGCTTTATGGCGATCAGGTCGCCGGTACGATGGAAGACGAAGCCAAGGCGCTGGTATGATGAAGATCCAACACCGCGAATCCGAGCGTCATGTGCTCACGATCACCGTCGATAACGAGGCCGGCATACTGGCGAAGATCGCCGGACTGTTCACCGCACGCGGCTATAATATCGACAGCCTGACCGTGGCCGACATCTCGGAAGACCACCACACCAGCCGCATCACCATCGTCACCAAGGGCCCGCCCCCGGTGATTGACCAGATCATGGCACAACTCGAACGGCTGGTCCCGGTGCACAAGGTCACCGATCTCACCGAGGAAGGCCCGCATGTCGAGCGCGAGCTGGCGCTGATCAAGGTTTCCGGCAAGGGCGAGGACCGGGTCGAGGCGCTGCGGCTGGCCGATGTGTTCCGCGCCAGCGTGGTCGATACCACGACCTCCAGCTTCATATTCGAACTGACCGGACAACCGGAAAAGATCGACAGCTTCGTCAGCCTGATGCGCGAACTGGGCCTGGTCGAGGTCGGGCGCACCGGCATCGTGGGGATGATGCGCGGGGCCGAAGCCGCCTGAGCCACCATCAGACCACCTATCCTGCCCTGAACCGTGCCCGGTGCAGCTCGGGCTTTTTCAGGGAGCATTTTTCCTCTAGCGCCCCGGCGCGAGATCAATTCGATGCCGGACCGCTTCCGGCATGGCACACAGAACTGAAGGAACGAGAAACGTGAAAGTCTATTACGACGCAGATGCGGACCTGAACCTGATCACCGACAAGAAGATCGCGGTGCTCGGCTATGGCAGCCAGGGTCATGCCCATGCCCAGAACCTGCGCGACAGCGGCGTAAAGGACGTCGCCATTGCGCTGCGCGAAGGCTCGGCCACCGCGAAGAAGGCCGAGGCCGCCGGGTTCACGGTCATGTCGAATGCCGAGGCGGCCAGGTGGGCCGATATCCTCATGATCCTCGCTCCTGACGAGCATCAGGCCGCAATCTACGCCGACGACCTCCACGCCAATATGAAGCCGGGTGCAGCCCTCGCCTTCGCCCATGGCCTCAATATCCACTTCGGACTGATCGAGCCGCGCACCGATATCGACGTCATCATGGTCGCCCCCAAGGGGCCCGGCCATACCGTGCGCAGCGAATATCAGCGTGGCGGCGGCGTGCCCTGCCTGATGGCGATCGCGCAGGACACGACCGGCAATGCGCATGACATCGCGCTGGCCTATGCCTCGGGCGTCGGCGGCGGTCGCTCGGGCATCATCGAGACCAATTTCCGCGAGGAATGCGAAACCGACCTGTTCGGCGAGCAGGCCGTGCTGTGCGGCGGCGCCACCGCGCTCGTCCAGGCGGGTTTCGAAACGCTGGTGGAAGCCGGCTACGCGCCCGAAATGGCCTATTTCGAAT
>DDNW01000178.1:0-161 GCA_002341345.1 Erythrobacter sp. UBA2510
AGCTCTCAGGTTTCCCGACAGAGGGGGCGGATGCGGCACCACCCGGGTGCTGTTTAGGTCGGGAGTGTCGTGATGAGCGAACTTGACGAAAAGATTGATACGCTGCCCCTCAATGACTGGCATCGGGCTCAGGGCGGTCGCATGGTGCCCTTCGCGGGCTA
>DDNW01000178.1:237-672 GCA_002341345.1 Erythrobacter sp. UBA2510
CTGTTCGATGTCTCGCATATGGGCCAGTTGTCGCTGACCGGTGAAGGTGCGGCCGAGGCATTGGAGGCTTTGTTGCCTGGCGCGATCACCTCGCTCAAGTCGGGCGGCATGCGCTATTCGCTGCTGCTCAACGAGAAGGGCGGCGTGATCGACGATCTGATCGTGACCAACACCGGGCTGCACACCGCCATCGTCGTGAATGGCGCGACCAAGCATGGAGATATCGCTCACATGCGCGCGCACCTGCCCGACAGCGTGACGCTGACCCTGCATGACCAGCAGGCGCTGCTTGCGCTGCAAGGGCCACAGGCTGCCAATGCGCTGTCGGCGCTCGTGCCGGGTGTGGAGGAACTGACCTTCATGCGTGCCGGGCTGTTCGACTGGAACGGCACGCCGCTGTGGATCAGCCGTGCGGGCTATACCGGCGAGGACGGG
>DDNW01000178.1:749-3663 GCA_002341345.1 Erythrobacter sp. UBA2510
GGCTATACCGGCGAGGACGGGTTCGAGATTTCGGTACCCGCCGGCAAGGCTGCCGAGCTGGCCGATGCGCTGATCGCCGATGCGCGGGTCAAGCCCGCCGGTCTCGGCGCGCGCGACTCGCTTCGGCTTGAGGCGGGCCTGCCGCTCTATGGCCATGACCTCGACGAAACCATCGATCCGGTCACTGCCGACCTTGGTTTCGCGCTGACCAAGAAACGCCGCGAAGCCGGTGGCTGGATGGGCCATGCGGCTGTGATGCAGGTGATCGAGCAGGGCCCGGCGCAAAAGCGTGTTGGCCTGATGATCGACGGTCGTCTGCCCGCCCGCGAAGGTGCCGTGGTTTTCTCCGGCGACCAGGAGGTCGGGCGCGTCACTTCGGGTGGTTTCTCGCCCACACTCGGCTATCCCATCGCCATGGCCTATGTAGATTCCAGCCTTTCCGAAGAGGGCACTGCGCTCGACATAGAAGTACGCGGCAAGCGTCTTGCCGCACAGGTCGTGCCCATGCCTTTCGTCCCCCACCGTTACCACCGCTGAGGAGCAGCTTGATGACGCGTTATTTCACCGAAGACCACGAATGGATCGAGGTCGAGGGAAGCATGGCAACGGTTGGGATTACCGACCATGCTCAGGAACTTCTCGGCGATATCGTCTTCGTCGAACTGCCTGCCGCGGGTACCGCTTTCGAAAAGGGCGCAACCGCCGCCGTGGTCGAGAGCGTCAAGGCGGCCTCGGATGTTTTCAGCCCCGTCTCGGGCACGGTCAAGGAAGGCAATGCCAGCCTTGAGGAAGATCCCGCGCTCGCCAACTCGGCTGCTGAAAGCGACGGCTGGTTCTTCAAGATCGAACTGAGCGATCCGGCCGAGCTGGAAGGCCTCATGGACGAGTCTGCTTACACCGACTTTGCCGCCCAAGCCGATTGACCGGCGGAATTAAGGAGTTTCCATGCGTTACCTTCCGCTCGGCGAAAGTGACCGGAGCGCGATGCTCGAAAAGATCGGCGCGCCAAGCGTAGCGGCGCTCTTTTCGGACGTGCCCGCTGCCGCGCTGCTCGACGAACCGCTCGACAGCCTGCCGTCCCATGCCAGCGAAATGGCGGTGGAGCGGCATATGCGCCGCCTTGCCGCGCAGAACCTGTCGGCTGGCGAGGCGCCGTTCTTCCTCGGTGCCGGGGCCTATCGCCACCACATTCCGGCCACTGTCGATCACCTGATCCAGCGCGGCGAGTTCCTGACCGCCTATACGCCGTATCAGCCGGAAATCGCGCAAGGCACGCTGCAAATGCTGTTCGAGTTCCAGACGCAGGTCGCGCGTCTCTATGGCTGTGCGGTTGCCAATGCTTCGATGTATGACGGGGCGACCGCCTGCTGGGAAGCTGTTGCCATGGCCGCCCGTGTTACCAAGCGCCGCCGTGCGGTGCTGTCGGGCGCGCTCCACCCGCATTACGCGCAGACCATCAAGACGATGGCCAAGTTCACCAGCGACCAGATCGCCTATGCCAATCCGGCGGTCCAGTCGTTGCCCGACAATGCCGGGCTGATTGCGCGCATCGACGAGGAGACTTCCTGCGTCATCATCCAGTACCCCGATGTGCTCGGACGCATTCCCGACGTGGCCGAAGTGGCCGAAGCCGCCCATGCCAAGGGTGCGCTGCTGATCGTCGTCAACACCGAACCGGTGGCGCTCGGTGCGCTCGAATCGCCGGGCGCGCTGGGTGCTGATATCGTCGTGGGCGAGGGCCAGTCGATCGGAGTCGGGCTGCAGTTCGGCGGACCCTATCTCGGCTTGTTCGCCATTCGCGATCCCAAGCATGTTCGGCAGATGCCGGGCCGGCTGTGCGGCGAGACGGTGGACGCCTCGGGCAAGCGTGGCTTCGTCCTGACGCTCTCCACGCGCGAGCAGCATATCCGCCGCGAAAAGGCGACCAGCAACATCTGCACCAATAGCGGGCTGTGTGCACTGGCCTTCTCGATCCATATGACGCTGCTGGGCGAGAAGGGCCTGTGCGACCTCGCCGCGCTCAACCACCAGCTCGCCTGCAAGGCGGCGGACCGGCTGGCGCAGATTCCCGGCGTGACCGTGCTGAACGAGAACTTCTTCAACGAATTCACGATCATGCTGGAGCAGGAATCGCGCCCGCTGGTGCGTGAACTGGCCGATAATGGCATTCTGGCGGGCGTCTCGCTCGGCCGCCTCTACCCCGATGTGGACGCGCTATCGGGCGGCCTGCTGGTCACCGTCACCGAAACCGCCGACGAAACGGATATCGAGGCGCTGGCCCTCGCGCTCGAGGAGGCGCTGTCATGAGCACTAACCCGTCAGGCTGGCGTCCGACGACACCCGAACTGGTCGAGATCGACGAGTCCACCGAGCTGGGCGAGCTGACGACCGTCACCGGCAACCGGGCGCTCATGCTCGAAGAGAAACTGCTCTTCGAACTTGGCGACAAGCACACTTGCGGCGTCGACCTTCCCGCCCGCGATCCGGATGCAGCAACGCGGCTCGGACCGCAGGCCCGTACCACCGACCTGGGCCTGGCCGGCCTGTCCGAGCCGGAGACGGTCCGACACTACACGCGCCTTTCGCGCCAGAACTACGCGATCGACTGCGGCATCTTCCCGCTCGGCTCGTGCACGATGAAGCACAATCCGCGCCTGAACGAGAAGGTCGCGCGCATGCCCGGCTTTGCCGACCTGCATCCCCTGCAGCCGGTGGCCACGATCCAGGGTGCGCTCGGCGTGATCGACGAACTCGCACATTGGCTGGTGACGCTGACCGGCATGGACGGCGTTGCGATGAGCCCCAAGGCAGGCGCGCATGGTGAATTGTGCGGCATCCTGTGCATCCGCGCCGCGCTGGAGGCGCGTGGTGACGCGCGTTCGGTCATCCTCGTGCCCGAAAGCGCGCATGGCAC
>DDNW01000178.1:3799-3972 GCA_002341345.1 Erythrobacter sp. UBA2510
AGCGCGCATGGCACCAATCCGGCAACGGCGGCCTTTGCCGGCTATGCGGTTGAGAACATCCCCGCGACGTCAGCGGGACGGGTCGATCTGGAAGCGCTGAAGGCGCGGTTGGGCCCCGACGTTGCAGCGGTGATGATTACCAACCCCAACACGTGCGGCCTGTTCGAGCCGGA
>DDNW01000132.1:0-2809 GCA_002341345.1 Erythrobacter sp. UBA2510
GTGCATGGCGGCGGCCCGCAGATTGGTGCCATGCTGAAGAAGCTGGGGGTCGAGAGCACCTTCGTAGATGGCCTGCGCGTCACCGACAAGGCGACCGCCGAGGTGGCCGAGATGGTGCTGTCGGGTGCGATCAACAAGGAACTGGTCGGCTGGCTATCACAGGCGGGCGGCAAGGCGATCGGCATTTCGGGCAAGGATGGCGGTATGGTCACCGCGACCAAGGTCAGCCGCACACGCAAGGATCCGGACAGCCAGATCGAACAGGCGATCGACCTTGGTTATGTCGGCGAGCCGTCGAAGATCGACACCAGCGTGCTCGAGACCATTACCGCCGCCGGAATGATCCCGGTGGTTGCCCCGATCGGCGCGGGCGAAGACGGGCAGACCTATAACATAAACGCCGACACGATGGCGGGCGCGATCGCGGCGGCGCTGGGCGCAGCACGGCTGTTCCTGCTGACCGACGTTCCCGGCGTGCTCGATAAGGAGGGCATTCTGCTCACCGATTTGCGGCCCGCCGATATCGCGCGGCTGGAACAGGACGGCACGATCAGCGGCGGCATGATCCCCAAGCTGCAGACCTGTGTGCAGGCGGTCGAGGCGGGCTGCGAAGCGGCGGTGGTGCTTGACGGGCGGGTGCCGCATGCAATGCTGCTCGAATTCTTTACCAGTAAGGGGGCAGGTACCCTCGTCAGCGCATAGGGCCTTCGACATTGTCCCTTGGACGCCTGCGGCTCCAGTCCTGACGGCCTGCAAATGGCGGGTTTCCGTGCTTCCGGTGCTTACGACTGCAAAAGCCGATCACCCTGAGCTTGCCGAAGGGTGTGCTCCGGGTCACGAGACCTCACCATATTGGCCTCGTCATCATCTGAATGTCGGGCGGCCCTAAGCAGATCGATACGGCATCCGCGTATTAGGCGGTTGATACACTCGCGGGTCATAGGGTAGAGCCACGGCTCACGGGACGTAACGCAAGAAAGAAGGCCTGAACGTGCTGCTTCTCACTCTCTCGCAGATTATCGGTTACGTGATCTCGATCGTCATCGTGCTGGTGATCGTGCAATTCGTGCTGAGCCTGCTGATCAGCTTCAATGTCGTCAACATGAGCAATGATTTCGTCGCCGCCATCTGGCGCGCGGTCAATGCGCTGCTCGACCCGATCCTGAATCCAATCCGCAAGATCATGCCCAACACCGGCTCGATCGATTTCTCGCCGCTGGTGTTGATTGTGGGCCTCAATATCCTCGACATCATTGTCCGCAATCTGGCCATGTCCCAGATGGGCTACGGCTAAGGCGAAAAGGTTACGCCCGATACGATCCGGCCTTGCCCAAGGCAGGCTTCAGGCGCAGGGGCAGGTCATGAGCTTCACGCGTAATATCATCGCCTCGCTGGCGTTGGTCGGGCTGGCCGCTTGCGCCTCTGGCAGCAGTCGGCCAAGCAAGGCGACCCTCACCGCCAACGAGGCCGCACTGCGCTCGGCCGGGACGATTGGCGATCCGGGCAAGGTTGCCGCAGCCGACATCGCCTTCGCCCGCGCCGCCCGCACCGAAGGCCAGTGGACGGCTTTCCGCGAATTTGCCGCCGCCAATGCGCTGATCCACGGCGATGCCGGCGCGATCGAGGCCGGTTCATGGCTCAGCGGGCGCAGCGATCCGGCACAGGCGGTGCAGTGGGCGCCGCGCGCGGTCTTCGCCAGTTGCGACGGGACGCTGGCGGTCAGCACGGGCCGCTTTGCCGAGCCGGGTGGGCTGGTCGGCACCTATGTCACGGTCTGGGCACCAGAGCGTAGCGGCGAGTATAAATGGATTTACGATATGGGCGCGCCTGACGATCCGCAGCCCGCCCCGCCGCCCGCCGACGATATACCGCAGGGCGAGGATGTGATCCTCGTCGAGGCGCTCGATGCGATCGAGGGCAAGGTCGCCGATTGTACCCGGCGTAACGGGGAGGAAGGCGGCGAGCGACCACCCGCACCGCCGCAAGCCATGGTCCCCGGCGACAATGGCGGAACCTCGCGCGACGGCACGATGCGCTGGTCGTGGGAGCAGCGCGCCGATGGCTCGCGCCGCGTCATCGTCCGCTATCTGCGTGACGGCGCATGGCAGGTTCCCGTCGATTTTGAGGCGACGCCGAGGGGCGGCTGAAATGGTCGAACTTTTCCTCTCTGCCTTCGTGACCTTGTTCGTCGTGATCGACCCGCCGGGCTGCGCGCCGATCTATGCCGGGCTGACCGTCAATGCGACGCCCCAGGCCCGCCGGACGATGGCGATCAAGGCGTGCCTGATCGCGGCGGCGATCCTGTTCGGCTTTGCCCTGTTCGGTGCGGACTTGCTCCAGGCGATGCATATCGAGCTCGACGCCTTCCGGATCGCGGGTGGCATCATGCTGTTCCTGATCGCGCTGGAAATGGTGTTCGAGAAGCGGACCGAGCGGCGCGAGGGCAGGGCCGACAAGATCAAGGCCGACCCCGCCCACGAGGACGTGTCGGTTTTTCCCATGGCCATGCCGATGCTGGCGGGGCCGGGCGCGATCGCCTCGATCATGCTGCTCGAAGGTAGCGCTGACGGGTTGATGGGAACGCTGGTGGTGCTGGGCGCGCTGGCTGCGGTGCTGTTCCTCACCTTGCTGGCGCTGCTTGCGGCGAGCCCGCTGATGCGGCTGTTCGGCGCGCAGGTGGAGGCGGTGATCACTCGTCTGCTCGGCGTGCTGCTTGCCGCGCTGGCTGCGCAATATGTGCTCGACGGCTTGCGGAATTTTTTTGGGTGAGGAAGGGCGATCCCTTATCCCCCCTCCCGCTGGCGGGAGG
>DDNW01000132.1:2908-5092 GCA_002341345.1 Erythrobacter sp. UBA2510
TCCGGGGGTGGGGGAAGCCAGCGTTTCAGGCACAGGGATACGGATCGCGCGCGCGAACTGCGCCGTCAGGCTACACCGGCTGAACGCCATTTGTGGAAATACCTTTCGCGGAGGCAGGCAGGCGCAAAGTTTTCCCGGCAGATGCCCATCGGACCGTACTTTGCCGATTTCCTGTCTCGTTCGCACAAGCTTGTGATCGAGCTCGACGGGTTCTCTCATGACGTTGATGGCGCGCGCGACAAGATTCGCGATAGCTACCTCGAAAAGCACGGGTTTCATGTCATTCGCTTCTCGAACGATGATGTCATGAATAACGTCGAGGGGGTCGTTTTGACGATCAGGGCTGCACTCTGCCAAGCCCACCCCTAACCCCTCCCGCTGGCGGGAAGGGGAATTAGACTACTGCAACGTCACTCTACCCTCGCCCGGATCGCCCTTGCCGAAGAACTCCATCAGCTGGACCAGCAATTCGCAGCGGGTCCGCAGATCAGGTGCTTCCAGCAGGGCCTGCTTGGCGGCGGTATCGAACGGCGCGATCTGCGAAACGCCGTTTATCAGCGAGACATCGTCGAGCGAGACGACCGAATCCCAGTCCACCGAATAGCCTTGCGCATCGGCGAATTTGCGGGCCTCGCTTTCGAAGGCCGCGCGTTCGCCGAGCGAGAGATATTCCTCCTGCGGCTCCTCGAACAGTTCGGCCTCGATCTGGCGAAAAGGCGTGGTGACGTCGAGCTCGCGCAGCAGGCGGAAGCGAGCCTGCCCCTCCAGCACAATGTTGTAGCGGCCGTCCTCGCTGGTCTCGACATCGGCGATCTTGCCGACGCAGCCAATGTCGTAGAGCGGCGCGCCCTCGCGGTTTTCCTGTGGCTGGATCATCGCGATGCGCCGGTCGCGGGCGAGCGCGTCGCCGATCATGGCGCGATAGCGCGGCTCGAAAATATGCAACGGCAGTTGCAGGCCCGGATAGAGCACCGCGCCCGGCAGCGGGAAGATCGAGAGGCGCGTGGCGCTCATCCGAACAACAGCAGCGAGAGGCGGCGGCGCTGGCTGGCGACCCACGGATCTTCCAGTCCGACACCTTCGAAAATCTTGAGCAGCTTGTTCTTGGCGGCGCCTTCGTTGGCGGCCGGATCGCGCTCGATTGCGGCGAGCAGCGTGTCGGCGGCACTATCGCGATCCCCGGCGGCAAAGGCCGCCTCGGCAAAGGCGATCTGCGCCTCGACATCGGCGGGGCGCTCGGCGGCGGCGGCGCGCAAGGCTGCGAGTTCGGAATCGTCGACCCTGGTACCAGCCAGTTCCAGCTGGGTCGCGGCCTGCGCCACAACTGGGTCGGCCTTCACCTCATCGGTCAGCGCGTCATAAGCTGCCTGTGCGGTCTCGATCTCGCCGGTCGCGATCAGCGCGCGGATCAGGCCCGATTGCGCGGCCGGGTTGTCAGGCGCCATCTGGCCGATCTGCATGAATATCGAAGCAGCGCGTTCTCCATCGCCGCTCGCCAGCACGTCTTCTGCCATGGTCAGCAACTGGTCGAGATCGGGGGCAGGCTGACCGCCGGCAGCATCGCCACCCTCGATCGGCAATTGCGACAGGATCTGGTCGAGCGCGCCTTTCAACTGCGATTCGCTGCGCGCGGGCGTCAGATCGGCGACCGGCTGGCCCTGGAACATGGCATAGACGGTCGGGATCGACTGGACCTTGAACTGGCTGGCGATGAACTTTTCTTCATCGACATTGATCTTGGCCAGCACCACGCCCTTGTCGGCATATTCGGCGACGACCTTCTCCAGCACCGGGGCCAGCGCCTTGCACGGCCCGCACCATTCGGCCCAGAAATCGAGAATTACGAGCTTGGTCTGCGAGGGTTCGACGACCTCCTTGCGGAAGCGGTCGACGGCCTTCTGTTCTTCGAGGTTGAGACCCATGCTTGCCAAATGTCTGCTCCTGCTGCGGCGTGTACTAATAACCCTAGATGGCGCTTGGGACCGAATTGTGAAGGGTGAAACGGCGTGCGCAAGCCCTGGGCGACTTCTGCCGTAGATTTCCCGCAATTCTTCGCTTGCGCACCCTTTCACCCGATGCTAACCGCGCGCCTCCCCGAGCCGGAAGCGCTTGTTTCCGGTCGACGTCGTGAGCGGGCGTAGCTCAGGGGTAGAGCACAACCTTGCCAAGGTTGGGGTCGGGCGT
>DDNW01000114.1:0-167 GCA_002341345.1 Erythrobacter sp. UBA2510
CGCCCGTCCATCATGTCCGACGGAGCGATTATGTCCGCACCCGCCTCGGCCTGGTTCAATGCCTGGTCGACCAGCACCGCGACCGTATCGTCATTGGTGACGTAGCCCTTGGCATCGAGCAGGCCATCCTGCCCATGGCTGGTATAGGGATCGAGCGCCACATCGGT
>DDNW01000114.1:312-1010 GCA_002341345.1 Erythrobacter sp. UBA2510
TAGGGATCGAGCGCCACATCGGTGAGGATGCCGATGTCCTCGCCACAGGCATCGCGGATCGCCTTGATCGCGCGGCACATGAGATTGTCGGGGTTGAGCGCCTCGGCCCCGTCGTCGCTCCGCTTATCGACTGGCGTGTTGGGGAACAACGCAAGGCAGGGAATGCCGAGCGAGACCGCCTCTTTCGCGCGGATCGCGATCAGGTCGGTGGACCAGCGCGACACACCTGGCAACGAGGTGATAGGTTCCTCGACCTGCTCACCCTCGGTCACGAAGACCGGCCAGATCAGGTCGGCAGGCGTCAACAGAGTCTCACGGTGGAGCGCACGGCTCCAGCGGGTGGCGCGCGCACGGCGCAGGCGAGTGGCGGGATAGGAGGCGGTCATGTCGCGGCAGGCTGTAGCCTCGCGGGCGCGATCAATCCACGATCAATCCACTCTCTGGCGATTGTCGAGCCGGTCGATCTCGCGGACAGGCTCTTCGTCGAGTTTGTGCTCGGGCTCGATCGTCTTGAGCGCATCCCCGGGCTTGATCTTGTGCAGCGCGAAGAGCTGTTCGCGGAAATTGGCGAGATCCTGTCCGCTCAGCGTCTCGCGCGTGACAAAGCGGACGGAGGACGGGTCGATCTTCTTTGAGCCCTGATACATCTCGTAATGGAGATGCGCGCCGGTCGAAAGGCCGGTCGAACCGACATAGCC
>DDNW01000114.1:1074-10564 GCA_002341345.1 Erythrobacter sp. UBA2510
TAATGCAGATGCGGGCCGGTCGAGCGGCCGGTCGAACCGACATAGCCGATGACCTGGCCGCGCCTGACGCTCTGTCCGGCGCGCACCGCGATGCGGCTCATGTGCGCGTAGCCCGTGCCGAGCCCGCCACCATGACGCAGGCGAACGAAATTGCCGTAGCCGCCATTACGTCCGGCGAATTCGACGCGCCCGTCACTCGCGGCCATGATCGGCGTTCCAGAAGTGGCGCGGAAGTCCATCCCGCTATGCATGCGGCGATAGCCGAGGATCGGATGGCGGCGCATGCCATAGCGCGAGGTGATGCGGCCCGGGACCGGGGCAACCAGCCCCTCACGCTGCTCACCCGAGCCCGATGCGTCGAAATATTTGCCCTCATTGCCCCAGCGCATCATGCTTTTGGTGACGCGGCCATTGCGGACGATCCCGGCGTAAAGGAGGTCGCCAACCTCGATCTCGCCGGTTTCGGCGCGCTTGTAGTCAACGATCAAATCGAACTCGTCATTCGCGCCGATTTCGCGGTTCATATCGACTTCGCGCCCCATGACGCGAAGGTATTGCTGTACCGCGCTGGGCGGTGCACCAGCGGCGCGCGCCGTGCGGTAAAGGCTGTCGCCTACAGTCGCACGAACGCGTAGCGGAGTGGTATCGACCTTGATCGGCTGCGGATCGAGCACCAGGCGGCCACCCTCTCGGCGGACCGCCAGTTCGAGATCGAAGCGCGCACGGAAAGCCAGTTGATCGAGCGGGCGCGGCTGCCCTTCGGCCAGGCGGCGACCAAGCGTGATGTCGACATCGGTGCCCGGCTTGATCTCGTCCATGGAGACAGCAGAGGCGACCATGCCGGAAACGAGCGCGGCCTCGCCCTCGCTTACGCCAGCACGGCGCAACATGCTCTCGAAGCTCGCGCCCTTGCCGATCGTGGCAACGAGATCGAGCCGCGGTCGCTCGGGCGCGCTGGCGAGCGGCACAACGGCGGCAGTGGCAGCCGCCGCGTGGCCGCTATCGGCACCCAGCGCCAGCGGGGCGATCATGTGGTTGCGAAACTCGTCGCGCACTTCAGCATCGACCGACATGGCCGGGGCCGCCTCGACCGGAGAGAACCCGGGCCAGCCGGCCAGCGCGATGGCGGACAGGCCGACCAGCGTCGCCACACCGCGCAGCCAGCGGGGCGAGCCGATATCGCGGCCCAGATCGGTGGCCAGTTCGAAACCGCCCCATTTATCGGAAGCGCCCTCGCGCCATTCGCGCCAGCGCTCGGACAGGCTGAGCGAACGCGACAGGCGATGCGTGGTAGCGGAAGAATGGGCAGACGTCGCGGAAGCGGGCGCGGTCGAAGCAGCCGCGATGCGCGACCGCAGCCGATTGGCACCCCCGGAAGCTTCACCCCGGCGTATCAACACCCTGTCTTGTCCTCCTTGCGGCCTCAATTGGGCAGGGCCTTATTGCGGCCCGGTCCATTGCGCGATCCCCTGGCTCAGGTGCGGCAGACTTCTTGCTCTACGTTTTACGCGGTTAAAGTAAATTCCGCGCTAACGGCGACCAGTGGAGACTCACGCGAGGTGAATCGCGCGCAATCATCGCCTTGCCCTCCCGCAAAGGACAGTTGCGCCGGAGCCGTCATCGCTCCACATTGCCCGCATCATCATGGCCCATTCCACCGACAGCAATGTTCGTGCCGTGCTCGGCCCGACCAATACCGGCAAGACGCATCTAGCCATCGAGCGGATGTGCGGCCATTCAAGCGGTGCAATCGGCTTTCCCCTGCGGTTGCTGGCGCGCGAGGTCTATGACCGGGTCTGCGCGATCAAGGGTGAAAGCCAGGTCGCCCTGATCACCGGCGAGCAACGGATCGAGCCGCCAACCGCGCGCTATCTGCTCTGTACCGTCGAGGCGATGCCGCGTTCAGCTGGCGAACGCGCCTTTGTCGCGCTGGATGAGGCGCAGCTTTGCGCAGATCGCGAACGCGGGCACATCTTCACCGACCGGTTGCTTCATGCACGCGGGCGCGAGGAAACGATGCTGCTCGGCTCGGCCACTTTGGAGCCGGTACTGCGCGAACTGGTACCCGAGGCACGGGTCGAGAGCCGTCCGCGCTTCTCCACGCTCCGCTACGCAGGCGACGTCAAACTGTCGCGCCTGCCGCCGCGTAGCGCCGTGGTCGGCTTCTCGGTCGAGCAGGTCTATCAACTAGCCGAACTGCTGCGGCGCTTTCGTGGCGGAGCGGCGGTGGTCATGGGCGCGCTGAGTCCGGAAACGCGCAACCGGCAGGTCGAATTGTTCCAGTCAGGCGAGGTCGATTATATCGTCGCCACCGATGCCATCGGCATGGGCCTCAATCTCGATGTCCATCACGTCGCCTTTGCCTCGCTGACCAAGTTCGACGGAACGCGTAGACGGCGACTCACCCCGGCGGAAATGGGCCAGATCGCCGGGCGTGCCGGGCGTCACCAGACCGACGGCACCTTCGGGACGCTGGCAGGCGGAGGGCGCAGTGAACGCGCCCAGTTCACCGATGAAGAGATCCACGCGATAGAGACGCATCAGTTCGCGCCCCTGACCAAGGCCTACTGGCGCGACGCTGAGCCACGGTTCGACAATCTCGACACGCTGCTCGCCGATCTGGAGGCGCCACCCTCGCACCCGCAGCTCGCCGCCGCGCCGGAGGCAAGCGACCTCGCCGTGCTGAAGCGCCTCGCGGAAAGTGCGGAGATCCGCGACGCACTGACCTCGCCGGGGCAGGTGCGCCGGTTATGGGAAGCCTGCCAACTGCCCGATTTCCGACAGCAGGGGCCGGACATGCATGCGCGCTTCGTGACCCGGTTGTGGCGCGACCTCAAGTCCGGCCACCTCGGCGCAGATTTCGTCGCCGCACGCATTGCAGAGCTCGACCGCAATGGCGGCGATATCGACACGCTGCAGGGGCGCCTCGCCGCGATCCGCAGCTGGGCCTATATCTGCCAGCGGCCCGACTGGGTGCTGGCGCGAGACGAAATGGCCGAGCGCGCCCGTGCAGCAGAGTCACGCCTGTCGGACAATCTGCACCAGCGGCTGACAGAGCGTTTCGTCAATCGCCGCACTTCTGTATTGCTCAAGAGCATGGGCAAGGATGCATCACTGCTGCGTGTCGAACTGGCCGGGGACGGAGGCGTTCTGGTCGAAGGTCATCGTATCGGCCATCTGGAAGGCCTGCGCTTCGTCGTCGACGAGCAGGCGGGTTCGGACGAAAAACGACTGCTATTGGCCGCGGCTGAACGCCATCTACCCGCACTGCTGGCGGCCAAGGCGGACGAACTGATCGCCGCCGAATTGGGTGAGCTCGAAATTTCGCACGGCAAGGTCATGCGCGGCGACCGCGAAATTGGTGCGCTTGTTCCCGGCAAAGCCAAGAGCCGCCCGCGTTTGGAATTGGGCGCGGAACTACGCGCGCTTGATTCGGCCATGCGTGCGCGGCTGTCCGAGGCGCTGGAGGTCTGGCTGGGAGCGCAGCTTGCCCCGCTCGCCCCCTTACGCGATATCGAAGAGGCCGCGCTCGACCCCGAGGCGGGGAGTGAGGTTCGCGCCCTGCTGCTGACGCTCGCCGACCGGAACGGCACCGTCCCGCGCGAGGCAGCAGGCCTTGCGGTGATCCCCAAGGAAAAGCGCCCCTTCATGCGCAAGCTGGGGGTGATGATCGGCGCGCTCGACGTATTCATGCCAGCGCTGCTCAAACCGGCCCCGCGCCGTGTGCTAAATGCCATCGCTGCCGACCGGAGGTCGCTCAATCCCGGCATGGAGGCCGTCATCGCAGGCGGTAAGCAGGTACCGGCTGGCTATCGCCAGGCAGGCACGCAGGCCGTGCGCATCGACATGGCCGAAAAACTTTTTCGCGCGGCACATGACATGCGCAATCGCTGGGCGCAGGCGGCTCAAGGCCAGAGCAGCCGTGGCTTTGCCGTCGATCCGGCCCTCGCAACCTCGATGGGGCTGCTCCCTGAGAATTTCGAGGCACTGATGCGGCAGGCCGGTTTTCGCCCCGGGGAAGCAGCGCCATGGCCCGAAGGTTTTTACGGTCCGCCGTCCCCTCGCCCATGGACCTGGCGTGCGCCGCGCAAGGATCACGGACCGGTGCAGCATGATGCACGTGCCTCGCACAAGCCGCGCAAGGGCCCAGGCAAGAGCAAGCCCGGCGGTAAGTCAGGTGACAGACGCAATGATCGCGATGATCGCCAACGGGATCGTCAACGCGCCTCGCACCAACCCGCCACCAGCAACGCCGCCTTTGCAGGGCTCGCCGACCTGCTGGGCAAGAACTGACCCTGAAAGCAGGGATAATGCGGATCGATCGCCTGCTGTGGTTCCTCCGCCTCGCAGGTTCTCGCAGTTATGCGCAGAAGTGGGTCTTGGCCGGGCATATTCGTCTCAATAGCCAGCGGGTCGTCAAACCCAATACCGATGTGGCAGTCGGCGATGTGCTGACCCTGCCGATGAAAACGCAGGTGAGGGTGATAGATATCCTTGCTTTACCCAGGCGACGCGGTCCGGCAGCGGAAGCGCAAGCTTGTTATCGGGTGCTTGACGCTAAGGGCGCAATGGCCATAGCAGGCGAGAAAGCGCGCAGCGACGCGCAAGTTTGTGAAGGACAATCCCTGCCATGACCTATGTCGTCACCGACGCCTGTATCAAATGCAAATATACCGATTGCGTCGAGGTCTGCCCCGTCGATTGCTTCTACGAGGGTGAGAACATGCTCGTCATCAACCCTTCCGAATGCATCGACTGCGGCGTGTGCGAGCCGGAATGTCCTGCCGAGGCCATTCTGCCCGATACTGAAGAGGGCACGGAGAAATGGCTGGAGATCAATACGCAGTATTCGGCCGAGTGGCCCAATATCACCGAGAAGAAGGACCCGCCCGCCGACGCCGATGATCACAAGGGCGAAGAGGGCAAGTTCGATAAGTACTTCTCTGCTGAGCCTGGCGAAGGCGATTGATCTTGCAGCGGCCCTGGCGCCGCAGCCCGATGCTCCTGCTATAGGCCAGACGGCCTAATCCCTACGCGCGTTGCGTGCCAAGCAACAGCGCGCTGGTAATTTTGTTTAACTTATGCTAAATCCTTGGATCACTGACTGAGTCTGAAAGGTTAAATCCGCAGGCTCGGCCGGAACAGGAAGGCAGGTCACCCCTTTTAGCGACAACATGGACGAAGCCGGATCGCCGACGGGTCGTGCGATCGTGTACTTCCTGTCGCTGATTTTTGGACCTGCCCGGGTAGCGAAAGGACACCACATGGCTGCGAATGCGCCCGCCTTCGATGTTGGCGATTACGTTGTTTACCCCAAGCACGGCGTTGGCCGTGTGATCGAGCTGCAGAGCGAAGAAATCGCCGGTATGAAGCTCGACCTTTATGTCCTCCGGTTTGAGAAAGAACGCATGACGTTGCGCGTTCCGGTCAACAAGGTGGAATCGATCGGCATGCGCAAGCTGTCCTCGGACAAAACCCTGAAAGAAGCGATGGAAACGCTCAAGGGCAAACCCAAGGTTAAGCGCACAATGTGGTCACGCCGCGCGCAGGAATATGAAGCGAAGATCAATTCGGGCGACCTGGTGTCGATTGCCGAAGTGACCCGCGACCTGTTCCGCCCGGATGACCAACCGGAACAGAGCTATTCCGAGCGCCAGATTTTCGAGGCCGCCTCCAGCCGCCTCGCGCGCGAACTGGCCGCGATGGAAAAGACCGATGAACCCGCAGCGCTCGCGAAGATCCTCGATGTGCTGAAGGAACACGCTCCGCAATATTACGAAAGCACCGAAGACGCGTAATTTCGCTTCTCTGACACTTCTTAAGAAGGGGCCGCCGGGAAACCGCGCGGCCCCTTTCTTTTGTGTCTCTTATCTCGCATCCCTGCTTTGGACCAAGGCGTGACAGCAATCGACGAGCGTTCTGGCAGACCTCACTCAATTAGTGTATTAATGCACTGATACACAAGTCGAGGAGATGTATGATGCGCTTTGACGAATTTGCCCGGACATTGGGGCAGGCTTTTGCCAGCGCGATGACCGAAAGCGGGAATTTCAGGTTTTCGGGCGATGCGCCCGGTTCGGTTACACTAGACGAACTCGATCTGACGGGGCCGGCGCCGACCGGCCTCAAAGTGTCTCTGTCGCGCAAGGACAATGTGCGCGTTGTTCAGGGGGATGTTTTCGCAGTGACCGTTGCAGGGGACGACACGGCAGCGGAAATGCTCCGCTTCAAGGGCGACGAGGAGGTACTCAAGGTCATCCGTCGTCACGGTACTGGCGGACCGCTCGAAATTATTGTGACGGTGCCAGCGCTGTCATCAGTCTCCATCGCAGGTGCCGGACGGATCACAGCCGACAAACTCAGCGGCGATGCGCGGGTCGCGATTGGCGGGTCGGGCAATGTTTGTGTCGACACGTTCGAAGGTGAAAGGCTGACCGCACGGATCGGCGGGTCGGGCCGGATCGTGATGGCCGGACATGTCGGTTCGCTGGACCTTGCGATCGGCGGTTCGGGCAATTTCGATGCTGAACATCTCGAGGTTGAAGAGGCATCGATCCGCATCGGCGGCTCGGGATCGGTCGAGATCGCCTCCGACGGGGAGATCAAGGCGAAGATCGGCGGCTCGGGCGACATTCTTGTGCACGGCAATGCGCGCTGCTCGCTCAAAGCCAGTGGCTCAGGCAAGTTTCGCAACGTGCCGCGCGGTAAAACCGGCCCCATGGACGAGGCGGCCTGACGCGTAACGCTTTCTGCGTGGGCTCTTACGAGCGATGACGCGGTACCTTCAAGGGTCGCCTCGGAGCATCACCCTATGCGCATAGTTGCGCTCCTTGCCCTTACCTCGTCCTGCGCCATGCTCGGCGGTTGTCTGGTCCGGACCGCCGCCGACGTCGTTACCGCGCCGGTGCGCATCGCGGGAGCCGGAGTCGATGCGGTGACCACCAGCCAGTCGGAAGCCGATGAAAATCGCGGGCGGGATATCCGGCGACGCGAGGAACATTTGGGCGAACTCCAGTGCGATTATGATCGACTTTCCGAAAAATGCAGAGAAGGCAACGACAAGGCCTGCCGCGAGGCGGTTGAGATGCGGCGCCAAATGGACGCGATTCTGCCGACAATCCCGCTCGGGCCAGAAGAGAACTAGGCGGCGGCGCGGCGCAGGCGGTCGTTGATCGCCACGCCGATGCCGGTCGCTGGCACCGGCGCGATCGCGACACGCGGTTTGGCAGAGGCCGCGGCCAGATGCAGGCAGGCGTAGAGCTGCCGCGCGGCCTCGTCGAGATCGCCTGCCGCCGAGAGCGTGCAATCGCCTGCAACTTCCCCAAAACCGATCATGAATTCGCCGGGTTCGGGCGAAAGAGCGGCCAGCCGCACCGGCTTTCCGGGCGAGTAATGGCTCGCCATCTGGCCAGGCGCTTCGATCTGATGCGGCTGCTCGCCGATACTGGCGAGACTGCCTCCATCAGGCGCGGCCAGTGGTCCAGCGCGCAAGGTCTGCCACTGACCCTCACCCAGATATTTAAGAATCGTCGATTCTACGCCGCGCTCACACGGCCCTGCATCGAGCACGAGATCAACCTTGTCCTCCAACGTGGCCAGCACATGCGCAGGCGTCGTCGGGCTGGTAAAACCGCTGGCATTGGCCGATGGGGCGGCGAGGGGGATGCCGAGCCGCATCAGGATTTCCCGCGCTATATCGTGTCCCGGTATGCGCAAGGCCACGCTGCCGAGGCCGGCAGTGACCGCTGCGGCCAGTTTTGCATCCGCTTTGCGTGGCAACACCAATGTGACCGGTCCGGGCCAGACCTTACGGGCAAAGGCCACAACGGCTTCGTCCATCTCGGCGAAATCCATCGCCTGCTCGACGCTGGCGACATGCACGATCAGCGGGTTGAAGCTCGGGCGCCCTTTTGCGGCATAAATCCGCGCTATTGCGGGATCGCAATCGGCGCGCGCGGCGAGTCCATAGACAGTCTCGGTCGGTATCGCGACGAGACCGCCACCGCGCAGCACTTCCACCGCGTAGTCGACGCCCGCCTTGTCCGCCTGCCGGACCTCAGTGATCTTCTTGCCGACCATCGGACCGCGCTATAGAGACTTGTCCATGCAAGACCAAGGCGATCGAACTTCCTCAGCGCTCGAGCGGATTGCTGCCGCCATCGAAGGGTTGGCACCCCTGCCGAGAACATCTGCCGACTGGATCGCGGCCCCGGGCTATATCTGGGATGGCGCCTCGCGTCCTATCGCGACGGTCGAGGCCCCTGCGCTAGACCTCCTGCGCGGGATCGACAAGCAGCGCACGGCGGTGTTTGAAAACGTGCAGAGGCTGGGCGATGGCCACGCCGCGCATGACATGCTGTTGTGGGGTGCTCGCGGCATGGGAAAGTCTGCCTTGGTGCGCGCCGCGATCAAGACCGTGCAGCAAGAAGGCGGCAGCCTGGCGCTGGTGCAAGTATCGCCGTCTGCACTGGAAAGCCTGCCCATGCTGTTTGCGCAACTTGGCCAGGTCGATCGGAATTTCCTAGTGTACATCGACGATCTCGGATTCGCCGATGGTGACGGAGCCGGTCCGCGCCATTTGCGCAGCTGGCTCGATGGCGGGATCGAGGCCCGTCCCGGCAATGTCCGGCTCGCAGTGACCTCCAACCGGCGTGCCATCGTCTCGCGTCATGGCGCGGAGCAGGACGATCCGATCAATCCGCGCGATGCGGTCGACGACATGCTCGCGCTATCCGACCGTTTCGGTCTGTCGCTCGGGTTCCATGCCTGTTCGCAGGACGACTATCTCGATATCCTGCGCGGCTATTGCGAGGCTTATGACCTGCGGCTCGAGGAGGCTGACGCGCTGGAATGGTCGAAGCGGCGTGGCGCACGATCCGGACGGACGGCCTGGCACTACATCACCGAGCTTGCGGGACGCGCAGGGCGGGCAATCTAGTCCTGCCCTTCTGGCTAGGCGCTACTGCGCGCCACCCATCATCTCCATCATATTGCCGGGCGGATTTTCAAAGGCCCGCGCCGGGTCGCCGCTCAGGTTCCGTTGCGGCGGCAGGCTCTTGCCGCGATTGCGTTCAGGCGCAGCCACGCCTTCCGCATCGGGAGCAACCACACGCCAGATGATGTTGCCGGTGTCGTCGCTCACCAGCAGCGCGCCCGTCGCATCCCATGCAACCCAGGTCGGACGACCCTTGGCTTCTTTGCCGTACAGAAAGCCGGTCAGCACCGGAACGGGTTTACCCTGAGGATTGCCTCGCTCGTCGAAAGCGACATAGACCACATCATAGCCCGAGGGCGGCCGCCGGTTCCACGAGCCATGCCGCGCCACGAACACGCCCTGCCCCAGCCCGTCGCCCATGCGCGCACCTTCCTTGGTGAAGGCCATGCCCAGCGCCGCGACATGCGGTCCCAGTGCATATTCGGGGGTGCGGGTATATTCGGTCAGGAATTGCTCCATCCGTGCCTCGACCCGCTCGTCGAAGACATCGTTAGT
>DDNW01000114.1:10637-15097 GCA_002341345.1 Erythrobacter sp. UBA2510
TCGTGCCTCGACCCACTCGTCGAAGACATCGTTATAATAGACCCACGGCCAGCCATAATGGACGCCGATCGGAACATTGGTCATGTAATCGGGCACTAGATCGGGGCCGAGCATGTCGCGCTCGTTGACCGTCGTCCAAAGCTCGCCCGTCCATGGGTTAAAGTCCAGGCCGTTGGGATTGCGCAGTCCAGCTCCGTAAATGCGATTGCTGCCGCTTACGAGATCGATTTCGTGGATCGCCGCGCGGCCTGCCTCCAGCTCCATTCCGCCCTCGCCGATATTAGTCGCCGAACCCACCGCAACGTAAAGCCTGGTTCCGTCCGGGCTCAGGCGAATGTTGCGCATCCAGTGATTGCCGCCCGCAGGTAGGTCCATCAGCTTTTCGGGCTCACCGTTCAGAGTGGACGCGCCCTCGTCATAGTCGAAGCGCAGCACCGCATCGTGATTGGCGAGGTAGAGCTTGCCATCGGCCCAGGCGATGCCCGAGGGCGAGGCAAGGTCGTCGCGCAGGACATGCTTCTCTTCGGCTACGCCAT
Source organism: Erythrobacter sp. UBA2510 (assembly GCA_002341345.1). Taxonomy (GTDB): domain Bacteria; phylum Pseudomonadota; class Alphaproteobacteria; order Sphingomonadales; family Sphingomonadaceae; genus Alteraurantiacibacter. Next base: position 11,174 of record DDNW01000114.1, read on the forward strand.
CGCCATCGGCATCGCGCAGAAGAATGAGTTGATCGGGCGATTCCACCGCAGCGCCCAGTCGCTTGAACATCAGCTCGGCCACGAAGTTTTTGACCACACCGCCATCGAGCGATCCAGGGCGATTGCTTTGCGTGACCAGAATATCGCCATTGGGCATGGCGTAGATCACACGCGGATGATCGAGCCCTTCGGCGAAACGGTTGACCACAAGACCATCAGCGGGCTGCGGGGCCTCCCCCTCGCCCCAGCTGGTAACCTCGACTCCGCCGAGCGTCGGGATGGTTTCGGGGTCGGGTTCGGCAAGCACCGGATCTGTGCCGCTCGTCTCCTCCAGCGTCAGTGTCGCCTCGGTGCCGCGCAGAGCCCACCAGAAGAAGAGGGCGATGAGAAGGAGAAGCACCGCAAGCGCGATGAGGATTTTCTTGAACATGCTCATATCTGCGGGAGATAGGCAGGCGCAGGCCGCACGGCAATCGCTTTGGTAGCGGGATCAGGCAGATCGTAGATTTGGCCAAGAGTTGCGCGGCGCAACTTTTGTAAGTCTTGACTCCTAATGTTGCGTCGAACGGCAAATACGCATCAACGCTCCGCTAGATCGCGCCGCCGGTCAATCGCTGGCACACAAGGTCAAGCTGGTCGAGACTCGAATAGCGGATCGTCACAGAGCCGGCACGCGGGTCCTTCTCAGTCATGATCTTGACCGGCAGGCCGAGAAATTCCTGCAGGTGCTTTTCAACCGCGATAATGTCGGCATCGGCGTTGGCGTCGCGCGTCGCCGCAATGCTCTGCTTGCGGCGCCCGTCGCCCTCATCCCGGCGGGCAAGCTTCTCGACCTCGCGTACGGTCAAACCCTTGGCGATCGCTATCTCGGCGAGTTGCGCCGCATTATCCCGTCCGATCAGTGCGCGGGCATGGCCCATGTCCAGCCGCCCCGCCTCGACATGGTCGAGCACGGCCGCTGGCAGCGACAGCAGACGCTGGAGATTGGCAACGTGGCTACGCGACTTGTCGACCAGCTCAGCAATCTCGGCCTGCGTCATCGCCTCGAGGTCGGCAAGGCGCTGATAGGCGCGCGCCTCTTCGACCGGGTTAAGATCTTCGCGCTGGATATTCTCGATCAGCGCGAGGGCCATGACGTCACGATCTTCCAGATCGCGAATTAATGCAGGTATTTCATGTACTTGTGCCTTTTGGGCAGCTCGCCAACGACGCTCGCCCGCGACCAGCTGGTAACGACCCGCGCCTTGCCTGCGGACGATCACCGGCTGGATCACACCGCGCGCAGCAATCGAGGCTGCGAGCTCGTCGAGCGCGTCCTCGTCAAAGTGGCGACGCGGCTGATCCGGATGCGGCTCGATCGAGGACACTGCGAGGTTGGCAAGGCCAGTCACAGGTGCCCCGTCGGGAGTGCCAGCGGAGCGCGTAACAGCAGGGCGGGATCCGTCGGTGACCAGCGGCTCCTCGCGCCGGGTCTCGCCCATGAGCGCACCGAGCCCCCTGCCCAGCTTGCGCCGCTGCGTGGATTTCTCGGGCGCATTCATGCCGCTTTCCTTTCAGCGGGCAAACGACCAATCAATTCGCTGGCAAGCGCCATATAGGCACGGCTGCCGGTACAGGTCTGGTCGTAGATAAGTGCGGGCAAACCATGGCTCGGCGCTTCGGACAGGCGGACGTTGCGCGGAATGACTGTTTCGAACACGAGGTTGCCGAGGCATTCGCGCACATCGTCTGCCACCTGGTCTGTCAGACGGTTACGGCGATCAAACATGGTGAGTGCGATGCCGATGATGCCGAGATCGGCATTGAACCGCTGCTGCACCTGCTCGACCGTGCGCAGCAGCTGGCTGAGCCCTTCCAGCGCGAAAAACTCGCATTGCAGAGGGACCAGCAGCGTATCGGCGGCGCACAGGGCATTGAGCGTCAGCAGGCCGAGCGACGGTGGGCAATCGATGAAGCAAATGTCATGGCCACGGTGTGCTTCGAGCGCTCGCCGAAGACGGGCAGTGCGATCCTCGACATTGACCAGCTCAACCTCGGCACCACTCAGGTCAACGGTTGCCGGAACGAGGTCAAGGCCGGGAATGCTCGAATGGGTGACGCATTCGGCGATCGAGCGGCCATCGATCAACACGTCATAGCTCGACATCTCGCGCTTGCTCGCATCGAGGCCCACGCCGGTAGAAGCATTACCCTGCGGGTCGAGGTCGATAAGCAGCGTCTTCCATCCACTCGCCGCCATCGCCGTCGCGACATTGATTGCGGAAGTGGTTTTGCCCACGCCGCCTTTCTGGTTTGCGATTGCGATCGTGATCATCATGCTTTTCCCTGAAGCTGTCCGCGCCCGATGAGGATGCCCGCCTCCGGATCGGTCGCCGATCGTTCCACGTGGAACATTCTCTGCACGTTTGCAGGTTGCATGGCCAGTTCTTGCGCTGCGGAGCGCCCCTTGGGCAACAGCCAATGGGTGTCCGGTGTGGAAAAGCGGGCGGATAACGCGACAAGACGGTCGAGCGGAGCGAAGGCGCGCCCTGAGATGACACCCGCAGGGAAGCTTTCCACATGTTCGAGCCGCGAACCGAACACCTCACATTGCGAAAGATCGAAATGATCGCGCACCGATTCAAGCCAGGTGATTCGTTTCTTGCGCGATTCGACGAGACGGATCGCCATCTCTGGTCGGGCCAGAGCAATAACCAGGCCAGGAAAGCCCGCCCCGGTGCCCAGATCAAGCCAGAGCGATGTTTCATGTGGAACATGGGCCAGGAGCTGCACCGAATCGGCGATATGACGTTGCCAGACCGAATCGAGACTTGCTGCGGAGATCAGGTTCTGGCGGGCGCTTTCGTCGAGCAGCATGGGGATGAAGCGGTCGAACCGCTCCATCGCTGCAGCATCACATAATGTGCGGCAATACTCCCGCGCCTCGTCCTCATTCGCAATCATGCCGCGCGACGCCGGGCATGAACGAGGAGCGCCGCCAGCGCCGCCGGGGTAATCCCCCGCACCCGCCCCGCCGCCGCAAGATCCGCCGGGCGCGCTGCCGAAAGCCTCTCGACCATTTCGCGGGAAAGGCCCGGCACCTCATTATAGGGAAAGTTGTCGTCTAGCGCGACTTCCTGACTGGCACGCAGATTGCGCAATTCGGCGTCCTGCCGTGCTAGATAGGGCGCATAAACGCAGTCCTCGGCGATCTCAGCAGCCAGTTCACTGTCGATATCGCAGTTCGCCGGGAGAAATCCGCGCAAATTCGCCAGGTCGAGCGCCGGGAAACGTAGCCAGTCGCGCAAAGGTGCGCGGCCGAGATCACCGCGCACATCGAGACCCTCTCGCACCAGTTCGGGCCCGGTGACTTCACGAGAAAGTGCCTCATCCCAATGCGCGCGCACCTCCTCACGCCGTTCGAACCATTGTGCCCTCGCCTCACTGACACACCCGGATGCAATCGCGAGACCCGTCAGCCGGCTAGTGGCATTGTTGGCGCGCAGTCGCAGCCGATATTCGGCACGGGCGGTCAGCATGCGGTAAGGCTCGCTCACGCCGTGAAGCGTAAGATCGTCGATCATCACCGCCATATAGGAATTGGCGCGATCGATCATCGCCGGCGCTTTACCAAGAACCGCCGCAGCCGCCTGCATGCCCGCGACGAGTCCCTGCGCTGCCGCCTCCTCGTAACCGGTCGTGCCGTTGATCTGCCCTGCGCAATAGAGGCCAGGGATGGCGCGGAGCTGCAAATCGGCGGTCAGCGCGCGGGGATCCACGTGGTCGTACTCGACCGCATAGCCCGGAACGGCCATTTCGACCGCTTCCAAGCCATCGATAGTGCGGAGCATGGCAAGCTGGACATCGGTGGGGAGCGAGGTGCTGATCCCGTTGGGATAAACCAGGTGCGTGTCGAGACCCTCGGGCTCAAGGAAAATCTGGTGC
>DDNW01000114.1:15187-17132 GCA_002341345.1 Erythrobacter sp. UBA2510
CGGGCTCAAGGAAAATCTGGTGCCCGTCGCGGTCGGCAAAGCGGTGGATCTTGTCCTCGATTGACGGGCAATAACGTGGCCCCGTGGCGTCAATTGCCCCGGTAAACAGCGGAGAGCGATGGAGATTGTCCGCGATAATCGCATGGCTACGCGAATTGGTGCGTGTGATTGCGCAAAAGACCTGCGGATTCATGCGCTTCGCCGTCAGTGGAGACATCGTCCAGTGATCGACATCACTGGGCTGTTCGGCGAGGCGTGCCCAGTCGATGCTCCGCCCGTCGAGCCGCGGCGGCGTCCCCGTCTTGAGTCTCGCCATGGGCAAATTCGCTTCACGCAATTGTTGCGCCAGCCGGTGCGAGGCATTCTCACCAATGCGCCCACCCGCATGCCGCTCTTCCCCGCGAAACAGCCGCCCACCAAGAAACGTCCCGGTGCAAAGCACGACCGCCCGGGCCGATAATTGCGTACCATCCGCGAGTTCAAGACCTGCGACCCGCCCACCTTCGAGTATCAACGCCGCACCCTCACCCTCGACAACGTTAAGATGTTCATGCGCGGCGATCATCGTCTGCACGGCTCGTTTGAACAGCGATCGGTCCGCCTGGACCCGCGGGCCCCAGACGGCGCTACCCTTCGAGCGATTGAGCATGCGGTAATGAATTGCGGCAGCATCAGCGGCCCGACCTAGCAACCCATCGAAGGCATCGACCTCTCGGACCAGATGGCCTTTGCCCAATCCGCCGATCGCAGGGTTGCAACTCATAGCCCCAATGGCCTGCGCATCGAAGGTCACCAACGCCGTGCGTGCCCCCATCCGCGCAGCGACCGCCGCAGCCTCGCAGCCCGCATGGCCTCCGCCGACAATGATGACATCGAATGCGCTCATGACCCGAGCCGCTTAGAACCCAGCCCTGCGCTGGTCAAAGGTCAACTGGCCATGGGTGACTGTTCCACGTGAAACACGTGAGGACCCCACCCTACTTGCCGATACAAAATCGACCGAAGATCGCATCGAGTACATCCTCGGTCGACGTCCTCCCAAGCAGCGCATCGAACGCCACCCGCACCGAGCGCAAATGCTCTGCCACGATCAAGGGGTCCTGAGCTGAATCAGCCTCAGCCAGAGCAGAGTGCGCGCGCTCCACCAACATGCGCTGGCGACGATTAAGTACCGTCTCCCCTGGTGCCGGAAGAGCCGAACGCGCAGCCTCGACCAGGGCGTTCATCAGCGATTCGATCCCCGCACCCGTCGCCGCCGAAATCGTGAATCTGGCGCCACTCTTTATCACTGCACCATCACGGTCAGCTTGCGCGGAGATCTCCCAGCTTCCCACAGGCCCCTCACCCTCAGGCCCGAGCCACAACACCAGATCGGCGCGGCTCAATTCGGCGCGGGCCCGCTCGATGCCGATGGCCTCCACCGCATCAGTCGTGGCGTCATGCAATCCAGCCATGTCGACCAGTGTGATCGGCACACCCTCAATCGATACTGGCCGTTCGATCACATCCCGTGTCGTCCCGGCAATCGGCGTGGCTATGGCCGCCTCATAACCAAGCAAAGTATTGAATAAAGTCGATTTTCCAGCGTTCGGTGGTCCGGCAATCGCTATCCGGAACCCCTCGCGCAGCTTTTCCGCCTCGGGCATGTCCAGTGCGATGCCTATCTCGGTGGACAGGGTTCCCAGTATCGCCGAAAACCGAGGCGAGAGCACCGCCACATCGTCTTCGTCATCGAAATCGAGCACGGCTTCAAGCTGGGCCGAAAGCGACAGAACCTGCTCCCGCCAGTCCTCAACCTTGCGTGACAACAGGCCCCCAGCCTGCCCCAAGGCGATGCGCCGCTGCAGCTCGGTCTCCGCAGAGAGCAGGTCAGCCAGACCTTCCGCTTCGGCAAGATCGATCTTGCCATGAACAAGGGCGCGGCGGGTAAATTCCCCCGGCTCTC
>DDNW01000114.1:17259-18349 GCA_002341345.1 Erythrobacter sp. UBA2510
CCGGCTCGGCGCGGCGCAGCCCGGTCATTTGCGCCAAGGCCTGCTCAACCGCCGCAATTACAGCGCGACCACCATGCAAATGCAGTTCGGCGAGATCTTCGCCGGTAACCGAGCCGCCTGCGGGAAAGAAGGCGATCAACCCGCGATCGAGTACCTCGCCCGAGGGTGCGTGCAACGCCGTGAGTTTGAGCTGGCGCGACGCAGGCACTTGGCCAGCAAGAGAGATCAAAGCACCCTGCGCCCCCGGCCCGCTGATCCGCATTACGGCAATGGCAGCGGGCGGCGACCCGCTCGACAACGCGAAGATCGTATCCATGGCGTTCGCGCGCTGTCCCGGCGGGTAGCCCTATTTCTTCTTGGAAGACCCGTCAGTTGTCATCATGCCGGCCTGTGATACTGCCATATCCATGAAGTTCTGGAACAGCTGCAGGCCGAACTGACCCATCGGCGCCAGCTGCTTGGCATACTCTTCGAGCTGTCCGGGATTGGTCACGCCCTGCATCGCCGAGGACACCGCGTCGATATAGGCGGCATTAGCCTTCTCGACATCGGGAAGCCCCATGAACCTGCGCGCTTCTTCCGGCGAACAATCGACTTCGACATTGACCTTCATTTCACGGGCACCTTTCTTGTTCGGCAGCGTAGGACCATATATCCGTAACATTATGCCGGGAGGATAGCACTATGAGCCAGATGACAGAAATTTCCACCTTATCGGGCGATGAGACCTTTTCCGCTTATGTCGCACAACCCACAAGCGCGCCCAAAGCGGCGATTATCGTGATTCAGGAAATCTTTGGCGTGAATGCCGGGATTCGCGACAAATGCGAAAAGCTCGCCGAAGCGGGCTATCTAGCCGTGGCGCCCGACCTGTTCTGGCGCATCGAACCGGGGATCGAACTGGATGCCGACGTCCCCGAACAAATGCAGGAAGCCTTTGGCCTGTTCGGAAAGTTCGACCAGGACGCCGGCATTCGCGATATCGAGGCGACGATCCATTACGCGCGCGAGCAGACGGGCGGCGGCAAGGTTGGCGCTGTCGGCTACTGCCTTGGCGGGCGCCTCGCCTATATGACCGCCGCCCGCACCG
>DDNW01000114.1:18409-19011 GCA_002341345.1 Erythrobacter sp. UBA2510
CGATATTGACGCAAGCGTCGGCTATTACGCAGTCGGCGTGGATGGTCTGCTCAATGAAAAGCATGCGATTGCCCATCCACTGATGCTGCACATCCCGACCCAGGACGGCTTCGTCCCCGCCGAAACGCAGAAGGCGATGCACGATGGGCTCGACGACCACCCGAAAGTCGTCTTGCACGACTATCCGGGTCTCGACCACGGTTTCGCCACCCAGTTCGGTAAGCGCCGTAACGAGGAGGCTGCACAGCTGGCGGACAGCCGGACTATGGCGTTCTTCGCTGAGAATCTCTGACAAACAAAAAGGGCGGCACAGGCTTGAACTTGTGCCGCCCCTTCAAAGCGTGCGATTGCGCTGAACCTTACTGGTTCATCGTCGCGAAGAAATCCTCGTTGGTCTTGGAATCCTTCATCTTGTCGAGGAGGAATTCCATCGAGTCGACCGTTCCCATCTGCATCAGGATACGGCGCAGCACCCACATCTTGCTGAGCTGCTCCTTGTCGACCAGTAGCTCTTCCTTGCGGGTGCCGGACTTGCCGACATCGAGTGCCGGGAAGATGCGCTTGTCCGCCACCTTGCGATCGAGGACGATTTCCGAGTTACC
>DDNW01000114.1:19141-33467 GCA_002341345.1 Erythrobacter sp. UBA2510
TTCCGAGTTACCCGTACCCTTGAATTCTTCGAAGATGACCTCGTCCATGCGGCTGCCGGTATCGATCAGCGCCGTGGCAATGATGGAAAGCGAGCCGCCCTCCTCGATATTACGCGCTGCACCGAAGAAGCGCTTCGGCCGCTGGAGCGCATTGGCATCGACACCACCGGTCAGCACCTTGCCAGAGCTGGGCACAACCGTGTTGTAGGCACGACCCAGGCGTGTAATCGAGTCGAGCAGGATCACGACGTCGCGCTTGTGTTCGACCAGACGCTTGGCCTTCTCGATCACCATTTCGGCGACCTGGACGTGACGCGAAGCGGGTTCGTCGAAGGTCGAAGAGATGACTTCGCCCTTCACGCTGCGTTGCATATCGGTGACTTCCTCGGGTCGCTCATCGACGAGCAGGACCAGCAGAAACACCTCCGGGTGGTTGTCGGTGATCGCCTTGGCCATGTTCTGCAGCAAGACGGTTTTGCCGGTACGCGGCGGAGCGACAATCAGCGCACGTTGGCCCTTGCCCTGCGGGCTGATCAGATCGATTACGCGGGCCGACTTGTCCTTGACCGTCGGGTCCTTGGTATCGAGGTTGAGCCGCTCGTCGGGATAGAGCGGAGTGAGGTTGTCGAAATTGGTCCGGTGGCGGACCGCGTCAGGATCGTCGTAATTGACCTTGAGCAGCTTGGTCAGCGCAAAATAACGCTCGCCATCCTTGGGCGCGCGAATTTCGCCTTCGACCGTATCGCCGGTCCTCAGGCCCCACTTGCGGACCTGATTGGGCGAGACGTAGATGTCGTCCGGTCCGGCAAGGTAGTTTGCCTCCGGCGAACGCAGGAAGCCGAAACCATCCTGCAGCACCTCGATCGTGCCGATACCGAGGATCTCCTCGCCATCTTCCGCAACCTCTTTCAGGATCGCGAACATCAGGTCCTGACGACGCATCGTCGATGCGCCCTCGACCTCGTATTCCTCAGCCATGGAGACCAGCTCCGCCGGGGTTCTTTGCTTTAACTCTTTTAAATGCATGGGTATTTTCCGTGATATTTGGGGAGCCGGCAGGCCATATGGGCTTGGAGAAAGCAGACCCGGTCGCTCGATCTGGCGACCTCAGCCGGGTGGGAACGCGAATTATGCCTTTCGTCTGGCGTGGTCAATTCGCAAATCGAATATTGGTGGCGAAGCGAGTTCTCAGAAGGCCCGAAATCAGAAGGGACGCACGATCACGAGGATTACGATCACGGCCAGCAGCACGCCAGGCACCTCGCCCCACATGCGCAATTGCTTCTCGCTCAACGGTCGCGCACCTCGCGCCATGGCCTTGGACCGGGATACCATCCAGCCATGGAAGCCGGTCAGTGCCAGCACGAACAGAAGTTTGGCGTGGAACCAACCTTCGCTAAAGACGCCGGTGGTGTGGGCCAGCAACAGGCCCAGCACCCAGACGACGATCAGGCTGGGCGTCAGGATCACCTTGCGCAGCAGACCGCTGCGCTTGGCCCAGAGCGCCTCTTCCTCCGAGCCCGGCTCGGTCCCCAGCATGTAGATCATCTGGCGTGGCAACATGAACAGGCCGGCCAACCAGAAGACCATGAAGATGACATGGCCGGACTTGAGCCAGAGGTAGAGCATCGCAAAGGTATCCTGCATGGCGGTTTAATAGGCCTGGGATAGGGCTGCGTCACCCAAAGATTACACCGAGCCTTCGATCAGCCGAGAACCAGTGCAACCGTCGAGGCCAGATTCTTCTGGTAACGCCAGATGGCATCGATGAACAAAAGAACGCCCCCGCCTTCCATGGCTTCTTCGAGATTCGCGACCATTCGATAAGACCAGTATTCGCGCGAAATCGTGGTCCACGAGATGTGTTGATCCAATGCCTCGTCCCACACGAGGTGCGCGGTGATAGCTTCGAGAAATACTGCACCCCCGATGAAAATCACCGCGGAAAGTACCAGCTGCATCTGAAGCCGCGGGGTGAAAGACCGGATGAACGGAATATACGCAAGAAATCCAAGGATGCCGACAATGCCGGCCGGGATCACCCACGCAAACAGCAAATAACCGCTGGTGGGAAAATAGGCCGATATCGCGCCCGATATCTTCTCGTGGATCTGAACGAATTCGTCACACGACAATCCGGCAAAAATCAGGCTGAGCAAAAGCCAGTGAAACCTCAACGGGTTTTTCTCTGCGAAAAGCTGAATGCTGACGAAAGCGAGAATCAAGGCTGCAAACAAGAGATTTGTCGATGACATCCACGTGTAGAAGCTGACTTCGTGATCGACATCGAGCAGGTACAGCTTGTCACCAAGGTTGCCGGACAAGAAGAGGACATCCTGAAGGACGCTGAGCCCGATAAGGGCTGCCCATACCAGCGTCAGGGCAGCCATCACCCGGACATGGGAAATCCTGAGAGTTGCCATCCTTCATCCTCCAAAACCCGTTCCGGGTCCTGGCGCATTAAGGCGGAAGGAACGTCGCGCCAGCTCGGGAAAGCGCTCTTTGCAACAAAACCGTAACATTTAAAGCCGGAAAATGCGGCGCGGGTCAGATGTCCCGATTTCGCACGATTTCGATCAAGCGCTCCACATTGGCAATCGGCGTCGTCTTGTCGATGCCGTGGCCCAGATTGAAGACATGCGGCCGGTCGGCAAAGGTACGCAGGACACCGGTAATGCCCTGCTCCAGTTCATCACCGCCCGCCAGCAGCAGCAGCGGATCGAGATTGCCCTGCACCGGCAGATCGGCCGGGAGGACCCTGGCCGCCCATTCGGGATCGACCGTTTCGTCGAGTCCCAGCGCATCGACTCCGGTTTCACGCGCATAGGCCGCCAGCTTGCCGCCTGCCCCCTTGGGGAAACCGATCACCGGAACCCCCGGATGCCGCGCATGGATCGCTGCCGTGATGGCTGCATTGGGCGCAATGACCCAGCGCTCGAACTGCGCCGGCGACAGGCTGCCCGCCCAACTGTCGAAAAGTTGCACGGCTTCCGCCCCGGCCTCGATCTGGCCGGAGAGGTAGGCGATCGTGCTCTCCACGATCGCATCGATGATCGCCTGAAATGCGGGCGGGTCGCGATAGGCCATGGCGCGGGTGGCGAACTGATCGCGGCTGCCTTCGCCTGCGACCATGTAGGTCGCCACGGTCCACGGCGAACCTGCAAAGCCGAGCATGGTCACCCCTGGCGGCAATTGCTGACGGCACAGGCGCACGGTTTCGTAGATCGGATCGAAATGTTCAGGCGCTGGGGTAAAGTCGGACAGCGCCGCATCGAGCAGTCGCGGTGAAAGCCTTGGCCCCTCGCCCGCTAGGAATTCGAGCGTCTGGCCGAGCGCATGGGGCACGATCAGAATGTCGGAAAACAGGATCGCCCCGTCAAAGCCGAACCGTCGGATAGGCTGCAAGGTGATCTCGGCCGCGGCCTTACTGTCGTAAACCAGCGCGAGGAAACCGCCCTTCTCAGCCCTGAGTGCGCGATATTCGGGAAGATAGCGCCCGGCCTGACGCATGAGCCACATGGGCACCTGATCAGGGCGCTGGCCGCGCAGGGTTTCGAGAAGGGGGCCGGGCATCGAGGGGTCCAATCCAATATAATAATATTATATATATATGATGATGGAGTTTGTTGGTCCTGTGGATTGTGGGGATTGCGCGCCACTGCCTGAATTATCCCGCTTTGAACAGGGGCACGGAGCACGCGAATCGTGGCTGTTGGCCGTCAAGCAAAGCTTCTCCCCGTAATCCCCAGCCTGTCGAAATCGCGGGTCTGCCTGTCCATAGCCTTGCGCGCCAAAAGCCATGTTTCGGGCATGGAATTCATCCCCATGCTTGTCCGCCGATTGCTCCCGTGGTTTATGCCGTGATCTATCCACATGCCGCAGCTTCATCTCCACCTGCTCTCGGACTCGACCGGCGAAACGCTCGAGATGATCGCCAAGGCGGCGCTCGCCCAGTTCGATGCCGCAGAGGTAACGCGCCATTTCTGGCCGATGGTCCGATCGCGTCAGCATCTCGACCGGATCATGGACGAGTTCAAGGCCAACCCCGGTCTTGTCCTCTATACATTGGTCAATCCGGAAATCCGCAGTCGGCTGGAAGAACGGTGCCGTGCGCTTGGCCTGCCGCATGTCGCCGCGCTCGATACGGTTACCTCTGCGCTGGAGGAGAGGCTCGGCCAGCAAGCCTCGGGCCGACCGGGCAAGCAACACAAGATGGACGAGGCCTATTTCGCACGGGTCGAGGCGATCCAGTTCACCATCGCGCATGACGACGGCATCGGGTGGGACAATTGGGAAGAGGCCGATATCGTGCTGGCCGGTGTATCGCGCACCTCGAAAACACCGACCAGCATCTATCTCGCAAATCGCAGCTATAAGGTCGCCAATATTCCACTGGTGCCCGAAAGCCCGCCCCCGCCCTCGCTGTTCCAGCTCAAGAACCCGCTGGTGGTGGGTCTGACCACCGCGCCGCAGCGGCTGGTGCAAGTGCGCCGCAACCGCCTGCTGGCATTGAACGAAAAGGCGAACACCTCCTATGTCGACAATGAGCATGTCGAGAAGGAAGTCGCTTTCGCGCGTCGCATGTTCGCCGACAATGGCTGGCCGGTGATCGATGTCACGCGCCGCTCGATCGAGGAGACGGCGGCGGCAGTGATCAACCTGTATAATGAGCGGCAGGGGCGCGAGATTCCCCCACGCGTTGGGCCAAAGCCGATATGACTCTCGTTCTCGCATCGAAAAGCGCCTCGCGCCGCGCCATGCTCGCGGCGGCGGGTGTCGACTTTCGTATCGTGCCCGCCGCAATCGACGAGCGAGCGCTCGAGGCGGGCCTGACCGATGCTGCCCCGGCAGAAATCGCGCTGGCGCTGGCCGAAGCCAAGGCGCTGGCAGTGGACGGCGAAGGCGCACCCGTGCTCGGCAGCGATTCGCTCGTCGTGGTCGAGGGGCGGCGGTTCGACAAGCCTGCCAGCCGCGATGATGCCGCAGACCATTTGTGTTTCTTTTCGGGTAAGGTGATGGAGCTGCACTCGGCGGCCGCACTGGCGCAAGATGATACAATCGTCTGGAGCCATGCGGCACTCGCCCGCCTCCATGTCCGCGAACTCGACGACCAATTCATTGAAAGCTACCTCGATACCGAATGGCCCGAGGTCGGCCAGTGCGTCGGCGTGTTCCGTATAGAGGGTCGCGGGGTGCAGTTGTTCGACGCGATCGAGGGTGACCATTTCACCGTCCTTGGCATGCCCTTGCTGCCGGTTCTCGGCGCATTGCGCGACATGGAACGGGTGCGCGCGTGACCCAATATGCAGAGGTCATCGGCGATCCCATCGCCCAGTCGAAGAGTCCGGCAATCCACGGCTACTGGATCGAGAAGCTGGGGCTCGAGGCGGATTATCGTGCCTGCCATGTCCGACCAGACGGGCTCGCCAACTATTTCGCCGCGCGCCGCGAAGATGAGAACTGGCGAGGGTGCAATATCACCATGCCGCACAAGCAGGCTGCGATCGGTTTTCTTGACCGGCTCGAAATCGGCGCCGAGCTGATCGGCGCGGTCAACACGGTCGCCGTGCGGCGGAGAGCCGAAAAGGTCGCGTTGCTCGGCAGCAATACCGACATGGCCGGCTTCCTCGAGCCCTTGGAGGCGGAGCTGGCCAAGTCGCACCTGTTCCGCATGGCACGCGTGCTGGGCACGGGCGGCGCGGCACGTGCGGTGGTCGCCGCGCTGGCCGAACATGGCTTTACCGTGGTGCTGGCGGGCCGCAATCCGGACAAGGCTGCGGCGCTGCTTAAAGAGATTGATCCTGAGGGCGAGCATCACGCTGTTGACCTGGCGCATTTTGCCGATGGTACCGACTTTGCCTTCGACGATCGCGAGGGCTGTCTCGACCTCGTGGTCAATGCCAGCCCGCTGGGGATGGCGGGGCAGCCGCCGCTGCTGTTCGATCACAGCCATGTGCCCCCGGGTGCGATTATCTACGACATCGTGACCCATCCGATCGACACACCGCTGCTGGTCGAGGCGCGGGCGCGCGGCTTCCGCACGCTCGACGGGCTCAACATGCTGATTGGACAGGCAGCAAAAGCGTTCGAGCGGTTCTTCGGGGTTGCTCCGCCGCGCGAGGATTGCGATGCCGAACTACGCAGGCTGCTGACGTCATGACCAACGAAATATCAGGTGTGAAAACGGGTCCCCTCGTTCTTGGCCTCACCGGCTCGATCGGCATGGGCAAGAGTACGGTCGCGCAGATGTTCGAAGAGCTGGGCATTCCGGTGTTCGATGCCGATGCCGAGGTCCGGCGGATGCAGGGCCCGGGCGGCAAATTGCTGGCCGAGATCGAGTCGGCCTTTCCCGGCACGACCGGACCCACAGGGGTCGATCGCGATGCGCTGGGCCTGAAAGTGTTCAGCGACCGCGACGCGATGGCGCGGCTTGAGGGCATCGTCCACCCGGCGGTGCGCGATTCGCGAATGCAGTTCCTCGCCGATAATGCCGATGCGCCACTGATCGTGTTCGATGTCCCGCTGCTCTACGAAACCGGGGGCGAGCAGCATGTCGACCGGGTGGTCGTCGTCTCTGCTCCGGCCGAGGTACAGCGCGCCCGCGTTCTCGCTCGCCCTGCGATGACCGAAGAAAAACTGGCCGGAATTCTCGATCTGCAATTGCCCGATGCGGCCAAGCGGGCGCGGGCGGATTACCTGATCGATACCGGGCTTGAACTGACCGAAACGCGCAAAGCGGTGGAAGAGCTGGTGGACAGGTTGCGGGAAGAACGCGGCCCTGCCTTGCAAGGCGACTGACTCGGGCGGCATAGAGTCGCCATGCGCGAAATCGTCTTCGATACCGAAACTACCGGCCTTGATCCCAGGTCGGGCGACCGGATGGTCGAGATCGGCTGCATCGAGATGGTCAATCGCGTGACTACCGGGCAGGTGTTCCACGCTTATTTCAATCCCGAGCGCGATATGCCGATAGAGGCAGAGCGGGTACACGGCCTGTCCGCAGCCTTCCTTTCGGACAAGCCGCTGTTCGGCAGCCGTGCCGCCGAATTGCTCGACTTCCTCGCGGATGCACCGCTGGTGGCGCATAATGCGCAGTTCGACTTCGGTTTCCTCAATGCCGAACTGGTTGCCTGCGGCCTCTCGGCCATCGGCAACGATCGGATGATCGATACGCTCGCGATTGCGCGGCGACGGCATCCGGGCGCCAAGCATACGCTCGATGCGCTGTGTGCCCGCTATGGCGTAGATCGCAGTCACCGTGTGCTGCACGGCGCTTTGCTCGATGCCGAACTGCTCGCGCAGGTTTATGTCGAGCTGACCGGTGGGCGACAAATAGGCCTCGAACTTGCTGCCGTAGAGGGCGAGCAGGTGGTCCGGACGACGACATTTCAGCCCCGGACCGGACCCTATCGTGAACCGCGCGAACATGCCCCAAGTACGGAAGAGCTTGCGCGACACGGCCAATTTCTGGAAACCTTGTCCGAGCCGCTCTGGCGAAGCTGACTTTTCGTCAATCGCCGGGCGGCGGAACCGACGAGAGAAGGAATACCCACATGGACATTCGCGTATCCGGCCACCAGATCGACACTGGCGCGGCGCTGCAGGAGCATGCCTCCGACCGCCTTGAAAATATCGTCGACAAGCATTTCAGCCGGGCGCTTTCCTCGACCGTTACCTTTAACAAGGCGCCGGCCCATGCCTTTGCCTGCGATATCGTGCTGCACGTAAATCATGGCCTGATCCTGAAAAGTCACGCTCAGGCGCAGGATGCGCATCAGTGCTTCGATATGGCGGCCGAAAAGATCGAAAAGCAGTTGAGGCGCTACAAGCGACGACTCAAGGATCGCCACGAGCAGGCCGCACATGCGATGAAGGAAGAGGATGCGGCCTATGTCATCTTCGCACCGGAAGAGACTGAGGACGAGGAGGTCCTGACCGAAAGCCCGGCGGTGGTCGCCGAAACGCGGATCGACATTCCCGAGGTCAGCGTCTCCGATGCCGTAATGTTGCTCGATTTGAGACATACCAATGCCCTGTTCTTCAAAAATGCTGGAACTGGACGGCATAATATGGTCTATCGCCGCGACGATGGCGCGATCGGATGGGTCGAACCGGCCTGATCGCAGCGCTCCATAGCGTGGCCTGCATTAGAAACCATTGAGAGATAACGGCAATTCCGGCACTCGCCACCTTTGCGAGTGTCGGGCTGCTGACAAGACGAACAATGATGAACGCTGTATTCGTTACCAAACCGGAAGCCGTGGCGATTGTGGATGCGCGCGACAAGGCAGGCATTCTGCGGGCTCTGTCCCAGTTGTTTGCCGATGCCTGGGACGTGGATGCGCAGACCGTGGCCGAATATCTGGAAGAGCGTGAGAAACTCGGCAGCACCGGTTTTGGCCGTGGCGTTGCCATTCCACATGCACGCATTCCGGGGATTGCCCGTCCGATTGTCGCGCTCATCAAATTGCAGCAGCCATGCGATTTCGATGCCGCCGATGGCATGCCGGTGGACCTGGCATTCGGCCTGCTCTCGCCGGAGAACAGCGGAGCTGCGCATCTCCACGCGCTGGCCGCGATTTCGCGCCTCGTGCGCGATGAGAACGTCCACAACTCGCTGTCCGATGCACCGGACGAGGAAGCCCTCTACGCTTTATTGACGAATGTCGCCGACCGCGACGCCGCCTGACACCGGCTCCGGCGCGTCAGGTGCCTCGGGGGCCGAGGCGCATTATCGTGCGCTCGAATCGCTCTACGCTTCGGCGCCGATCAACGCCAAGTTCGCCTCGCAGCTGGAGATTCCCGGCGCCGGCGAAGCCCGGATCACCTTTGATATCGACGAAACGCTCCACCATGCCGCGCGTGCGGCGCATGGTACGATCTATTTCAAGATGCTCGACGATGCGGCTTTTTATGCCGCCAATTCGCTGGTCTCGGACCGCTTCCTGCTGACCACCGGCTTCAACCTGCATTTCACCAAGCCGGTACGCGCGGGCAGGCTGATTGCCCATGGCAAGTGGATCAGTGGCAAGAGGCGCGTATTCGTGGCCGAAGCGAATCTGGTCGATGAAGAGGGTGATGAGGTTGGGCGTGGCACGGGTACCTTCATGCGCTCGCATATCGCGCTTGCCGGCCTGCCCGGCTATCATCAGCCCGGCGCCTGAGGCAGCGGCCGAAACCATGGATGCCCGCCTTCCCGCCCACCTTGAAGTCAACGCGCTGATCCGCGCCATCGATGCCAAGGGCGGGTTCGGCACGGTGCTGGCCAAGGGTGAGCGCGATGCCGGGACGTTGATGGTCCTGTGTTGCGTTAACGGCACAGATGGCAAGCTCTACGAGCGGATGCCGCAGGTGGACGGGACCCGCGCCTGGGTGCTTACCAAGACACAAACAGCTGATAATCCTTATGAAATCACCGAATATTGGCAGCGGCGAAAGGCGCAGGATGCCGATCTTTGGATTTTGGAGCTGGACCATCCCGAAGCGGAACGCCTTCTGGAAATAGACGTAGCGAGTGGTTGACACGCAGGTAAGGATCGCTATCTGCCCGCCGACTTCCAGAGCGCCAGTGACCTGCGACTGCGGCAATAAAGCTGTGGCCGGGTGTGGCGTAGACGGGGAGCGACCGGCAGGTCCTTGGACGGATCACCAGTAGACGGGCCAGTATGTTTTCCGGCCCGGTGATCTCTGGCCTGCGACGGTTTCTCACCGCCGTGAGTTTTATCATTGATGATAAGCACTTCGCGCGGCGTCGGGGCGCTGGCCTCGGCTGCCATAATGGCTGCGACTCTGCTCGGTTCGGACATGTCCGGCGCCCAGGAACAGGACAGCCAGACTCAGACCAACGCGACCCTGCCCCTAGAGGCAGAGGATGCAGCGCAGTCTGGCGGTGAAACGGGCGAAACGGAAATTCGTTTCGTCGCGCATGAAGTGGTGCAGGAACTGCCCACGCCGACCGAAGCCCCCGATCAAGGCGCAGCCACGCTGCGCGAACTCGTCGACACGCTGCCCGACAATGCTGCGCTGTCGCCCGACCTGATGTGCCTGGCGCAAGCGGTCTATTTCGAATCACGGGGCGAGCCCCTCTCCGGCCAGCTGGCCGTGGCAGAGGTGATCGTGAACCGCGCCGACTCGCCACGCTTTCCCGACGATTATTGCGGTGTGGTCACGCAGCGCGCGCAGTTCTCCTTCGTTAAGGGCGGCCATATTCCGCAGCCGCGCACCTCGACCCTCGCCTGGACCCGGGCAAAGGCAATCGCGCGTATCGCGCATCGCGAATTGTGGGAGACCGAGGCAAGCGACGCGCTGTTCTTCCACGCGACGCATGTCAGCCCGCGCTGGGCGCGCACGAAGATCGCCCGTGCAACGATCGATCGGCATGTTTTTTACAGGTGAGCCTGCCCATCCGGGCGAGCATCCTTGGCGCTGATCGCTCCGCTTCGCTCTGGGGCACCTGCGGTCGGGCGCCTCCGTGTGGCTATCGTCTGACAGCAAGTTGAGCCGATGCCCTGGCGGGCCCTATCTGGGCTGGGGCACGGGACCATTGAGGTTCACTTATTCCTTCAGCTCGACCCAGACGGGCGCGTGGTCGCTGGCCTTCTCGCGCCCGCGATATTCTTTGTCGACACCGGCAGCCACCAGCCGGTCGGCAGCCTGCGGCGACAGGAGCAAATGGTCGATCCGGAACCCGTGATCGCGCTGCCATGCACCTGCTTGATAGTCCCAGTAGGTCCACACCCCGCCGCGCGGATTGAGTGTATTGAGTGCATCGACCCACCCGTCATTGAGCAACCGCGCATAAGCATCGCGGCTTTCTGGCTGCATCAGCGCGTCGCTGGCCATGGCCTTGACCGACCAGACGTCCTTGTCCTCTGGAATGACATTGAAATCGCCGAGTACGACGCAGGGGATCTCCAGCTCGCGCAGAACCTGCATGCGGGCGCGTAGCCGCTTCATCCACGCCAGCTTGTAATCGAATTTGGGACCGGGCTGCGGATTGCCGTTGGGCAGGTAGAGATTGCAGACGCGCACGCCCTTTACGTCCGCCTCGAGATAGCGCGCCTGCTCGTCATCGTCGTCACCGGGCAGGCGGCGCTGCATTTCGACCGGCTCCACGTCACGGGCGAGGATCGCCACGCCATTGAAGCCCTTCTGACCGTGCCAGATTGCGCGATAACCGATTGTCTCGAAGTCCTTGGCCGGGAAGTTTTCGTCCTGGCTCTTGATCTCTTGCAGGCAGGCGACATCGGGCCGGGTTTCCTCGAGCCATTCGATGAGGCGTGGACCGCGCGCCTTGATACCGTTGATGTTGAAGCTGGCGATTTTCATATGCGCGTGGCTCTACCCAGCGCGAACGTCACGCGCAAATTCCCTAAATCCCGAAGGAGCTTCCGCACCCGCACCCGGCCGCAGCATTGGGATTGGTTACGCGGAAGGCCGAACCACCCAACGACTCGACGAAATCGACCGTGCTACCCGCAACCAGATCGAGGCTGGCGGGATCGACGAGCAGCCGTGCACCCGCGGTTTCGCTCTGCTGGTCGTCGCTATCGGCGCTATCGGCCAGTTCGAAGCGGTACTGGAAGCCCGAGCAACCCCCGCCGTCCACCGCCAGCCGCAGGATCGGTGCACGACCTTGCCGCTCGGCAATAGCGATGACGCGCTGCGCAGCGCTTTCGGTCAGGGTGACGGTATTGGCCATGTTGCCTATTTAGGATGACCAGCCACCGGTCTCAAGCCGCCGTGATATATTCGCGCATTTGCTGCGCTTCGGCCTCGACCAGTTCGATGCGGTATTTGACCAGATCGCCGATCGATACAAAGGCGATGAGCTTGCCGTCCTCGACCACGGGCAGGTGGCGGATACGACGTTTGGTCATCAGCGAAAGCGCATCAATCGCATCGCCTCTGCGGTCGATGCTGATGGCCGGCGCAGTCATCATGTCCCCGACCTTGCCGTCGAGCGCCGTAGCGCCGTCGCGGGCGATGCAATAGAGCAAATCGCGTTCGGAGAAGATCCCCACCACCTCATCGCCATCCATGACTGGCAGTGCGCCGATGCGTTTATCGGCCAAAATGCGCGCGGCCTCGCGAACGTCGTCCTGCGGCGTGCATGTAATGATGGCATGCTCACGTCCGGCAATGATCTGTGAGATCGACATC
This sequence comes from Erythrobacter sp. UBA2510, assembly GCA_002341345.1. GTDB lineage: Bacteria > Pseudomonadota > Alphaproteobacteria > Sphingomonadales > Sphingomonadaceae > Alteraurantiacibacter. The sequence goes on from DDNW01000114.1 coordinate 31,304, forward strand.
AGGCGATTCCTCCTTCTCCCGTTGATTTTCCCTCTGCCCGGATAATGCCACGAAATGGCCCCTTCGTACAAATGCCTTTGCATCGGGTGCTTGCCGGAGAGGGAAAAGACCTTCACAGCGGGACGATGTCGCGCAAATCTCCGCTCGAAGACCCGCAAATTGCGGCCCATGCCTGGGCCCGCTACCGGCGACTCATGCGCTTCATGATGGGCCTGACACTGGGGACGGTGTTGCTGGCACTGGCGCTGATCTACCGGAATAACGAGCATGTCTCGCCGCATTTCCTGATCGCGACTGCGCTGGGAATCGGTTTTTCGATGCTGCTGACCAGCGCGCTGATGGGGCTGGTGTTTCTCTCGAACGGGACCGGGCACGACCATTCGGTCGATTACCGCCGGGATGAAGAGGGTTAGTCGGCGCGCGGCCGGTCCGTCGCACGTAACCTGAAATCCTCGACCGGAACGCCGCCGATCAGGTGTTCCTGAATGATCCGTTCGAGCACATCCTCGGTGCAGGAATGGTACCAGACGCGATCCGGCCACACGAGCGCGACTGGCCCGGCGGCGCAGATCTGCAGGCAATCGGCCTTGCTGCGCTGGATACCGCCACCGGCGACCTCGCTCTTCGGCCCGGTCAGGCCGAGCTGTTTCAGGCGCTTCTTCAGATATTTCCACGCGCGCTCACCCTCTTCCCGGCGGCAGCATTCCTGTTTTTCGGAGATGCCGCACAGAAAGATGTGGCGCTCGATCGTCTCGCCGCCGATCTTGCCCAGCGCGCGCTGCGCCTTGGCGAGATCGGCCGGATTATCGTCCATGAATTCAGGTGTGTCGGAAATTAGCGGCGCTTGCCCGCGATCCGCGTGATCTCGGCCTTGACCTGGCGCTCGACGATTTCTGGCAGGTTTGCCTCCAGCCATTGTGCCAGCATCGGGCGCAGTAGGTCGCGGACCAGGCCTTCGAGAGAGGTTTCGCCCGAGCGCACGATCTTGGGCGGGGCGCTGGGTTCGGAGAGCATCGACAGTGCGGCGAGCGACTGGCGCATGGCCTCGGTCGCGCTGGCCGTGGTCAGCCCTTCGAGCGTCGAGGTGTCGAGCGGACCCTCTTCCTCGTCGCCGATTTCGTCGCTGGCATCAAGTTCGAGGTCGATATCGTCGTCTTCATCGTCGAACTCGTCGTCGAACTCGTCATCCACGATCAGCTCGTCCGATTCGTCGATATCGTCTTCGATCAGTGCAGATTCTGGTCCGAGATCGAGGATTTCGTCTTCTTTCGCTTCGACCACTTCGGGCTCGGTTTCAATCTCGACCGGCTTCACTGCCTTGCGCTGACGCGACAAGGTGGCGCTGTCGCGATTGTCGCGCGCGATCACCTGCTTGATCGATTCGAGGATTTCCTCGACCGAAGGTTCACCGTTCTGTTGCATTGCCACCCTTTGAAGAAGAATCAGTCAGCTGGAATCTCTGCATCGGGCGCAGGGATGTCAACGGTGCTTGTCGAGGTAGCCATTTGGTCGGGGTCGCGCTGCCAGTCCCAGACGATGCCGCGCACGCGCCGGTAATTGGTTACCGGGTCATAGAGCGGGCCGCTTTCTTCCAGGCCCAGGTCGCGCGCTTCGGCCTGTCCCATCGCCGCGAGCAGCGAGAAGCCTGCGACATAGGCGTTGCGTCGCGCAGTTACGAGCTGGACCTGCGCGCTCAGCAATTCCTGCTGGGCATTGAGGATGTCGAGGATGGTGCGGTTGCCGACCGAGTTCTCGGCGCGCACGCCCTCGAGGCTGAGTTCGGCGGCGGCCACGGCGGTTTCGGAGGATTCGACGATCTCGGATGCTGCACGCCAGCTTGAATAAGCGGCGCGCACCTGTGCGATCACGCTACGCTCGGCTGCAACCACGCGCTCCTCTGCAGCCTGCGCAGTCGCCGTGGCCTGCCGCTGGCGGGCGGAAACGCCGCCGCCCTGAAAGATCGGCAGCGAGAGGCGGAAACCCGCCTGCGCGCTGGTTACTTCCTGCGTCGCGGTGCCGGTGGCCGAGCCCAGTGTGTTGAGATAGTTCTGGTAGCCGCCGGTGGAATAGGCGGACAATGTGGGCAGGCGCCCTGCCCCGGCCACTTCGATATCGTAGTCGGCGGCCAGTGCGCGCTGCTTGGCGGCGATCAGGTCCGGATTTC
>DDNW01000114.1:33610-35063 GCA_002341345.1 Erythrobacter sp. UBA2510
GAATTCGAGTGCGACATCGACCGCCGCATCGGGGCTGTCGGGCAGACCGGGCAGTGGTGGCGGGGCCTGCAGGTCCTGCGGCGCCTTGCCGACCAGTGCGATATAGTTCTCGCGCGCGGAAATCAGGTTTGCCTGCGCGGTCCGCAGATCGCCTCGGGCCAGTGCCAGCCGACTCTCCGACTGCGCAACGTCGGTGCGGGTCAGATCGCCGATCTCGAATCGGTCGCTGGTTGCGTCGAGATTGACGCCGAGCACATCGACATTGTTCGCTGACAGCTGGACCAGCGATTCGTTCAGGATCACGTTCATGTAGGCGGCGACGACCTGCGTGAAGATCGCACTTTCGGTGCCGCGCAGATCGGCTCGACCTGCCTCGACCCGCTCATCCGCAGCGCGAATCCCGTTCCGCACGGCCCCGCCCAGATAGAGTGGCACGACCAGATCGAGGCTGCCCGTCAGCTGGCGTTCGGGTGCGATGAAGCTGGTTGAGGAGCTTTTGAGGAACTCAGTGTACTGGCCGGTCGCGTCGAGCGAAGGCAGGCCGTTGGCGCGCTGAATGGTGACGCCCTCGTCGGTGGCGCGCTGGGTGGCGCGCGCTGCCGCCAGCGTCGGGTTGTCCGTATAGGCGAGCCACAGTGCCTCTTTCAGCGTATCGGCGAAGGCCGGTGCCGGGCTGAGGGCGACCAGCGCCGTCGCCGCCAGCAGCGTTACCTTGCCGAAACTGGAGCGCATGATCAGAAGCTCCAGGCCTTCGGGGCATCGAATGCGGACAGACGTGGCACACCGATTTCGGCGAAGCGGATCAGGGCGGCCTGCTTGCCGGTGGAGCGGCCATGCGAAAGACCGGTCACACTGCCTTCGATGGTGCCGGTGATGATCCGTGCGCCATCGGCAAGACGGGCGAGCAGCGTTTCGGGCAATTGCTCGGCAGCACCGTCGACCACCAGCAGGTCGGCCTTCTTGCGGGTGCGCGATTTTTCCAGCGCCTGTTCGGGCGTGATCACCTCGAGCGAGCCGACGAGCGGGCGGAGCAGTTCGGCGAGATAGCCCGATCCGCCATCGACCAGCAGCGCGGCTTCGTTCCTGGCGGGATCGGCCTTTTGCAGCATCATGCCATGGACCAGCGGTGCAGCGAGCCATTTGCCCTCGCCCAGCGCGATCGCGCGGTCGATATAGGCATAGCCTTGCGCCTCGGCAGGAACGAAATCCTCGCGGGCCACGGCGCCCATGCGGGCGATCACGAAGGGCGCGTTGACCCCGCTGGTGCGCAGCTGGCTATCGATCATCGCACGGCGTGCGGCGGAAAAGTCCGTGGCGGAAGGGCGCTCGTCAACCAGTGTCACTAGGTCTCTCTCGCAATCTTGAGGAAGGCATGTGCCTTAGGATGTTGCGGGCCATTGGCCAAGGGGTTTGACCAATGGCTTTGACCGCCCGCCAATGCTGCGCCTATGGG
>DDNW01000114.1:35204-35468 GCA_002341345.1 Erythrobacter sp. UBA2510
TGGGGCCAGAACGCAAGTTTCACACGATCAACAGGAGTCGGTATTCGATGGGTGACATGACAGCGATCCGCGAGGAGGACCTTATCGAGAGCGTCGCCGATGCACTGCAATACATCTCCTATTACCACCCGATGGACTACATCAAGGCGCTGGGCGAGGCCTATGAGGCCGAGCAGGGCCCCGCGGCGAAGGACGCGATTGCGCAGATCCTGACCAATTCGAAGATGTGTGCCGAGGGCCACCGGCCGATCTGCCAGGACACCG
>DDNW01000104.1:0-440 GCA_002341345.1 Erythrobacter sp. UBA2510
TGACCGCTAGACGAAGGGGCCTTGGCGATTCGTCGCGAATCGTACTGGCTCATGCGCCTGTTGGTGACCCCTACGAGTGTAGAACTTTTGTGTCAAGCAAGCTCAGGGTGTCCCTAACTACACTGTAAAATCAGCGATTTATGTTGTAATGTGTTCGCGGTCGGTCGCCCTGATTTGCCTGAATTTGGCTCAAAATGTGGGAACGATTGTGGGACCGTTTGCCCGCCGGAAGTGTGGGAACGCCCGCAATGCCCAAACCAGGAATCGAACCGATGGCCCTTACCGCATTGAAGGTGAAGAACGCAAAGCCCGGTCGCCATGTCGATAGCCGGGGCTTGTGCCTGTTGGTCAAGGACAGCGGCGCGCGAACATGGGTATTGCGGATGCAGAAGGACGGCAGGCGGCGCGACTATGGGCTGGGATCGGCGCTGGACGTGTCG
>DDNW01000104.1:582-2502 GCA_002341345.1 Erythrobacter sp. UBA2510
GATCGGCGCTGGACGTGTCGCTTGCCGAAGCGCGCGACGCGGCGGCGGCGCTTCGCCGTCAGGTCCGCGAGGGGGGCGATCCCGTTGCGGAGCGGCGCAAGGCGCGCAAGGTCGCACCGAGCTTTGAGGCGGCGGCGCGTGACTGCTACGAGGCGTTGAAAGAGGGCTGGAAGAACCGCCGTCATGCCAACTGGATTTCCAGCCTTGAGAATCATGTGTTCCCCATGATCGGCACAAGGCCGGTGGATCAGGTGGACAGCGCGGCCGTGGTCGAGGTGCTGTCGCCCATCTGGCTTGAGATACCCGACACGGCGCGGCGCATATTGCAGCGTATCGGCGCGGTGCTGGACTTCGCCCATATCAAGGGCTGGCTTCCCGGCGAGGCATCGTTGCGCTCCGTCCGCAAGGGGCTTCCTCGTCAGGTGGACAAGGGCGGGCATCTGGAAGCCATGCCCTATGCCGATGTTCCGGCGCTCATGCAGAAGCTGGCGACGGCTTCGCCCACGACAGGGCGCGACGCGCTGCGCTTCACCATCTACAACGCCGTTCGGTCGAACGAGACGCGTTTTGCCGTCTGGACGGAGTTTGACTTGGACAAGGCCGTCTGGACCATTCCCGGCGAACGCATGAAGGCAGGGGAAACCCATGTCGTGCCACTGTCCGCGCCCGCCGTGGCATTGCTCCGCAAGCGGTGGAACGAACGGACCAGCGACACCGGCCTTGTGTTCAGTAACGATGGCGAAAAGCCGATCAGCGACATGACCATGACCAAGCTGCTACGCGATGACGGGATCAAGGGCGTGACCGTCCACGGCTTCCGGTCGGCTTTCACCGATTGGTCGTCGGAGCGAACCCGCTTCCCGAAGGAGGTTGCCGACAAGGCGCTGGCGCACAAGCTGCCCAACAAGGTGGAAGCCGCTTATCGACGCACGGATTTTTTCGAGAAGCGCCGGAACTTGATGGCGCGTTGGGCCGAGTATCTGGATCGCAATGGAAAGGACGCCGCTGCCACGGCGTCCGAGCCTATCCCGCTTCGCGCTGCCGCCTGATAAGGTCATGCAGGCTGGCGGTGGTGATGCGGGTGGACTTGCCGAGCTTCACCGTCTCGACTTCACCGGCCGCGATCAGCTCGTAGAGCTTGGTGCGGCCGACGCCGATCATCCGCGCGGCGTCGTTGACGCGAACGCAGATCGGATCAGGAGGCGGAGCCGCCTTCACGGGGCGGCCCTTTCGCCGTCATCGGCGCGATAGCCTGCCGGATCGGAAACCCAGCGATTGACGGCCGATTCATGCCACCCGGCACCGTGGATGCTGATAGACACCTGCCGGGGAAATGTCCCGTCGGCGATCTTGCGGTAGAGGGTGGAGCGGGAAAGGCCGGTGCGATGAAGCACCGTCTTGAGACGAATGATCCTTTCAGGGTTGGGCATTGAGGTAACTTTCGGTTGGTAGCGGTTGACAAAACTCCCCTGCGAATAGAATTGGCGACCATGACGCTGCCCGCAAGTGTGTCGTGGTCGTGATGGTGTGAGATACGGCTTACGGCGGCATAAATGTAGCTAGCTGCGGCAAGCTGCGGCGTATTTCGTCATATTGCTGCGAATGGCGGCGAACTGCCGCGTAGTGCGGTGTCCTGCCCTCTATGCTTGCACGTTTCTTTGCCAACCGTGACAAATAAGCCACGGCATTGCCCGGTTTGTAATGAGAAGAAGCAGCCGGACGAACCCGGCCCGATTCCGATTCGCGCAACATGACGAGCCTTTCTTTCGGTGGCCCGCCATCGCCACGACCCATGCTGTATCGCCTTGCCCCGCCACGCAAGGGGGGAGGCATTACAGTGCCGATCGCGGCCAACTTAATCGCAAAAGCGCCAACACAGTCGCTTTCGGCACGCGCGCGCTGGTGCCCGGCATTGAAATA
>DDNW01000104.1:2625-13799 GCA_002341345.1 Erythrobacter sp. UBA2510
CATTGAAATATAACGCTATGTGTTATATATCGGCGGCAAAGCAGGAGAATCGGCCATAACGCGCATCTTCAAGAATGGTTGGTTCGAGCGCTTTTCGCGGAAGGAGCGGATAGGTGATTCGGCCCTTCGCGACGCCGTGCAACGGGCCGAAAGCGGGCTGGTGGACGCCGACATTGGCGGCGGCGTCATCAAGCAGCGCGTGGCGCGACCGGGAAAGGGCAAATCGGGCGGCTATCGCACGTTGATCCTGTTCCGGCATGGCGACCGCGCGATATTTGCTTTTGGTTTCGCCAAGAGCGCGCAGGCGAACATATCGAAAGCCGACCTGGCGCTGCTGCGTGACGCGGCAACCGAAGCGCTGGAATGGAGCGGCGAGGAACTGGACCGGCTGGTGGCGTCGGGAACGCTGGTGGAGATCGAAGATGGCAACGACGACGAAGGATAAGGGCTATCGCAGCGAGATTGCGGGTGCGATCCATGAGATGATGAGCGATGCGCATGACGCGGGCGTAGTGTCGCGCGCGACGCTGCGCACTTTTGACGAGGCATGTCTTGCTCCGGCCCCGGTGCTGGCGGGCGATGAAATCCGCGCGATCCGCGAGCGCGAGCATGTCTCGCAGCCAGTGTTCGCGGCCTATCTCAACGTATCGCGCAATCTGGTATCGGATTGGGAGCGCGGCATAAAGCGTCCCGGCGGTCCCGCATTGCGGTTGCTGTCCATCATCCAGCGTAAGGGATTGCAGGCCGTGGCGTGACGGCGCTCGTCAGTTTGCAACGCAAGTCCTGTTTGGCGCGCAATTGAAACTCAAGGGAGACCCCATATTGTTTTTGGTCAGATTGCGATGGGCAGCTTTACCCAGCACAGCAGGACAGCATTGCTACATCCATGTCGAATGTCTGCGCCGCTAATTTCAAGCCTTCGACCGTGGTGAGGTATGGGAAGATTGTCGCGCCAAGATCGGTTGCGGTCATTCCGTATTTGATCGCCAGAACCAACGTCTGGATCGAGTCCGCGCCTTCGGGTGCCATGATTTGACCGCCCAGCAGGCGGTCGCTTCCATTGTCGGCAACCAGCTTGATCAGGCCGCGCGTGTCGCGTGCCGCCAATGCCCGCGGCACCGCATCGAGCGGAAGGAGCGACACCTTGACATCCAGTCCTTGCGCTCGCGCCGCCGCTTCAGTCAGACCGACGCTGGCAACTTGCGGATCGGTGAACACAACCGATGGCATGGCGCTATTGTCGTAGCGGTGCTGATTGCCTTCGACAGCGTTGCGCGCAGCCAGCTTCGCGCCATAAGCGGCCATGTAGACAAACTGGTCTCGGCCCGTGACATCGCCCGCAGCGTAAATGCCTGGGACGGTCGTTTCGAGATAGTCGTCAATAATGATTCCGCCGCCCCGGCCAAGCGATATGCCGCGCGCCTCCAACCCGATCCCGTCACTGTTGGGCCGCCGCCCGGTGGCGATCAGCACTTGCTCCGCTACAATGGTCTGAACCGCCGCAACGGTGTCACAATGGCCTTCGCTGTCGCAGGACAGGCTTTCGCAGGTGAGTTCAACTCCGTCGGCAACTTGTGCAATGCGTTGGTAGCCTATCCCTGCGCAAACCCGCACACCTTCGGCTTCCAGATAGGTTTGCAGCGCGGTGCCGACTTCCAGGTCCATCTCGGGTAGCAGGCGGCTGCGGCAGCAAATGGTAACAGCGACACCCAGACGGGCGAACATCTGACCTAGTTCGACACCGATGACGCCGCCGCCGATAACCAGCAGCGATTTCGGTAGACGATCGAGTGCCAATGCCGAAGTGCTGGTGAGATAGGGCATGCCGTCCAGCCCCGGAATCGGCGGCACGGCAGCACGTGCGCCCATCGCCAATATGACCTTGCCGACCTTCATTGGCGCATCGCCGACCAGCAATGTGCCATCAGCGAGGCGCGTCTTGCCTTCGATATAGGTCACGCCCTTATAGGCAGGCAGCAGATCGACATATTTCTTTTGCCTCAACTCCGTAACCAGATCATCTTTCGACGTCGCGAGCGCACTCCAGTCCTCAAGACTGACACGGCCGCCAAGGCCGGGAAAGCGGCGCGCGGCGTGTCCGCCATGCACCGCTTCGGCTGCGCGGATCAGTGTCTTGGACGGAACGCAGCCCACATTCACACAGGTGCCGCCGATCATGCCATGACCAATCAACGCGACCCTTGCGCCGAGTTCGGCGGCGGTGATCGCGGCGGAAAAACCCGCCGAGCCCGCGCCGACAACAGCCACATCGAATCCCTCCCGCTCGGGGCGGCTACAACAGTCGTTCATTAAAGGTCACTTTCCTCCGCCGCGCAGTGCGCCGCCTGATCTCAGTTGTTAACTGCTCGTGCCGGATAGCCCGCATTGGTCGATGCAGCGGCAATCGCAGCCGCATTGGTCCGGCGCGGGTCGTAGGTCGCGCGCGCAGTCTTGGCGTTAAAATCAACGCTGACCGCGCTCACCCCGGCCACACCTTCCATCGCCTTTTTTACCGTGATCGGACAGGTGGCGCAGGTCATGTTTTGAATCGCAAAAGTGGTTTGCGCTTGCGCGACTGCGGCTGCGGGCCGCTCCTGCGCTGTGCTGTCGAGTGCCAAGGCGGCCCCGCCGCCTGCCATCGCCAGCACCGCAAGTCCGATGAGCATTTTCTTTTTCATGGAAGTTTCCTTTCACTAGAGCATTTCAATAAAATAGGGGTGCCCACCAATCGATGGAGAGCGCGAGGATGACGATGACGAGGCCCAGCCACAGCACCGCCTTGGTGGCGCGCGCCGATTGCGGACGGGCGCAGTATGACCCGTCCTCGCACTGTGGCTTCGGCTTGAAATAGACATGCCAGAAGCCAAAACCGAGCAGCGCGAGCGTGACGCCTGCCACATAGGGCTTATAGGGTTCGAGCGCCGTCAAATTGGCGATCCACGCGCCTGAAATGCCGAGCGTAACCAACAGTAGCGGCACGATACAGCAGGCCGAAGCCAGTCCCGCGCCGATCAATGCTCCGCCCGCGATCCAGTTTGTCCGCTTTGGCTCGCGCTTTTCGGTGAAGGGCGATTGCTCCGGTTCAGGCACTGAGGCCACGGCTTGAGTCCTTTCTTCCCACTTCATGATTCGCAGTGTAAGCTCTGTAGTTACTACAGACTCAAGAGGTAATTTCATGGAGCCGCAGATCGGCATCTTGCGCGCCCAACTCGCACGGAAAACGGGCTGCAACCTCGAAACCATCCGCTATTACGAAAAGGTCGGACTGCTGCCAGAGCCGCCGCGCAGCGCCAATGGCTACCGTGTTTATTCGTCGGAGCTGGTGCAAAGGTTACAGTTTATCCTGCGCGCCCGCGATCTTGGCTATGCAATGGATGAGATACGCTCATTGTTGTCGCTCACCGATGCCGGTGCACAGACCTGCGCAGAGGTTATGGCGAGAACCGAATCGCACCTTGAAGATGTCCGCCGCCGCATCGCAGATTTGCAGAAGATCGAGATGACGTTGGCGATTACGTTAGACAAGTGCACTGGCGATGACGTGGCCGAATGCCCAATCCTGGATGCGCTCCAGTCTCCACACCATTAGAGTAGGTGAGGACTCAACCTTTCAGGGGCTTGGGTTACTGGCACTATATTAGAGTAACCTAGCCGGGCCTCCGCAAATTCACTCCTTGGCGGGTTCAGGTGTCTCTCGGCGCCGTAGCTCATTCTCAACCGCCTCACGGATGAACGGCGCCAGACGCCGGCTGCCGACCAGCGCCTCGATGCGGCGGATCGTGTCCGTTGATAGCCTGATCGTCGTCGGCTTCATTCCAAGCGGCGGGCGTCCCATCATCCCGTCGCTATCGGCCATGCCCGCAATCTCCAAGTCAAACACGTTGACGCCACCGTTTATTTGAATATACGACATCGTTTACTGGATAAACGATGTCGTATATCGCTGCAATGACGGCTTGTGAAACAGGCCAGCGGCGCTCCGCCATCGCGAATCGAGCGGGAGTCTCGGGACCGTTCCGCATCCGCCCGGTCACTTCCGCTTTCCGTCGTGGATACGGAACGGAGGTGCTTTTGGTTGCTCCCACATCACGTCGCGCGCTGTTGCGCACATTGGCTGCCGCGCCGGTCGCGGTCCCGATCATTGCTTCGCCCTGGGGCGAGGCGTTGGCGTCGCTCCATGCGGAATATGACGATGAACCGGCCGTGCTTGTTCGATCCAAGGGTGGACGGAGTCTGAGCCGCTGGCGCTACCATCGAGCAGAGGGCTTCTTTCCCGACCGTGACCCAAGTTCGGAAAGTGGCTGGCGCAACTTCCTCTATTTCTCGGGGATCACCGCCCAGCTCTGCTTGTCGTCCCATCTGCTCGATGTGGGATTCCCCGACGAATGGAATGCCCGCCATATCGGTCTGCGCGTCGCAAAGTCGCTCGCCTATGCCAATGCAACCGGATTGGGCCATGACTGCCCCGATATGGCGCGGCTGGCGGCGGTCCTCACGCCCTATTGGCGATGGAACCAAGTGCGGCTGTTTGGGGAGCTGGAACCCGATGACGATGGACTGACAGCCCCACAGGTTCGGGAATTGCTCCGCGCCCTGCTCGATCGTGTGCGGGACGTGACCGGCCATCCCCGTCCGCGCGGACGGCACAGTTGACGGCCTGGCGATGACGGAGGACCGGCGCGGCAGGAAGGAGGTGGCCGATTCCTTGCTGGTTTCGGCGCTGGCGCACGTTGCGCTGTTGGTGCTGCTCTCGACTCCCGGTTGCTCGATTTCACAACCATCGGAGGACCAACCCGAGCGGCCAAAAGAGAGCGACGCTTTGACGGTCGAAATACTGAACGAGGTTCCGCCCCTTCCGAGCAAGCCGCCCCGTCTTGCGGGCGAGATATGCGACCCGAACGCACCCCCCGAATATCATTACTTCGACATAAAGCCCGGCCCGGCAATGGACCGGATATATCACGCCGCGCGCCCACACTTTGGCGAGATAATCATGGCGACGGATTCCTTGATGGGAAAGCGATCACGCGCCTTGTGCGGCTGGTTCAGGCCGATGGATGCCGTGCGCCTCCTGGCGGGCGATGCGGGTCTATGCGCGGTCGATTTGAGGGAAGGGATTGGCGTGAATTACTGCTACGGATCAAATGCGCCTTTCAGCAGAACGCATGAGGCGTGGATGCGGCAGGAATGGGAGCCGCGCGATTGCACGACGCCAGAGCCCGTGCCGATGGCCGATGCAATCGCCGCCTAGCGCGATTTCTCGCGGGCTTCCTGTTCCGCCTCGAACGCGCGCTTGCCTTTACGCTGCCATAGGGCAAGTGCGTTGCCGCCTTCCTCGCTTCGCAGCCTGTCCGCAACCATGAGGAACGCGCCGTAAAGCGTGGCGCGGTCGTCGTCGGTCAGATCGATGAGCCCAGCCTTCACGACAAGACCACCCAATTCGATCAGGTGCCGAGTTCTCTCGCGTCGCTTGACCTGCCAGTCGCGCATGTCGGTCCGCGCCTTCGTCGCCTCAAGTCGATACCGCATCGCTGTCACGCGGTGCAGCGCCTTGCCCGTCGCGACCAGATCGTTGTGCAGGCTTGCGGGCCGAGCGCTGAAAGAAGGCAGCGCCCGCGCGGCGCCACGCCTCCTTCGCGCTTGCATCCTTGTTCGTCGCGGCACCGAGCAATGCACCTGTCAGCACATCGGCATCGAGTGCGTCGGCACCGGTCGCAATGACGAGTTCGCCGAGTTGGCGAACACGGCGTTCCTTGAGCAGCTTCGCCTTGTCGGCAAGCACCTTCAATTCCGAATCAAAATCCCGTGGCTTACGCATCGCAAGTCTCCATTGAGTGGCGATACGGATATGATAGAAGAGGTGCAGCCATGATGCAGTAGAGTCGCCGGGACAGTCTGACACCGCCTAGTCCCTTCGGAGAAAATTTCGAAGAAGGGCGCGCTTATACGTCGTGCCGACGTGCGCTTGAGGCAGTAGATGGTATGTCGCTATGGCGATCTACCATTTTTCCGTTCAGGTCATAGGCCGTTCCAGCGGGCGCAGCGCCGTCGCGGCGGCGGCCTATCGGGCTGGCGAGCGGCTGCATGACGAACGGCTCGACCGTGACCATGATTTCCGCGCCAAGTCGGGCGTCGAGCATAGCGAGATCATGCTGCCCGAAGGTGCGCCCGAACGCCTGTCGGATCGGGCGACTCTCTGGAACGAGGTCGAGGCGACCGAAAAGCGCAAGGACGCGCAGCTTGCCCGCGAGGTGGAGTTTTCCATTCCGCGCGAGATGGACAAGGCGCAGGGCATCGCGCTTGCCCGCGACTTCGTAGCCCAAGAGTTTGTCGAACGCGGCATGATCGCGGATTTGAATGTGCATTGGGACATAGGCGCGGACGGCCAGCCCAAGCCCCATGCGCATGTCATGCTCACCATGCGCGCGGTGAACGAACAGGGCTTCGGGGCGAAAGAACGCGACTGGAACAAGACCGAGCTTGTCGAGCAATGGCGCGAGCGTTGGGCCGATCACGTCAACCAGCGGCTTGCGGAACTGGATATTGATGCCCGCATAGATCACCGATCCTTGGAAGCGCAGGGCATCGACCTTGATCCGCAAGACAAGATCGGCCCCGCCGCATCGCGCATGGGCGAGCGCGGACTTGAGTCCGAGCGGATCGAGCAGCACCGCGAGATCGCGCAGCGCAACGGCGAGCGCATTATCGCTGAGCCGGGTATCGCATTGGACGCGATTACCCATCATCAGGCGACGTTCACCACCCGCGACCTTGCGATGTTCGTCCACCGGCACAGCGACGGCAAGGATCAATATGACCGGGCGATGAGCGCCGTTCGCACGTCGCCCGACATGATCGCGCTTGGCAAGGACGGACGCGGCGACGACAGATTCACCAGCCGCGAGATGATCGAAACCGAGCAGCGGTTGCAGCGCGCATCGGAACTGATGGCGGAGCGCGAACGGCACCGCACCGACGAGAAGGCGCGCGAGGCGGCTTTGACCAGCACGGAAGGGCGCGGGTTGGAGTTGACCGGCGAGCAGCGCGCGGCGTTCGATCATGTGACCGGCGAGCGGGGCTTGAGCGTCGTCGTCGGCTATGCCGGGACCGGCAAGAGCGCGATGCTGGGGGTTGCGCGGGAGGCGTGGGAGCGCGGCGGCTATGAGGTGCGCGGCGCGGCGTTGTCGGGGATCGCGGCGGAGGGGTTGGAGAACGGCTCCGGCATCGCCTCGCGCACCATCGCGAGCATGGAACATGGCTGGTCGCAGGGCCGCGATATGCTCACGTCCCGCGACGTGCTGGTGATCGACGAGGCGGGCATGGTCGGCACGCGCCAGATGGAGCGCGTGCTGTCCCATGCCGAGGAAGCGGGCGCAAAGGTCGTGCTGGTCGGCGACCCGCAGCAGTTGCAGGCCATCGAGGCGGGCGCGGCGTTCCGGGTAATCCATGAGCGGCATGGCGGCGTCGAGATCACCGCGGTTCGCCGCCAGCATGAAGGCTGGCAGCAGGATGCCACCCGGCATCTTGCTACCGGCAGGACCGGCGAAGCGATCCGGGCCTATTCGACACATGGCATGATCCATGCGGCCGAGACGCGCGAGCAGGCGCGCGGCGAGCTTGTCGAGCGTTGGGACCGCGAGCGCATCGCCGCGCCGGATCAGTCGCGCATCATCCTCACCCATACCAATGACGAGGTGCGCGAACTGAACGAGGCGGCCCGCGACCGGATGCGCGACGCGGGCCAGCTTGGCGATGACGTGCTGGTGAAGGCGGAATGCGGAAACAGGATGTTCGCGACCGGCGATCGCATCATGTTCCTTCGCAACGAGCGCGATTTGCAAGTGAAGAACGGCACGCTGGCGACCATCGAGAAGGTCAGCCCGGAGCATATCGCCGTCCGCACCGACGATGGTCGCTCCATATCGTTCGACACGAAAACCTATTCCCACGTCGATCATGGCTATGCGGCCACGATCCACAAGGCGCAGGGCATGACGGTGGACAGGGCGCATGTGCTGGCGACACCGGGCATGGATCGTCATTCGGCCTATGTCGGCATGACCCGCCACAGGGACGGCGCGCAGCTTCATTATGGCCGCGACGACTTCAAGGACCAGTCCCGCCTTGTCGGTGTCCTGTCCCGCGAGCGGGCGAAGGATATGGCGAGCGACTATGCCCGCGCCGATCCTGCCAAGGAATATGCCGAGCGGCGCGGCATTACCTTTGGCGAGCGCATTGCGGAAATCGTCCGCCCGGTGGCGGAGAAGGCGCGCGGGATCTTCGACGGCTTGCGCCTGTCGCTGCCCGGTCAGCAGCGCGAGCCAGCAGCATCGCCCGAACGCCCACGCGGCATCTTCGACGGGCTGGACCTCAGCGGTGCGATACCCAAGGCCGAACGCGACCCGGCCCGCCAGCACCAGAGCGAGCATGACCGGCAGCCGATGCGCGCAGGCGGCGTGCGCGGGGCGGTCGAGCGTTACGCGCGGGCCTTGGACGCGATCCACCAGACCCGCGCGCAGGGCATCGACGCCATGCCCCACCAGCAGACCGCATTGGAGCGGACTAGGGAGATGCTGGACGCGATCCGGCCCCATGCGTCGGCCGACCTCGCCAGCGCGTTCCGGGGCGAGCCGGAGCTTATCCGCGAGGCCGCGGACGGGCACGGCCAGGCCGCAGTGAAGGCGATGAACCATGAGGCGGAGTTGCGCGCCGATCCTTACAGCCGCGCCGACCGCTTCGTGGAGGGCTGGCAGCAGCTCCGGCAGGCGCAGGACGAACTCCGCCGCGACGGGGATTTCCGGGGCGCGAAGCGCGTCGGGCAGGAGATGGCGGGCATGGCGAAAAGCCTCGAACGCGACGCACAGGTGGAATCGCTGCTGCTCGGCCGCAAGCAGGAACTTGGAATCAACCTGGACATGGGCCGCAGCCTTGCCCGCGATCTGGCGGACTCCGTGCCGTTCGATCACGGCCGCGACCTTGGCATGAGCCGATAGGAGGACGACATGGACAAAAGACCGATACCCAGCGGATTGCCCTATGAGCCGCCGCCGATGGACCCGGCGACGCGGGCGTTCACCGAGCTTAAGGGCGAACTGGCGCTCCTCCGCCGCGCCATCGAGCATGTGGCGGCCGAGAAAGCGGACATAGAGATACCCGACTACAGCAGCACGCTTGCCAAGCTCGCGAAAGCGGTGGTCGCCATCGAGGCCGCGCCCGCCTTGCAGATGACCCCGGATGAGTTCCAGAAGCGATTCGAGGGGGCGGCGGCGCTGGCGCGGCGCGAGGATCAGGCCGCGATTGCCGAGTTGAAGCGCGAGCTTGCCGACACCCGCCGCGACTTGCGCGCGATCATCGGCACCGCCGCCACCATCGACCAGCAGGAGAGCGCGCGCTGGTGGTGGTGCGGCGGCGGGTTCGCCGCCGGATGCCTGTTGATGGCTATCCTTCCCGGCTTTGTCGCGAACCTTGCGCCGACCGGCTGGCACTGGCCCGAACGCCTCGCCGCGCGCACGGTGCGCGCGCCGACCCTATGGGAAGCGGGAACCCGGATCATGCAGGCCGACAGCCCGCGCGCGTGGCAATCCATAGCCGACGCCGCCGAGCTACGCCGCGACAATCACGAAGCCATCGACGCTTGCGAGCAGCAGGCCGCCAAGGCCAAGCAGCCGGTGCGATGCACGATCAGGGTGCGGTATCGGCAACCTTGACCGGGGAGAGCGGGGCAAGCCCCGCGAAGCCGACCGGCCGCTACGGCGCTATATGGGAAGCGCGCGGCCGGTCGGCTTCGCTGTTTACGAACACCAACAACGGCGAGGCTCTTGGGGTGCCGGATCGCGCGGAGGCGCATGGATACCGGGCAGTCCGACACTCGAAAGCCATGATTGGAGCGCGATAGCGTCTCCCTCGTTCACGCCTTTAACCCGATGGCCCCGGCCACCAGCGGCAAGGTGCATCAGCTTTTCGGGGAGCATATGAGGCTCCGTGCCGAAATACCATGTAGCGTCTGGATCGAAGATTAACACCGGCGCGGACGTGTCTTTCCGAAACTCATCTTCTTCGGGATGGTAATCCGGTCGCAGTCGCTTGAACCCGCCGCCCGGCTTTGCGCGATACACCGCGTCTGCACGCCCACGATACTGGCGCTCATAGTCGCCAACTGCCGCACTTTGAGCAACTCGCCCTGCCCATACTACAATCCCGCGCGGAGCCGGACTCGGACGAAATCCGACAACCCATTCACCGGGTTTCGCACTCGCTCGGATTTTTGGCTTGCAGGTCGCCAGCGAGACCAGCCCACGGTCGATGCACGGAGCCATGCCGGTATCGTGTTGCAAGATGTAGCGCAGAATCCGCGTCATAACCGGATTGTCTCTAAGGTTCGGTCCAACCAGTCGCGGGCAGGCGCATCATTGCCAATGTCGGCAACAAACTCTTGTCCACGCGCAACCACCTCAAGCCGGTTATCGGCCAGCCAACGCTCAGGTTTGCCGTGGAATGACAATCCGGCGGCCCTAAGCCAACCTGGCACGATCCAATGCCGGAGTGGGCCACCCGGTTGAGTGAGACGCAAGGTTTCATGGTCTTTGCTCGCGACCGCGCCAGCGCCCCGATAGATGGTGTTGTTCTCGTTCCATTCTCCGAGCGTATGAGGGTGCGGCCTGTCCAGTTCGCCAATCTCACCGGTCGACGGCGAAATCATGTCCTCAACCCGAAGATAGCCGAATATCCGGTGGTGGCGTTCGCCCGAATGCTCATCAGCAAACAATCCGAAAAATAGGAACACATCGCCAATCCCGACGCCCATGTTACGGAGATGAGATTGTGCCGCGCCGCATTGACCAAACAGGCATTGGCCGCCCGTGAACATTGGGTCTTCATGGCAAAGATGATCCCGAGCGATCTTGCCGCGCGTAACCCGCTCGACAATCTCGCCCAACCCAAGATGAGCGTATGTTGTGGTCGAGCGGCGGTGCGTCGGAATGGGAAGGCTTACAGGACGCCCCTTGATGATCGGAGAAGCCGTGCCGCCGGAGCCTGTATCAAATCCTTTACGGCTCAAAACAATTCGCACGACCTATCCTCGCTATACGCGGCAACCAATGCGCTTTTGGCAGAACTCACCCACGCCGCCACTATGGCGCACATTCTTTAAGGTCAGGTATAATCGCCGGATT
>DDNW01000104.1:13960-14159 GCA_002341345.1 Erythrobacter sp. UBA2510
AAATCCCGGAATCGGCGGCCGAATACGCGAGAGCCGATAGTTCGCTAATCCCATACCATGCCGTGACAGATCGAATCATACCAGCAGACCCCACGGAAAATGTGGGAACGCTTGTGGTATCAGGTTTAGGAATTTTTCAGATTATCACGTAAAATCAACGCGATAAACCGCTTGACTGGTGACCCCTACGGGAATCGAA
>DDNW01000104.1:14334-16822 GCA_002341345.1 Erythrobacter sp. UBA2510
TGGTGACCCCTACGGGAATCGAACCCGTGTTTCAGCCGTGAAAGGGCCGCGTCCTAACCGCTAGACGAAGGGGCCACGCCATAAGGCGAGCGGCGCACTTAGTGGGGTCATCGCTCCCGGTCAAGGCCGCTCGGATAGGTGTTTTGCAAAAGTGCCGATCAGTCGGCCCATGCCGCATCTTCGAGATGCAGCTCAGCCGCGGGCCGCGCGCCCCAGTCGTCGATTTTTGCCCGGCCGGCCAGCCACAGCTTGCGCCCCTTGGCGGCGCTCAGCAGCGTCTGTCCCAGCGTCGTATCGGCGGCGCGGAAAGCGATGGCCTTAAGGGACCGCCCGTCATCGCCCGCCGCGATGAGGCGCAGGTGATCGGTCCCGACCACATCCGCCTTGACCAGCCGTACCGGTCCTACGGCAACGCGCGGGCCCGGCCAGCCGATGCCATAGGGCCCTGCCTCCTCAAGCGTTTCGACCAGCGTCGGGGTCAGCCCGCCCGGCGCCACGACGAGGTCGAGCAACATGTCGTTCTGACCGGCGGCGCGGGCGACATGGCGCGCCAGTTGTGCTTCTATCCAGTCGGTAAAGGCTTCGAGCCGGTCGGCCTCCACCGTCAGCCCCGCCGCCATCGCATGGCCGCCGCCTGCCGCAAGCAGGCCCGCCTCACGCGCGCCGATGATCGCCGCGCCCAGATCGACGCCTGCAATCGAGCGGCCACTTCCCTTGCCCAGGCCGCTCTTCTCGTCGAGCGCGATGACCAGTACCGGTTTGCCAACCTTTTCTTTGAGGCGGCCCGCGACGATCCCGATTACCCCGGGATGCCAGCCGGCTCCGGCGGCGATGATGACCGAGCGGTTGTGCTGCGCGGAGAGCTGTGCCTCCGCCGCTTCCTGTACGGCAGCCTCGATTTCGCGCCGCTCCTCGTTGAGGGCGGAGAGCCGATCGGCGATGTCCTGTGCCTCATGCGTGGCTTCGGTCGTGAGCAGCCGCACGCCGAGACTCGAATCGCCGACCCGGCCGGCGGCATTGATGCGCGGCCCCAGGGCAAAGCCGCAATCGCTGGCGGCAGGTGCGCGCTTCAGCCGGCTCGCATCCATCAGCGCGGCGAGGCCGATATTCGCGCGTCGGGCCATGACCTTGAGTCCCTGCGCCACAAAAGCGCGGTTGAGCCCCTTGATCGCGGCCATGTCGGCAACCGTGCCCAGTGCGACCAGATCGAGCAGGCCCATCAGGTCGGGCTCTGGCCGGTTCGCGAAATAGCCGCGTTCGCGCAGGACCCGCACCACGGCGACTGCCAGCAGGAAAGCGACCCCGACGGCGGCCAGATGGCCATGCTCGGCGCCGGTCTGGCTCTCGTCGAGGCGGTTTGGGTTCACCAGCGCGAAGGCGCGCGGGAGTTCGGGCGCGCATTTGTGGTGGTCGACCACGATTACATCGATCCCGGCCTGATCCGCTGCGGCCAGTGCATCGAAGGCCATCGCGCCACAATCGACTGTCACCACCAGCGTCGATCCCTGTTCGCCCAGCGCGACCAGCGCCTCGCCACTCGGGCCGTAGCCTTCGAGCAGACGATCGGGGATATAATACCCGGCATCGAGCCCCAGCATGCGATAAAGCCGGATCAGGAGCGCCGCGCTCGTTGCGCCGTCGACGTCGTAATCGCCGTAAATCGTCACCTTTTCTTGTGCGATCACCGATTCGGCGACGCGCTGGGCGGCGCGGTCCATATCGGCAAAGACCGAGGGATCGGGCAGGAAACTGCGCAAGGTCGGGGCGCGGTGACGGGCGAGGTCGGCGCGCTCTATCCCGCGCGAGAGCAGCAACTGGGCGACGATATCGTCCTGCAGTGAGGAATCGTATCCGCCATTTGCGGCGCGGTGTTTCCAGCTTCGTCCGGAAATCGAGCGGTCCAGTCCAAGGGCGTGGGCGGTTTGCGACATGCACAGGTGATAGAGGAGTGTTGTGGCGGAAGAAAGATTTGCTCGCGCGCACTCGACAGTTATGACAGCGGTGTTAGTTATGCTGCTTAATTTGGGGTTGATGCCTTTGGGGGGAATGCGGTGAACGGTCGACCTGGGCTCGCATTCAGGCAGATACGGGGTTGGAATTGACCGCTACGGGATCACTCACGATCGCTCGTCAACTGGAAGACAGGCAGCTTGCCACGGCCGTTTCACTGCTCTTTGCCCGCGGTGAGCGCACCGACGCGCCCTCGATCATGGCACTGGCCGGCAGCGGTGGTGCCTTTTCAGTAAGCCACAACGCCGAAAACGGTCATTGGCTCGAACTGCTCCTCAATGGCCTGACCTACGATCTCGTCGGACTCGCACCGGGTGAGTCGGCGCCGGCCGTTCCGGGCGCGCATGTATTCGGCCTCCCGGCAGAGACGCTGTCGACCGAATACGAGGCCGTTACGCTTGCACCGGGACCGCATCTGGCAGGCGGCGCGGCAATGTTCCCGGTCGTGCGTGCGCAGGCAGAACTGGCTGCGCAGCTG
>DDNW01000104.1:16973-19667 GCA_002341345.1 Erythrobacter sp. UBA2510
CAGCTGTGCGAACTGCCCGGACTGGTGGCGGTCAACTGGCACCCGGCGCACGCGCTTAGCGATCCACGCTATTTCCGTGAGGCCGTGCTGCGCTGGGTCGAAGGCGGGGCCTTTCCCGGTCTCGGCCTTGCGGCTCTGGTCCCGACCGAGGATGGCGGCCTGAAAAGCGAGGGGCTGGCCCATTTCATCGGGCAGGAGCTCTATCTCGACCCGACCCTGTGCGAGCCGCGCGGCGATGCGGCCAAGGTTGCGCTGCGGCTGATGCACTGGCTGGTCGAACACGGCAATTTGACGGAAAATGTCGTTCTGACAGGGCCTTCGGGTGAGCCGCTGAAACTTTTTGTCAACGAAGGTTGCTCCATTGTTACCGCATGGAGCGGAGGGAGCTAACAAATCGGCCGGCGAACGACGCGGTCGGAGTGCTGGATCGCGGGCGGGCGATCATCCCGTTTCGAGCCGTCAATCGCCGCGATGCTGCCGGGTTCCGCCCCGGCATGCAGAGGCATCATTTGCTGCCGTGCCAATTGCTGTCGCGTGGATGCTTCGCGTCTCTCTTCGAAACGCTGGGCAAGCGACGCCTGTTTGACGATTTCCGTGCCAATGGCCTGCTGCTCCCGGCCAATGAGGCCAATGCGCTGCGCACAGCCATGCCGCTGCATCGCGGACCGCATCGTACCTACAGCGACATGGTCGTGCACCGCGTCGGGCAAATCGAGGCGGGGTGGCGCGCCAAAGGCGGGCCGGGCGAAGACAAGGCCTGTCTCGATGCGCTGATGCGGCTCGAATTGTTGCAGGCCGCGCTGCGACGCCGCTTGCTCGACCACAAGCGGCGTCACGTGATGCTAAGCCATAAGGACCCGATCGGACAGGGCGTCGACTTTACCGAACTCGACGCTATGGCTGAAATGCTGTGGAGCGGTACCGGAATCGTGACCCGGCCGCCGGAGGCTATCCCAGCACAGCTGCGTTTGCGGCGGAAAGGATAGCGCGGACGCTGGCCGTGGCGACGTCCTCGTCGATGCCAACGCCCCACACGATGCCGCCTTCCGGACGGGCGCATTCGACATAGGCGGCTGCCTGTGCATCGGTACCCTTGCCCAGCGCGTGTTCGGAATAGTCGAGCACTTCGAGTTCGAGCCCGAAGCTATCGCGCATGGTCGCAAGGATCGAGGAGACGAGGCCCTTGCCGCGTCCCGAAACGCGCTGCTTCTCGCCATCGACGGTGATCGTCCCGGCAAAGATGCGCGTCCCGTCGCTGGCAACGCCTTCCTCGTAATCAACGAGGCGAAAACGCTTGGGCACGTCACCGATGAAATAGGTCTCGCGGAAACAGCGCCAGATGTCCTCGGCGTTGAGTTCGCGGCCCAGATCATCGGCCATGTTCTGCACTGCGCGCGAGAAATTGGCCTGCAGGCGCTTGGGCAGTTTCAGGCCCTGGTCCTTCTCCAGCACCCATGCGAAACCACCCTTGCCGCTCTGCGAGTTGACGCGGATGACGGCTTCGTAGCTGCGGCCCAGATCCGCCGGGTCGATCGGCAGGTAGGGAACGCGCCAGTACTCGTCATTCTGAAGCTCATGCGCTTCGAAGCCCTTCTTGATCGCGTCCTGATGGCTGCCCGAAAACGCCGTAAAGACCAGTTCGCCGCCATAGGGGTGGCGCTGGTGGACGGGGATCTGGTTGCAATATTCGACCGTCTCGATGACCTTGTCGATGTCGGAGAAGTCGAGGCCCGGATCGACGCCCTGCGTGTACATGTTAAGCGCCACGGTCACGAGGCAGCAATTGCCCGTGCGTTCGCCATTGCCGAACAGGCAACCTTCGACGCGGTCGGCGCCGGCCATCATGCCCAGTTCCGCCGCCGCGACGCCTGTGCCGCGGTCGTTATGCGTATGCAGGCTGATCACCGCGCTTTCGCGATTGGGCAGGTTGCGGCAGAAATATTCGACCTGATCGGCGTAGATATTGGGCGTTGCCGCCTCGACCGTCGCGGGCAGGTTCAGGATCACCGGATGTTCCGGCGTGGGCGCAAGCACTTCCATCACAGCCTCGCATACCTCGAGGCTGAAATCGAGCTCGGCGGTCGAGAAGGTCTCGGGCGAATATTCGAACTGCCAGTCGGTACCGGGGCGCTTGGCCGCTTCGTCGCGCAGCAGTTTTGCGCCAGTAACGGCGATCTCGCGCACCTCGTCGCGGCTCATGCGGAAGACGATGTTGCGCCAGGCCGGGCTGACCGCATTATAGAGATGGACGATCGCTGCGCGCGCGCCTTCAAGGCTTTCGAAGCTGCGCTTGATCAGGTCCTCGCGCGACTGCGTCAGCACCTGCACAATGACATCATCGGGGATACGGCCAGACTGGACGAGGCCGGAGATGAAATCGAATTCGACCTGACCGGCAGCGGGGAAGCCGACCTCGATCTCCTTCACGCCGACCTCGACCAGCGTGTCGAAGAAACGGTTCTTCTTCACCGCGTCCATCGGGTCGATGATCGACTGGTTGCCGTCGCGCAGATCGGTGGAGAGCCAGCGGGGCGGGGCAGTGATCGTGCGCGAGGGCCACTGTCGGTCCGTAATGGGTACCTGCGGGAAGGGGCGATACTTGGCCCCGGGATTACTCAACATCGGCATCGGGAATACTCGTTCGGTGGTCTGCGAAAGGCGGCTGGTCCCTTGGGTGCGTGGCGCACCCTATCG
>DDNW01000104.1:19874-20968 GCA_002341345.1 Erythrobacter sp. UBA2510
TGCGTGGCGCACCCTATCGGCACGCCGGGGTCACGCCCAAGGGCAGTTAAGTCGCAGAAGATGGCCGATACGCGTCATACGATCCTATTTGCGCATTATTTCGGCAGGCGCAAGGCCTGTCCGCTCTGTACAGTTCAGCGCCAACGCAGCCTGTCAGGGGTTAGTTGCGCCACCGAGGTTACGCCCATCAAACGCATCGCGCGCTCGATTTCATCCTTCAGGATCGTCAGGGCTCGTTCAACACCCGGCTGTCCGGCCGCCGCCAGCGCGTAGAGATACAGACGCCCGCCCGAGACGCCGGTGGCGCCTGCTGCCAGGCTCTTGAGCACATGCGTTCCGCGCCGCACCCCGCCATCGAGCACGATCTCGATCTCGCCGACGACCGCATCGACGATCTCGCGCAACTGGTCCATCGGCGCGCGCCCGCCATCCAGCTGCCTGCCGCCATGATTGGAAACCCAGATCGCATCGGCGCCGATTTCGACGGCGCGGCGCGCGTCGGCGGCGCTCATCACGCCCTTCAGCGCGAACGTGCCGCCCCAGTCCTGCCGGATGCGCGCGGCAGTGTCCCAGTCCATGCCGGTATCGAGCATGGTATTGAAATAGTCCTGTATGCTGACCGCCTTGCCGGTGCCCTCGCTGACATATTCATCGAGATTGGGCAGGCGGAACTTCGGCCCGAAGACGTAATCCAGCGTCCAGCGCGGACGTGTGGCATAACTCCACAAGGCGGATGCCGTGAAGCGGGGCGGGGCGGTGAAGCCGGAACGCAGGCAGCGTTCGCGTTTGCCCGAGACGATCGTATCCACGGTCAGCGCCAGCGCGTCGAAATTGGCCGCCTTGCAGCGCTCGATCATTGAGTTGTTCAGCCCCTTGTCCTTGTGGACGTAGAGCTGGAACATCTTCGGCCCGCTGGTGAGCGAGGCGATTTCCTCAATCGAATGAGTGGCGAGACTGGAGATGCCGAACCACACGCCGAACTTCTCCGCCGCTTTGGCCACGGCGCGCTCGCCATCGCGGTGAAAGGCGCGTTGCAGCGCGGTCGGGCTCAGCATCAGCGGCAGGGCGCTAGTGCGGCCCATCATGGTCAGCGA
>DDNW01000104.1:21170-21422 GCA_002341345.1 Erythrobacter sp. UBA2510
CCCGCCAATACGTCGGGCACCAGATCGATCTGCTCGAAGGCGCCGGTGTTGCGCCGCTTGGTTATTTCGTCATCCGCCGCCCCGTCGATGTAATCGAACACCGGCCATGGGAGCCGCGCCTTGGCGAGGCGGCGGAAGTCGTCGATATTATGGCAATCGGCGAGGCGCATATCCCCTCCGTTGCTGGATGCTTCAGTTCTTCGACTTGTCGACCAGCGCATTGGCGCCGATCCACGGCATCATCGCGCGCAG
>DDNW01000156.1:0-481 GCA_002341345.1 Erythrobacter sp. UBA2510
CCGTAGGCCGCCATGTAGACGAATTGGTCCTTGCCCGTCACATCGCCGGCCGCGTAGACGCCCGCTTTGGAGGTGCGCATCCGGTCGTCGACCACGATGGCGCCTGCGGGCGTCCGGGCGATACCAGCTTGTTCAAGGCCAAGGCTTTCGGTGTTCGGCGCGCGACCGGTCGCAACGAGAACCCGCTCGGCCGCAAGCGTTTCTGCATGTCCGTCCCGAACCACCGTGAGCGCGACGCCATCCTCCGTCCGACGGATTGACTCGTAGTTCAGACCGCCGACGACCTTGATACCCTCGTCGGCAAGATAACCGGCGAGGGCCGCCCCGATCTCAGGCTCTGCTTCCGGCAGGAGGCGGCTACGGAAGACTAGTGTCACCTCGACCCCCACTCGAGCGAAGGTTTGCGCGAGCTCAGCACCGATGTAGCCGCCACCGAGCACGATCATCGAGCGTGGCAGCGCGGTCAGCTCCAGCGCCGTGG
>DDNW01000156.1:603-1043 GCA_002341345.1 Erythrobacter sp. UBA2510
AGATGTCCGTTATGCCCGGGATCGCCGGCAACGCCGGCCGGGTTCCGGTGGCGATGATGATACGATCCGCCGCGAAACTCTTGCCACCGGCATCGACGCCGCCATCGATGAGGCGGGCACGGCCTTCATGATATGCGACGCTGTTGTAGGATGGCAGGAGATCGGCGTACTTCGCCTGACGCAGACCCGCGACCAGTTCATTCTTTTGGGCGACCTGCGCACCCCAGTCGGCCACCCGCGCCTCTGCGGCAATACCGGCGAACCTGGGTGCGGCATTGGCGTGGTGCACCGCTTCCGCGGCCCGGATAAGGGCCTTCGACGGGACGCAGCCGACATTGACGCACGTCCCTCCGATAGTACCGTGGCCGATCAACGCAACTTGCGCCCCTTGTTCGGCCGCCGTAATTGCGGCCGAGAACCCGGCCGAGCCGGCGCCGACG
>DDNW01000156.1:1149-1801 GCA_002341345.1 Erythrobacter sp. UBA2510
CCCGGCCGAGCCGGCGCCGACGACAATGAGGTCGTAGCGGCCGTTCCCGTTCTTTGCGCTCGGAGCGCAGCAATCACTCATGACTTGAACTTTCCTGTGTTCTTATCCGTCTCACAGCAGTCGATGACGGCCGGGGCAGATGCGTTGCGTCGGTAGAGCCCGATCCCGATCAGCCCGAGCGAGGCGACCAGAACCGGGATCAGGACATAATCGGCCTTGGCCGCCAGTGCTGAGAACCCGATCGCTCCCAGCGCAATTCCAAGGATTGGGGTCGCGCAGCAGAGCGCCGCCCCAACCGCTCCGATGACGCCCGTTCGAAAGAGGGCGCGATGGTTCATTGCGGTCACGTCAGCGGGCGAGAGCCGCGCTCTTCACGCCCGTCACGGTCGAAGGATAGCCTGCATTCGTGGTCGCCTGGGCGAGTGCCTCGGCAGTGACCTTCTCATCATCGAAGGTCACTGTCGCCGTGGCCCGACCGTCCCGCTCCACGACCGCGACTTGGCTGACACCGGAGATGCGCGAGAGTGTTCTCTTTACGATTGGTGCACAGGACACGCAGCTGACATTCTCAACCGCAAGCGTGGCGGTCCGAGGGGCGGCGTAAGCGCCTCCGGCGAGAGTCAAGGCGGCGACGGTCACTGCAGTGCGGATT
>DDNW01000156.1:1833-2108 GCA_002341345.1 Erythrobacter sp. UBA2510
CGGATCAAGGTCTTCATGGTCACAAGTCTCCTGCTTTGAAAGGTTGCATCAGAGGTCGAGAAGGAACGGCGCAGCGTAAGGGAACGCCACCGCTGCGAAGACGAGCACGGTCGCAGCCCACAGCCCGATTTTGGCAATCCGGCTCGCGCCCGGGCGAGCACACGCACTACCTTCTGCGCAGTCCACCTTCGGCTGGCGGTAGACGCGCCAGAAGCCCACAGCGAGAAAGACAAGCGCTGCGACCACAAAGACGGGCTGGTAAGGAGCAAGCGCAT
>DDNW01000156.1:2273-2622 GCA_002341345.1 Erythrobacter sp. UBA2510
CGCTGGTAAGGAGCAAGCGCAGTCAGGTTTCCGATCCACGCCCCGCTCACGCCAATGCTGAACAGAACAAGCGGCAGTATGCAGCAGGACGATGCGCCAAGGGCGGCCAGGACCCCGCCCGCCATCAACAGTTTTTGCCCGCCCTGCGACGTCCCTGCTTCGGGTTTGCCGGTCAGCCGCGCCGGGGCCGTTCGAACATACTCACTCATTCCTTTTCTCCTCGATCTTTTCAAGATAGGGCCTGTAGCACCTACAGGTTCAAGTGCTATTTCAGAGCGAGATCTGCGGCTTCGCGCCCCAGGCGCCGCCGACAGGCGCCCTACCACCATAAGTTCGCAAGCGCGGCTCG
>DDNW01000156.1:2781-8726 GCA_002341345.1 Erythrobacter sp. UBA2510
GCTCGATCGGTTACATCGAATGTTGATTTTCAGCGGGAGCTGAAGGCGCTTTCTAAGCGGAAGCAGAACCCGCAGCATGGCTTTGACCCCGGGAAGCGAAAGTCGCCTTTGCCTGCACTGCTCGCCGCAAGGCACGATCGCGGGGCAGCCCTGCAACCGCAGTTCCCAAGGGACAAGACGAGCCGCTGCGCTGGACGACCACCAAAGACCCGATCGACTCGGGCAACGCGCGCGGGATGGCGGAGGCCCGAGACGGGCAAGACCCTCGCCCCGCCGGTCGATGCTCACGCCGGCATAGTGGGCCAGACGAGATTACGTGTAGGGGACCATTTGACACCCGCTTTGATTGCTTTGCGGGCGAAACGGGTAGATTTCGCAGAGTGCAATCCGCACCTACGAAGCGAATACTGAGCTGTAGAATCGTTATCCAATCACGCCTTTCTCGATGGAATGGTCTGCAGCAGATGTCGATTAAGCTCTTGGCCCAAGCGGAAGGCATCTTGGACGCTTACGATCTCCACTCCTTCATGCTTGGAGGCCCAATCTTTCGCCGTCACGACCGATGCAAAGAAATGCACATGGCAACAAAAGGACTGACGGATATCGGCCGTTGCCTGCGGAAGTATCAATGACACTGCGGCGTCGGCCGGTACGACATCCCGTATCTCGTTCGGCGAAATCGTGAGTGAAACTGGCGCGCCGGTTGCGGCGCAATGCGACGAGACGTACGCCGTCTGGCCGATCAACGCCGGAAACATCAGGGTGTCCAGTGCGCACCAGGCGTATAGCCGGCGGCCATCAATCTCGAAGGTATGCGAAGTCTCGCGCAAGGTGAGGCCATAGCCAACGATATTCCCATCGTCATCGTACTCGGTACTGGTGGTCCGTTCGAGCACGGTATTCACTCGCTGAGCAGGCCAGTCGAGAGACATGGCAAGTGTCGTTTGCGAAACCGGACGCCCCTTGGCCAGCTCACGCAGCAGCACGACAAACAGTTCCCCGAATCCTTCGGGCTGATTGGCCGGTGTTAGACTTTCTGCAATCTCAGTGATGTAGCGGGTATGTTTCATAGTTATTCCCTTAGGATGTACAGCACGAAAGCTGCTTGACGTCGTCGAAGATGGCGCGGCGGGCGACTAAGTATCCTATTTTTCACCGGGCGCGGGGCGCTCTCCCTTCGCAAGCGCCTCGTCGAATGCTGACACTCCAGCTGCGTCGAGTTGCGCTCGCGCTACGTCTCGGAGTTGTTCATCGCGGGGCTTTTGATCGCCTGTGCGGGGCGCATCGGAGCTGCGGATGAAACGTGCCTTGAGGATGTCGGCGAAGCTCGCTGTTAGCAATCGCGCCTTGTCCGCCGAAACTGGGACCTTGGCCCCGATTCGACGCACAAGCCGGGCGGCGATGATATCGGCTTCCTCGATGCTGAGGGCATCCACCTGAGCGCCTCGATACCAAGCAGCGCCCGACCGGAAGCTGGCCAGCTCCGTCATCCGAGCTTCGCCCTGGAGCTCTGTCGCGACATCCTTCTCGAATATTTCCCGCAGGAGTGTGCGAACGGTTTTCGTGCGCGCCTCGCTGTTCCGGTCTGATCCCACCACGGCGAGCACGGTTCCGGCTCGGTTTATCCAAGCCTCAGCAATTCCCGTGTTTTGCTCGAGTTCGAGGAGTACTGGTTTGGCGAGCCCGCCGCATGCGATCTCCGGAGCCGCGGGGCACTGCCAGGGCACTTGGAACAGGCTGATAGTCTCGGGTTGAACCCTCGACCTGCCCTCGTCGGCAAAGCTGGCCGTCGTCCACAGGACGCTAACCACCGCACAGGCCAAGGCGATGAAGGATTTTCTCATCTATTGTTCCTTTCTCTCGAAGGTTTCATTGGAACTTCCACCGACGTGATTTTTGCCGACATGCTGTAACGGTTGAGAGCGAGGTCTTCGGCTCGCGCTGCAGGCACCCTACAAACATAAGTTCGCAAGCGCGGCTCGATCGGTTACATCGAATGTGATTTACTCGCGCGAACTTGAGCGTGAGATCTTGAGCCGCCGACCGCAAGCGACGAAGCCGCCGCCCGAGCATGGCGCGATGGCGCCGCGCAGCAGGATGGCGCTGCCCAACGGTGGTCCGCCTGAGCTAAACAGGCGACTCTCCGCAGCCCGCCTCACTCAGTGAATTTCGAACACGTCCCATGGCGCTAGCCGGACAATGGGGTGACCTCGATAAAGCCCTGGTTAGCGCTGGCTATCGCTCCCCGTTGTTTCTCAAGCAGGTTGCGCAGAAAAGCGGGGCACTGATGGTAACAAAACACCGAATGCTGCACGCCCAAAATACACGGCGTGTCCAGAAAGAACGGCACTTCGGCGAGGAAGTAGCGGGCACCCATCTCAATCGCCGTTGGCGTCAAGGGGCCCTTTCGATCTGGGTGCTTCTCAAGCACCCATGCTGCACTCTCAAGACAACCTTCCCGGAACTCGGGATCGGAGGTGAAGAGGTCTTGATAACGAGCGTGCTCGTCTGAGTAGTTGCGATGTTCATCGAGAACGCGACTGTTCAGCAATATGGTGCTGAGCTCGTCTTCTGCTTCTATGGTCGAGAGTGCGCGAGCGATCTTGTTCTGGAGGTAATTCGCTTGTCGTCGCGCCTTCTTCTCTGCGCGTGCGGGAGAATACCCTAGCGCCTCGAGCGTGAGCGCAGCGGGTCTGTCAGGAACATACAAGTGGAAGGCTGTAAAGTTTCGGCGCGCCCACCGGGCAAGCTCAGAAATTCGCGTCTCTGAGAAGTAGCTATTGAAGGGGCTGATGCCGATGACAGCGTGGCTTCTGCTGTCAAACAGCTCAGAACAACGCAAAGTTACGGGATTGGCGAGCATGCAAACTCCGGGTGGCTCCAAGCGCGCCCGACTGGCGCCCTTACGAAGAATAAGTTCGCAAGCGTGGCTCGATCGGTTACATCGAATGTCGGTTTCGACAAGCGGGAGGTGCAGGCGATTTCTATGCGGGGGCAGAAATCTCGCGACGAGCTACCAGCGCAGAAGCCGTTGTCCGAGCATGCCGCCGATTACGCCGCACATCAGGATGGCGCTGCTGTACCAACAAGCCACGAAGGGAAGGGAGTCGTCGCCGCAAGCGAGGGCATAGGCGCTGGCGCTGACCCCGCCGGCTAGCAACCCTGCTAATGCGCCCGTCCGCCACAATTCTGTGGGCGCGCCCCAGCGCAGCGCCAGCACCATCAAGGCATACGGCGCGGCGGCCATAACCAGGATGATCACCATGCACTTCGGCCACGCATGACCAGCAATCAAAGCTGCCCATTGTGCGCCGGGTGTTGCGGAAAGGTCCAGCACCGCCAGCAATACGATTCCGACGAAAGGTAGCGCCGCCACAAGGTTCGACGACCGTCGTGCTTGCCCCGGCCTGGCGAGCCGGAGCAGCAACAGGAAGGCCGTGGCCGCCACTCCAGCCGCAAATACAAGCTTCAGCATGAGAAAGCCAAGAGCGTGGGGTTCTCGGAGGTCGGGCCGCAGGCCGAGAGTCAGGCAAATCGCGGCGACAGCCGCTAGGCTTCCCGCTGCGAATGCGAGGCCTAAGGCACGCGAGGCGCGACGATAGTCAACGGGTTTGAGATCGACCGTCAGCCGGTTGATCAGATCAGCGGTCTTCACGCCACAACCTCCCGCCGATGGCAACAGTCATCGCCTTGAGTCCCCGATGGATCCGGACTTTCGCGGCCGCCTCAGTAATGCCTTCACGAGCGGCGGCTTCGGCGACGCTTCGTCCGTCGAGTTTGACGTCGCGAATGACACGCTGACTATGCTGGGGGATCGTCGCAAGCAGTTTTTCCATATCGATTCCGGACTCCACCGCCGTATGGTCGAACCCGTCCGACATTGCCTCGGCAGCGTCGAGCGGCCCCTCGGCATGAGCCATCTTGCTGCGGCGGAGATGGTCGATAAGCTTGTAGCGTGCGATCGCGTACAGCCATGGCGTGAACGGCTCGGATGGATCATAAGTATCCCGTCGCGCGTGCACCGCCATCAACACTTCCTGGACAAGATCCTCTGCGTTGGCGGCGTTCCGTCCCATTTGGACCAGCTTGCGCCTCAGATGGAGGCGAAGCAGCGAACTTAGCTGTTCCAGGAGAGTTCGGTAAGCCCTCGCATCTCCGAGTTGGGCTTGTTCCATCATCAGCCTGAGGGCGCCTTCCTGACGTTTCATCCCCGGCTCAGGAGCGCGCTGCTTACGATGCCTAAGGTAAGACCGAAGCCCGTGTGTCCCACGGCCTCCCAGATGAAATTCGCAATCGTGTGGGACCCCATTGCGAAGACCATGCCAGGATAAACCACCAGCACGAGGTAGGGTATCGCCCATTTCCATCCCCGCGCGCCAAACAGCACCAGGAACGAGAGGCTGAACATGATCCCGCTCCAATAATGCCAGGCGTAACCCAGAGCGACGGTCGCTCCTTGGCTGATCGAAGAAACCGGCTCATGCTCTGGGGCGCGCCCCGCCCCTGCTTGATCTTCCCCGTGGGAGGGTGCCGAGCCGTGTGCACCAGCCGGGCTCGGAGCAGGCGGCGCGGCTTGCTCGGGCATGGGACCGGTCCCGTGTTCGTCGGCATGCATGGAACCATGGCCTCCGGGCGCAACTTGCCCTGTGAGGCGCCGCCCAAAGTCGAGCGCCTCGTCCATCGCGACGACTCCGGCGCTCATCCCCGCCACCCGGCTGGAGTCATAGGTGGCGGTTGCCATGTAGCCCGCCAGTAGGGCCACGATGACCAGCCAGACGAAGCGTTTGTCACCGGCCCGTCTGGCCAATGCGACGGAGGCGATGGTGAGCAGGATCGAAGCCAGCCATAAGATGGGTCCGATGGTCGACATCGGCAGACCCCACTTCAGATCCAGGACCAGAGGAAGAGGCCCGATCCCGCCCGCCGCAAGCGCCAGGATGCGCGGCAGCCAGAAGTCCATGGACGTTCGACCCGCTCGAAAGCCATCGAAAATCGAATCGTCGAGATTGGCAGTAACGGCGGCCATATTCAGATCTCGCCTTGGATCGACGGTGGAGCCGCGCCGCGCGGCTTGAATGCGCCGCCGCCTTGGGTTTGAGCGGTGTGTTCCGACGCGTGCAAATCCCAGGTTGAAGGCGTTATCGCCGCCGGTCCGGGGAGCGATGCATTCATCAAGTCAGACCTTTTCGCTCGTTGCCGAAATTCGATTCGAACCGTATGATACGGGCTGTAGTCACTACAGGTTCAAGAGGGAAATTCGGTGAGCGGTCACGCAGCAGTAAAAAGCCTCCAGAGGGGAGAGCTAGCCGAGCGGACGGGCTGCAATATTGAGACCGTGCGCTACTACGAAAAGATTGGCCTTTTGCCGGAGCCGCCGCGCACCTCGGGTGGCCATCGGGCCTACAGTTCCTCGCACGAACGGCGCCTTCGCTTTGTTATCCGAGCTCGCGAACTTGGCTTTTCCCTGGACGAGATCCGTGAGCTTCTGCGATTGGCCGAAGAGCGCGACCGACCATGCGCCGAAGCGAGAATCGTGGCAGCGGCCCACCTTCAGGACGTGCGGGCGAAGATCGCCGACTTGAAGCGCATGGAACGCGTGCTCAAGGAAGTGGTCGCTCAGTGCGGAGACGGCACGCTGCCGGAATGCCCGCTCATCGAGACCCTGTACCGCGAACCTGTGGCCAAATAGGCCAAGTCAACACACAGCTGGCCGGGCACGGCTGGGTTTGGCAGGGCGTGAATTCCTCGCGCGCGGCGTGTACTGCCCACCAGTCGCCGCCCCCCTTCCGGGTCTGTGACCCTTCACAAAGCGATTTGACCTGTTGAGCGGGCCTCCGCAGGGCACGGTTTCGCCTCCAGCCGCCGCACAGAGCGAACGGATTGCCTCTCGAACTGCATTAATTGTCGTTCGCAACGGAACCTGTACCACCTACAGGTTAGTTGGA
>DDNW01000156.1:8829-14481 GCA_002341345.1 Erythrobacter sp. UBA2510
ACAGGTTAGTTGGAAGTCTTATAACCGGGGGGTCGCGTCCTGGCGAGCGTAGCCAAAATCCCAGACGGAGCTGACCGAAGCGAATGCCGACGAGCACGAACAGCAATTTGAACCGTAAGGTGATGCTTTTCGCAGTCCTGCACTTCATCTGCTGCGGAGTGCCTCTACTGCTGCTCGCCGGCGTATCACTCGCGTTTGTTGCGCCTTATTGGCCAATTGCCGCCGGAGTCCTCGCCTTGCTCGGAGTGGTGGGTTTCGTCTGGTACCTCAAGCGCGGCTGCGCCACCTGCCCGCGCAATGAGGGTCGTTGCCCCGTTCAATCTACAACCCAAACGGAATGAAAGGAACATTACCATGTCCGAGCAAGTCGAGATCGGCCGCCCCGAGGGCAAAACCTCCTATAGCGGCTACGCGGAGCATTATTACGAGCAGGCCCGGAACCAGAGGCAGACCCTTTCCGCGAGCGAGTACGTCGCCGTCACGGAGGGTTACCTGCGCGAGTTCGTGTGCATGGGACAGTGCAATCTCTATCTTGGCTCTGCGAAAGACCCGAAGATCAAGGAGGCCATCAAGGTCTATCTTGAGGACGTCTGCAATCCGAACATCCAGGAGATGAAGAAGATACTCGACGACGGCGGCTATGAGCTTCCTGCGCCGATGGAGGAGACGAAGGGCCCTGCCGACGTTCGAGAAGCCGATATGAACGCCATCAATGATCGGGGGATCGTCATCGCGCAATGGTTCGCCATTCGCGGTTTCATGACGCTGTGGGACAACTTCGCGATCATGAGCCAGCGCACCGACGTGCGTGACGCCTTCATTCGCAATTATCACAGAGCCAATCGCTGGCACGTGGCGGTATATGAGATGGCCCTAGAAAGCGGCCACCTGAAACCCCTCCCGATGATCGGTAACCAGCATGTCGATCATCCTAATGGACCGAGCTTGTGAGGCTAGTGCACCGAACCGAGAGTATCCGGCCGCACGCAAATGCGTAGTTTACTTGGCCATCTGGTCTACAGCGCCGCATTGGATGCAGCGGCCGAGAGTCTCTACGCGTTGGCCGCCCCCGCCTGCAAGCCGCGTCATCAGTGAGCAACATGTATGAGAGACCAAGCACTTCAGGACTGTCGGGCATTCGTAACGGGCGCAAGTTCCGGCATTGGCGAAGCGATCGCCCGCGCGTTCGCCCAGGCGGGCGCGTTGGTTCTCGTCAACTACAGGTCGGATCGCGAAGGAGCTGAGCGGGTAGTCGAAGAGATAAACATGGGCAGAGGCAGCGCGGTGGCAATTCAGGGAGACATTTCAAATTCTGAGGATTGCAGTCGGTTATTCGGTGCGGCGGCGCACCAGTTCGGGGGCATTGATGTCGTTGTCGCCAATGCTGGCATCCAGCGCGACGCTCCGTTTACAGAGCTGACCCTGGTTGACTGGCGCACGGTCATCGACGTCAACCTGACGGGCCAATTCCTTTGCGCGCAGGAAGCTGTCCGAAGCTTTCGCAAACAGGGGCTTCGTCCCGATAGCTCGCCAGCGCTTGGCAAGATCATCTTCACTAATTCCGTCCACCAAACAATACCTTGGAGTGGGCACGCCAACTACGCCGCTGCGAAAGGCGGACTGAAGCTGCTCATGGAGACGATGGCGCAGGAGTTAGCGGCGGAGAAGATCCGGGTGAATGCGATCGCGCCAGGCGCGATCAAGACCGCCATCAACAAGGAGGCATGGGAAACCGAAGAAGCCAAAGAGAAGCTGCTGAAGCTCATTCCTTATGGCCGGGTCGGCGTGCCCGAGGACGTGGCCAAGGCCGCAGTGTGGCTGGCCTCAGATGACTCCGATTATGTCGTCGGCACAACCCTGTTCGTGGATGGCGGGATGGTGCTGTATCCCGCCTTTCGGGAGGGCGGCTAGCGGTGTCGACACCACACAAATCTGCCGAACCCTTGGCTGCGCCGAGCCGGCGTTCCTACGTTCCTATCCGAGATTACGCACTCATCGGCGACTGTCATGGCGCAGCATTGGTCGCCTTAGACGGTGGGATCGACTGGTGGTGCCCGGAGCGCTTCGACACCGAGCCGGTTCTTTGGCGCCTCCTAGACGCCGAAAAGGGTCCGATTTTTGAAATCTTCCCCGAAGACGATGCGGAGATGGAGCGGGCCTACCTTCCCGACACAAACATCTTGCGCACGGTCTGGACAACCCGCAGCGGTCGCGTTGCGGTAACCGACTTTTTGCCGGTCGGCCGTGCGCCGGCTGCGGCGGCTGACGACTATGTCACTCTGTCCGCCCCGGGCTGGCTGGTGCGCATCGTGGAAGGCGTGGCGGGCCGCGTTGCAATCCGAGTCCGGTATCGTCCTGCAGGAGCCTCCTTCGAAGGCGCGGCACCTGCCGATGTGCCGAAGTATGAAGGAAGATCCGAAACCCGCGTCCTCTATATATCCGATGGGCCACCCGAGGGCCTCTTGGCCGCCGAGGAAACAATCGAGTTCAGCGATGGAGAAGAGCGCGCCTTCGTGCTTGCGCCGGCGTCAGCCGCAAGCACAGCCCCTGCCGATGAGATACGCAGATTACTGGGGATAACGTACGCCTTCTGGAAAGAGTGGTGCGGCCGCTGCTGGTACCACGGCCCGTATGGCGGGGCGGTGCGGCGCAGCGC
This sequence comes from Erythrobacter sp. UBA2510, assembly GCA_002341345.1. Lineage (GTDB taxonomy): Bacteria > Pseudomonadota > Alphaproteobacteria > Sphingomonadales > Sphingomonadaceae > Alteraurantiacibacter. The sequence continues at coordinate 11,486 of DDNW01000156.1, forward strand.
GCTAACGTTGAAACTGCTCACCTTTGCCCCGACGGGAGCCATAGTCGCCGCGCCGACCACGTCCCTGCCCGAGGAGCCAGGCGGCACCCGGAACTGGGATTACCGCTTCAGCTGGCTCCGGGACTCTGCCTTCGTGCTGCAAGCGCTCGCCGCCCTAGGCTATAGCGGGGAGGCTAGGCGCTATTGCGAATTCCTGCGCCTTTGCTGCGTGCAAACATTGCCGGGACTGCAAATTCTCTATGGTATTCGAGGTGAGAAGGAGCTCCGCGAACGAAGGCTGGACCATCTCAATGGCTATGACGGAAGCCGGCCCGTCCGCATCGGCAATGCTGCCTACCGCCAAAAGCAAGCCGATATTTACGGCGAACTTGCGGACTGGGCACTTCTGTATCATGCGCTTGGTGAGCCCCTCGACGCGACGCTGAAGCAAATCCTCCGCGGCGCCGCCGATTATATAGCCGTCCACTGGCGGGAGCCCGATCAGGGTATTTGGGAGATGCGCGGCGAACCGCGGCATCATGTTCACGGTAAGCTCATGTCATGGGTTGCCCTCGACCGGGCAATCCGTCTCCTGGGGCCAAATCCGGCTTGGGAAACCGAGCGGGAGGCCGTGCTTCAGGCGGTCCTGGGCCCCGGGATTGACCCCGACGGCGGCTACTTAAGGCAGGCGTTTGGGCACCGGGAGCCAGACGCCGCACTCTTGTTGGCCCCGCTGCTCGATCTCCCCCTTCCGCCCGACCTTCTTGCCCGCACGGTGGATGCTGTCGAGAGGCGGCTACGGGAGGGCGACTATGTCCGGCGCTACAGGACCCCTGACGGGCTTCCCGGCGGCGAAGGCGCTTTTCTGATCTGCAGCTTTTGGCTGGTTGATGCACTCCTTGAGCTAGGTAGAGCAGCGGAAGCGCGCTCGTTGTTTGAGAGCCTCCTAACCAAGGGCAATGATCTCGGCCTGTATGCGGAAGAGGTTTGTCCACACGACGGTGCGTTTCTCGGCAATTTCCCCCAAGCGTTCACGCATCTCGCTCTGATTAACAGCGCCATTCACTTGCAGCTCTACGAGAACAAGGGGGTGGAAGCTCTCGCTGGAACGCATGCCGATCGCGCGAAGCGAACGGCCGTGGCCCGTGAGGCTATCTGGCAGGACATCAACGGCGACGGCTCGCGAACCAATTCGCGTTCTTCTGTCCTCGACTTGAAACTCACCAGCTCGCCGCAGCCCGGGCGACCAGAAACGGAGACGCAGCGTGGCTGCCCATGAGAATGCCGGCGCGTTTGGCAAACCTTCAATCCCCGTTCCATCGAGGCGATGCAGATCTGCGCGCTATAGTGAACTTTCCCAGCCCGCGCGGAGCGAAAACGTACTGTTGCGACTAGTGCGGCCAGCGCAAGCACGATGACGCTGCGGTCGTTCTCTCGGGAGTCACCGCCACAGATGGTGGCAATACAAGCGGTGAACGACGAACATGTAGGAGAGCCCAATGGCCAACCAATACGACCTTGTAATCATAGGAACGGGCACGGCGGCTATGGTCGCTGCGATGCGCGTGCGAGCCGCCGGTTGGAGCGTGGCGGTCGTCGACCACCGGCCTTTTGGCGGCACCTGCGCCCTGCGCGGCTGCGACCCGAAAAAGATGCTTGTCGGCGGTGCCTCGGCTCTCGACCATGTCCGGCGCATGAGTGGCAATGGCGTTGCCGGTGACGTCCATATCGACTGGCCCGAATTGATTGCGTTCAAGCGCACCTTCACTGATCCGGTCCCGGAAAAGCACGAAAGTCGTTACAAAGAAAAGGAGATCCATACTTATCACGGCCATGCACGCTTCACAGGTCGGAACAATCTGAAGGTGGACGGCGAGAGTCTTGAAGCCCGTCACATTTTGATCGCTGCGGGCGCTGAGCCGATAAAGCTACGAATTCCGGGCGAAGAGTATTTTTCTACCAATGAGAACTTCCTGGCTATGGAGCGACTGCCAGAACGGATCGTGCTGGTCGGTGGTGGCTATGTAGCGTCAGAATTCTCCCACATCGCCGCCCGCGCGGGGGCACAGGTAACCATTCTTCAGCGCGGCGAGCGCATGCTCACGCACTTTGAGCCTGAACTTGTTGGCTGGCTCATGAACAAATTCGCCGAGATCGGCGTCGATGTGCGCCTGCGGACCACAGTACGGGCAATCGAGAAGAAGGGGGCGGCCTTTGTCGTTCGCGCCTCATCAGAAAGCGGCGACGTGACGTTTGAAGCCGACCTTGTTGTTCATGCGGCCGGTCGGGCGCCCGCGCTCGACGCGCTTGATCTTGAGACCGGCGGCATCGCGACGGAGAACGGCCGGCTCAAACTGAATGAGCACCTCCAGAGCGTCTCTAACCCGGCCGTGTACGCCGCCGGCGATGCGGCACAGAAGGGTCCGCCGCTCACTCCGGTCTCAAGCCACGACGGCAAGGTAGTCGCCGCTAACCTTCTGGAGGGCAATCGACATAAACCCAACTATCGCGGGGTGCCGAGCGTGGCCTTCACGATCCCGCCGATCGCAGCTGTCGGACTGAGCGAGGACGAAGCACGTCAGCAGGGTCTGAAATTCCAGACCAAGTCCCAGCAAGCGTCCGACTGGTTTACTGCCCGCCAAGCCGCGGAGAAGACCTATGGCTTCAAGGTGATGGTGGAGGACGACACCGGGCGTATCCTAGGCGCACACCTTGTCGGGCCGCATGCAGATGAAGTGATCAATCTGTTTGCGCTGGCGATCCGCCACGACCTCACGGCCGACAATCTGAAGACGACGATGTTTGCGTATCCTAGCGGCGCCTCGGATGTCGGTTACATGCTCTGAATGCCGGTTTGCGTACCTGCTTCGTCGGCGATGCGCCAACCGAGGAACGCGGGCGCAGACATGGTGAAACTAGTCGACCAGCCAATCGGATCAAAATTCGGTATTGACCCTGTATTTGGTACAGGGTGTAGCAGTCCAAATATGATGATCGTCAATGAGAACCAACGAGCT
>DDNW01000156.1:14531-41796 GCA_002341345.1 Erythrobacter sp. UBA2510
TCAATGAGAACCAACGAGCAGCGCCGCACAGACGGCTTGGCTGCGCCACCAGCGCGGAAAGTGAGGTCTCGTGAACGAAAAGCCAGCAGCCGGGCTTACGACCGCGATTGTCGTCGCGCCATTGGTAGCGCTTTGCTGCCTTGGGCCGCTTTTTATCGGCTCGGCAGTGGGTGGTGTCGTGGGCTGGCTTAGCGGACAGGGTCTTGCATTGACTGCCGTGCTGGCATTCTTGGCCGCAGCCATGGGCTACGCCGTGATGCGTTGGCGCAGGGCTTCATCCAATCGATTGAATGCCGGCCCGACTTGCGCATGCGATGTATCTGAGGCGCGGCAGGACGTCGAGCTTGATGTCGTCAAGCCTGGGAACGAACGGTGGACCCGTTAATCGCAACAATTCCGGCGATCCGCAGCGCACGGTGGCGATCGCTCAGGCCGGGCGATCATCCATCGAGTACGTCCGAATCAAGAAGTGCCGATGCCCCTCGAAGATCAGCGACCTGACCGATTGAGAGCGGACCCTGCTGAGATGATCGAAGAATGCTCGGCCCTGTTGCCAAAGTTCAATGAGGACGGGCTCATTCCCGCTGTCGCGACAGACGTAGCGAGTGGAGTGGTGCTGATGCTGGCCTGGATGAATGCGGAGGCGTTGAACAAGACGATCGAGACCGGCCAGGCCTGGTACTGGAGCCGGTCCCGCCAGCGTCTCTGGCATAAGGGCGCGACCAGCGGGCAGATCCAACAGGTCGAAGAACTGCACATCGACTGTGATCAGGACGCGGTCTGGCTCAAGGTGCATGTCGTGGGCGACGGCGGCTGTTGTCACACCGGCCGAACCAGTTGTTTTTATCGCCGAATTGTGACCGGGACGGAGGGTCCGACGCTCTGCCGGCCATCCCGCGCTCGGCCATTGTCGCGCTGAGAGGCCGCCTCAGAAACGAGGCCATAAGCTGTACATGCCTGAATTCAGTCCTGCGAAAATGGCTATTGCGAATCCTTCATGTATGGACGGCCCCCTTTGCGGTCTTATCGCAACCGATGCAGGTGTAGAAGAACTGGCAAGCGTCGGTCGACATAGTCCCAGCTTCACGCTTCCGCAGTTCGGGCAGGTGATCGCTAATTGAGTGATCACGGATATTCCGGCCATCGGTCGCCCCTCACATTGCTAACGGCGGAACCCAAAAGAAGTAGGCGTTCAGCATGTAGAGTCCGGACGCAATCAGCGTTATACCACCAGCCGTCTCGAAAATGCGACGATATGGAGCTAAGCCCTGTAAATTCTCGAGCCAGCCAACGCTGGCGGCGCCAAAAGCGACCGGCAACGCGCGTCCTGTGCCAAATGCGAGCAGTAGAATGGCCCCAATCCACGGGGAGCCGAGCCCTGCTGTCGCACCAAGCAGCACGATAAGTGCCGGCGTGCAAAACGGGCAGACTGCGATCGAGAATATGGCACCAAGAACAAACGCCCCCCAAGAGGCTGTGGGTCGCTTCGCTCTAAACGCGAAAGCCGGCAGTGGCAGCCGAATCCATCCGGTCCACATCAGTCCGAGAACAATCAGGAGAGGGCCAACCACCAGTCCCCATTCTCGTCCGATGAGAGACGCCACCCAGCGGCGACCCAGTCCTGCAATGTGTGTTTTGAGCCCGCGATGGGCAACGAGGCTGCCCTCAGACCACGAATATCGGCTTGGCGCGCGAGCAAGCATCTCGCCCCCGCGAAAGTCGGAATCGGGCCTCGAAATCGGCGTCTAAAGCGGGGAGCAATCGCTCGACCCTCAAAGCCATCCCTTGAGAGAGATGGCGCGCCCGACACGATTCGAACGTGTGGCCTCCACCTTCGGAGGGTGGCGCTCTATCCAGCTGAGCTACGGGCGCATCGACATTCAGATAGTTTCCGAGATCGAGCACGGTCAATCCCGAATTCAACGATCGAATCGGCGCAAACGACGCAGGCTTTAGCCCTGCCGATCATCGCCGCTCGTACGCTACAACCTCCTTTCAGTTTGCTTCCGTGGCGCTTCCGCGACCTCGGAGGTAGTTTTTTCGCTTCCTTCGAGTTTCGCCAATCGCTTGGTCTAACTCGCTTTTCTCAATGCCCCCAATCAGCAGACTTGACTTAGCTCTGCCTTCGGAGGATTGGGGTGTTAGAAAACGTCATTAAAATCAATCCTTTCCTGTTCTGACGAATCAAGTTGTATCTTGTTTTGTTCCATTCTGCATCCGGGAGTGATCCGGGTCAAAAAGCATCGCGGGCACCCTTCTGATAGTCCGGATGGTGGTGTTCATAATGGCGCTCGAGAGTGCGGATCGTCATACCCAAAAATGCGCAGGCTTCGTTCTTATCGACACCCTTCTGCATAAGCCACGTGGCACAGGTATGGCGCAACGTATGCGGCATCACTCGATCGTAGCCATCCGTCGGGATTCCTGATTCAACCACCGCTCTACGAAAGCTGCCTTTGACGTCGGCGACTGCAGCTCCACGGTAGGTAATTACATGCGTATCGTCGGGGTACTGCGCGCGGCGCCTCTGAAGATATTTGACCAGCCTTTTCGGTATGGCGGTGCGCGGCCGCTTTTTCTTTGTCCGACGCCTGCCGATCGGATTCCAATCAATGTGCCCCCGCTCTAAATCCACATCGTTCCACGTCAGCGACAGAATTGCTTCTTTGCGCTGACCGGTCAGCGCGCCGATAGCGATAAACAAGGGAAGGTGTTCTGCTGCGCCCTTCAGTCGTCGGGCCGCTTTGACCAGCTGGATGAATTCTTTGGGCTCCAGCCAACGGATACGTCCATCCTCCGATTCTGGGCGATACACACTTACCAGTTGGGAAACATAGCCATCCTTTTTGTAGCGTTTGACCGCCGAACCGAGAACTCCCAACTCCCGCCGAACTGTCTCGACAGCACGGTCGCGCTTTTCGACGTATTCGTCGCAAGTATCTTCAGTGATTTCTGACAGGTAGCGATTTTCCCAAAATGGGAGCATCGCCTTCACCGCCTCCTGAATCCTCTTTGGTGCCTTAACCTTCGGAAGCCGTTTCACCATATAGTAGTTCAGGACGTCGGTAATCAGCACCGCGTCTGGTGGCGGGGCTACCTTCGGCCGACTGCGCCCAATGCACCATTCGTGCCGGAAGAGCTCAGCTTTTTCGCGGTCGCGCGTGAAAGTTGAGAGTTCCCTGCTTTTTCCGCCTTCGGTGACATAGAGGTAGAAGTTCCCATCCGGGTTCTTGCGATCGATTTCGAGTCTGGGTTCTCCGATTGGTCTGGACATGCTCTCACCATATTGAGGTTGATGTATCGCTCCCACGCTCCGGCGGGAATTTTAGGGTTTCTCTGACCACTGGTCAGAAAAATATGATCCAGTTTTCGTTCACGAATTAGTTCCCGAATGGACGCGACTGAAACCCCGACACGATCAGCCAATTCTCGTGGACTTTCGAGCAGAGAGGTCATAATTCACTCCAATCAGTTTGGTTCTGTTTCCGAATCGCTTTTTAGATCACAGAATAATCCTATTGTTTACATTTCAATCATTCAAGCATGAAATTGCTTGAGTTCGACCCGCGAGGTGTATTTTTGACGGTCCTAGATGACATGGCAGAGCGACTTGAGCAGGTGCGAAAGCGAGAAAAACTCTCTCAAGAGGCGTTTTCACAGCGCCTTGGCATCAGTCGGGGTGCCTACCAACACTATGTGAAAGGCGGTCGCGAGATACCGTCCTCCGTGCTGTCCGCGCTGCTCCGAGAATTCGAGGTCGATCCGTACTGGATGCTGCGCGGCGATGATGCGGGCGCATCGACTGAGAAAGAACGACTTCTCGTTGCAAATGCTGTGAAAATTACGCGGATGCTTCAGCGCGCATATGCGGAACGCAACGTCGCCTGGAGTGATGAGAAATTGGAGACCGCAGTCCTATTCGCTCAATTTTACCTCTTCGACAAACGAGCGGTTGTTGAAGAGGACGAATCAATCATCGCCAACTTCGCTGCCACTTGATTTTGAAAGGACAATTCATGGAAGATATTGAGATTCCAGACTACTATAACAAAGTCATGCACGGCTATACCGTTCATGAGCAGACCCGCGCGGGATATCTCACATTATTGGCACTGAATCGGTCGGTGATGATAACAGGAACGCTTGTCTTGGTAGTGGCTGCGATATGTGCCGCTTTGCCCTTTTGGGCAACCATAGGCCTTGGAATGATATTCGTCTTCCTGCTCTTCCAGAAACTGATCGAAAACCGGAACGGCACGTTGGGTCTATTTTTTGTCCAGCATGGCCGCTTCCATCCGCACTGGCAGTTCGTTGCACCGGAAAGCTGGCGGAATCCCTGAATGACGATTGATTCCGCCCAATGAACGCTACTGAAATCGCTGAAGCCATAGAAATACTGGCGGAACAGCCGTTTGACCCGGCCGAATTCCCCTACGCCTTTCTGGAAGCCTTTGGGCGCAAGCCTACCGAGATCAAACGGCTGCGTTCTGGCAACACCAACAAGTCCGATCTGGGCGGCGTTCTTCAGCGCAACCAAATCCACGTCGCCGTCGCCGCGCCGGGTGAGGTCACGCATACGCTCACGGCACTGCGCGACAGCCCTGCCACCGCGAAGGCCAAGGCGAAGTTCATCCTCGCGACCGATGGTGATATGCTTGAGGCTCAGGATCTCACGAGCGGGGACATCCTCTCCTGCCCCTATGCCGAGTTTGCCGAGAAGTTCGGTTTCTTCCTGCCGCTGGCGGGCATCACCACCATTCCCCAGCTGCGCGAAAGCTCGTTCGACATTCGCGCCACCCGCCTGTTCAACAAGCTCTATCTGGAGTTACTTCAGGACAATCCCGATTGGGACACCGCCGCCCGCCGCGCGGACATGAACCATTTCATGGCCCGGCTGATCTTCTGCTTCTATGCGGAGGATACCAGCATCTTCCACCCCAGCTATCCCTTCACCGGGACGGTCGAGAAGATGAGCGAGCGGGACAGTTCCAACACGCATGAAGTGATTGCTGAGCTGTTCCGCGCGATGAACACGCGCAAGGAAGAGCATGAGGCGGAGGGCATAAAGAGCTGGGCGCGGCCCTTCCCCTATGTGAATGGCGGACTGTTTGGCGGATCGCTGGATGTGCCGCGCTTTAACAAGTCGGCGCGCAATTACCTGATCCATATCGGCGGGCTGAACTGGACGAAGATCAACCCCGATATTTTCGGCAGCATGATCCAGGCCGTGGCCGATGATGAGGAGCGCGGCGCGCTGGGCATGCATTACACCAGCGTGCCCAACATCCTGAAAGTACTGAACCCGCTGTTCCTCGACGATCTGCGGGCCAAGCTGGAGGAGGCAGGCGACAATAAGGTCAAGTTGCTCAACCTGCGCAAGCGGATGGCGAAAATTCGCGTGTTCGATCCGGCCTGCGGATCGGGCAATTTCCTCGTCATCGCTTACAAGGAAATGCGCAAGATCGAGGCGGAGATCAATCAGCGGCGCGATGAGGCCGATCGGGGATCGGATATCCCGCTGACCAATTTTCGCGGGATCGAGCTGCGCGATTTTCCGGCGGAGATCGCCCGGCTCGCGCTCATCATCGCGGAGTTCCAGTCCGACGTGCTCTATCGCGGGCAGAAGTTAGCGCTGGCCGAATTTCTCCCGCTCGATGCACAGAACTGGATCGTCCAGGGCAATGCCCTGCGGCTCGACTGGCTGACGGTTTGCGAGCCTACCGGCAAAGGCGGCGGGAGGATTTTTGCCGATGATCTCTATGGCGCACCGCTGGACCAGGCCAAAATCGACTTCGAGAACGAAGGTGGTGAGACATACATTTGTGGGAATCCGCCGTACCTAGGCAACAAGTTGCAGTCAGAGGAACAGAAGGGTGATCTCAAGGCTGTATTTGATGGGCGGGTGACAGGATGGAAGTCGTTAGACTACGTGGCCGGATGGCTAATGAAGGCAGCCGATTACGGTAAGCGCACACAATCGATTTCGGCCTTTGTGACGACCAATTCGCTATGCCAGGGCCAGCAGGTTCCAATTCTTTGGCCCGCCATCTTTGAAGCAGGCCATGAAATCGAGTTTGCGCACACCTCATTTAAGTGGGCGAATCTTGCGAGCCACAATGCGGGCGTAATTGTGATCGTCATCGGTATTTCGAACGCAGGCACTGGCAGAAAGCGCCTTTACTCTTCTGATTCCGATGGTGCGACGCGCGAGAAAATCTGCAGAAATATCAATCCGTATCTTGTCGACGGGCCGAATGTAGTCGTGGAGGGCAGACGTGCGCCCTCCAAAGGGTCCGCGCCCATGCTTTTCGGCAATATGCCACGCGACGGCGGAAATCTTATAGTGTCCCGGGAGGAGATGGTCGAAGGTAGTAGGGCCGATCGGGTATTCCGAAACTATCTCAGACCGTTCTTTGGATCAGAAGATTTTATCCAAGCCAAGACACGGTACTGCCTTTGGATTGAGCGGGACCAATACGAAGAATCCATCCAATCGCCATTGATTGCATGTCGGTTGGCAGAAGTGCGGCAGATGCGTTTGGCGAGCAAGGCAGGGTCCACTCGTGACTTCGCGAAAGCCCCATATCGGTTCGTACAGATTCAGGGGACAGCAGAGAAGTCCACGCTTATTGTTCCTCGTGTAAGCTCGGAGCGTCGCCCCTATCTTCCCGTAGGTCTGTTAGACAAAACTGCTGTGGTCGCGGATAGTGCCTTTGCAATCTACGACGCCCCACTATGGAATATGGCCATAATCGCTTCACGCTTGCATTTGGTTTGGATCGCTGCCGTCTGCGGAAAACTCAAGACGGACTATCGGTACTCCAATACTATTGGCTGGAATACCTTCCCCACGCCAACTTTGACTGAGAAAAACAAAGCTGATCTCACCCGCTGCGCCGAGAATATCCTGCTGGCGCGTGAGGCGCATTTCCCAGCCACCATCGCCGATCTCTATGATCCCGATGCCATGCCCGAAAACCTGCGCGCTGTGCATGACGCCAACGACGAGATTCTGGAACGCATCTACATCGGCCGCCGCTTCCGCAATGACACCGAACGCTTGGAACGATTGTTTGAGCTTTACCGCTGAGATATTATTTGATTGGCGGCATCGAGAAAGGCTGTGAATTGGTCGAGGTTTTTGCCCACGCTGAAGATGGTTCTCGTAATACGCTTAGCGAGATAAGCAGATTGTCGGCCATAGTCGAACCTAACCATTTTTTCGGCTGTTACGCCTACGCTACTCAATCTGGAGTGTATTCATTTGAACAGCGCATGGGCGACCAATTTTGGGATGCAGTGGCGACCAGGTGGCTGCTGGGCATAGATTACGGTCGTACGCAACCAGAGGCGTTACGTCGTCTTTCCGGGAAGCCAAACTCTGAAATTCGGATTCACGACGGAACTTGGATCATCGGAAGAAATGGCTTCATACCACGACGAGACTTTCATCCCAAGGCCGCTATCCTTTCAAACCTGGAGGGCGGTCGGGCCGCAGTGGTTGTCGGCTCCGGCAACTTCTCTTCCAACGGACTACATCGGAGCATCGAAGCTGGAAGCTCTCTGCACATGGACTCCGAAGCCGCTCAAACCGAGAACATTGGACAGTTCAGGCAGGTCATGGAAGATTTATGGGAAACTGCGAGCCCGTTGAATGAAGTTCTAACCGAATATGATGAGAATTGGCAGGAGGAGTTTTCTTGGGCGTCCAAGGCCGACGAAGTCGATGTAGATGGGACGCCAATCTTTTGGATCGAAGCGGGCTATGTCACCCAAAACCGAGGGCCAGATCGACCGGGAAATCAGATTGATTTTCCTCGTGGAATGAATCGCTTTTTTGGATTCAATGCTCCCGACAATCAGCCTCTTAACTCGGTAATTGGGGAGGTGCGTATGCAAACTGCGGTTGGCGACGCTATCACCCGCAATCTCAGGCTGGGCAATAACTCGATGGAGAAGATGTCTCTGCCGATCCCAGAAACCCATGGCTTTGACAACTACGACGGCAAGATCCTCGTCTTCGAAAGGGATGGCACCGCCTTCAATTTATACGCCCTTGAGAATGAGGACTTTTCCGCCGCCTTCGGCAGTAAGATTGCCAATGTGCAGTCGATGGGCAGTGGGCGACAATACGGCATTGTCATCACCTAGCTCGCGAAACCGGCGTGACCTGGCACGAAAAGGGCGGCGGCAGCTGGCCGTCACCGCCAGCATGGGCATTGAAATTCCTGGAAAATTAACTCGTCTAATTAGGTGGCACTGCCAAGCGAATGCTGTTATGAATACAGGTGATTACACCTGCATCATCACAGGAGCTAGCTATGGGACATGAACCGGCCACTTCTCCCATCACCATTCGCGCGGCGAAGGAGATGGTGAGCGAGATCGATTCCATCGCCCATGCTCTCGACCGTTCGCGCAATTACGTCATCAATCAGGCGCTGCAGCAATATCTGGAAGCCAATGCCTGGCAGGTGGAGCGTATCAAGGAAGGGATTGCGGACGCACGCGCGGGCCGTGTCCATCCTGCCGATGATGTCCATGCGGATATCGCCGCGAAACATGGCTTTGGCCGCTGATGCGGGTCATCTATTCGAGTGCCGCCCGGCGCGATCTTGATGCGATTATCGACTATATCTCGCTTGAAGACCGGGCCGCGGCGGAGCGGGTTTTCTACGCGATTTCCGATAGCGTCAGCAGGCTGGGCGATTACCCCAATATGGGCCATGTCGGCCGCGTTCCCGATACGCGGGAGCTTTCCGTGACGGGATTGCCCTATATCGTCGTCTATGAAGTTTCCGCCGAGGCGGTGACCGTGCTGGCCGTCTTCCACGGCGCGCGCGATCTGGCCCGTGCGATGGCAGACAGAACAAAAGGGATGCCCGACACATGACCAAGACCGTCCCTTCCGTATCTGTCAGCTATGCGCAGAGTGGTGCCTCCACCAAGTCGAACGAGCTGGGCATGCGCCCGATGCAGGAACGCGCCTTCGAAAAGCGGGGTGAGCAATATCTGCTGATCAAGTCGCCGCCGGCATCAGGCAAGAGCCGCGCGCTGATGTTCATCGCGCTCGACAAGCTGACCAATCAGGATTTGCGCCAGGCGATCATCGTGGTGCCGGAAAAGTCCATCGGCTCCAGCTTCAATGACGAACCGCTTTCGCAATATGGCTTTTGGGCAGACTGGCATGTGGAGCCGCGCTGGAACCTGTGCAACGCACCGGGCACCGATGGCGGCAAGGTCAACGCGCTGGGCAGCTTTCTGGAAAGCGACGACAAGGTGCTGGTCTGCACCCATGCGACCTTCCGTTTCGCGGTCGACAAGTTCGGCGTCGAAGCCTTCGACAATTGCCTGATCGCGGTGGACGAGTTTCACCACGTCTCCGCCAATCCGGACAACAGGCTGGGCACACATCTGGGCGAGCTGATCGCGCGCGACAAGGTGCATATCGTCGCGATGACCGGATCCTATTTCCGCGGTGACGCGGAAGCCGTGCTGGCCCCGCAGGACGAGGCGCGCTTCGACAGCGTGACCTACACCTATTACGAGCAGCTCAACGGCTATGAGCATCTGAAGAGCCTCGATATCGGCTATTTCTTCTACTCGGGGCCGTATTCCGACAGCATCCTGGAGGTGCTCGATCCGGCGGAAAAGACCATCATCCACATCCCCAGCGTCAACTCGCGTGAAAGCACGAAGGACAAGCATCGGGAGGTGGAGCACATCATCGAGGAGCTGGGCGACTGGCTGGGCACCGATGATGCGACCGGGTTCCAGCTGGTCAGGACGGCAGACGGGCGCACTCTGCGGATTGCCGACCTGGTTGACGATGATCCGGGTAAGCGCGATCGCGTGTCGGCGGCGCTGAAGGACGCCAGCCAGAAGAACAACCGCGATCATGTCGATATCATCATCGCGCTGGGCATGGCCAAGGAAGGGTTTGACTGGATCTGGTGCCAGCATGCGCTGACCGTGGGCTATCGCGCCAGTCTGACCGAAATCGTCCAGATCATCGGCCGCGCGACCCGCGATGCGCCCGGCAAGGCCCGCGCCCGTTTTACCAACCTCATTGCCGAACCTGATGCGGCCGAGAGCGTGGTGACAGAGGCCATCAACGACACGCTGAAAGCCATCGCGGCCAGTCTGCTGATGGAACAAGTTCTGGCTCCGCGTTTCGAGTTCAAGCCAAAGACGCCGACCAGCCAAGCAGACCCCGATTTCGACTATGGCGAAGCCGGATACGACAAGGATCGCTGCAATGTCGGCTTCAACGAGGAGCGCGGCACATATCAGATCGAAATCAAGGGGCTGGCAGAACCCAAGAGTCCCGAGGCGGAGCGAATTTGCCGCGAGGATCTGAACGAGGTGATCGCCACCTTCGTGCAGGACAAACGCTCAATTGAGCGTGGCTTGTTCGATGAGGAGCTGGTACCTGAAGAACTCACCCAGGTGCGTCTGGGCAAGATCATCAAGGACAAGTACCCAGAGCTGGATGACGAAGATCAGGAAGCGGTGCGCCAACATGCCATCGCCGCGCTTAACCTTACCCAGCAAGCCGCACGCATTGCCGCTGGCGATGACAAGGAAGCCAGCGCCAACACCGCGCTGATTGATGGCGTGCGCAAGTTCGCGATGGATGTGCGCGAGCTCGACATTGATCTGATCGACCGGATCAACCCGTTCGGAGAGGCCTACGCCATCCTCGCCAAGACCATGAGCGAGGACAGCCTGAAACAGGTTGCCGCCGCCATTTCCGCCAAGCGCACCAGCCTCACGCCCGAAGAGGCAAAGGAACTGGCTGTGCGTGCGGTTCGCTTCAAGAAGGAGCGAGGGCGCCTGCCGTCGATCAGCTCGGCCGATGCCTGGGAAAAGCGCATGGCGGAAGGCGCAGCGGCATTTGTCCGGTTCAAGGATGAGGGCCGCTATGAGTGACCTCGATCTCGACGACCTGCGCAACGAACTGGCGGACTTCGCCCAGCCCGAAAAGAAGGTCCAGCGTTCAGCAAAGGAAGAGCGCGTCATCGCGGGTTTCGAAGAAATCCAGCGCTTCGTCGATCAGAACGGCCGAGCACCGCTGCACGGCGAAGAGCGGGATATATTCGAGCGCCTCTACGCGGTCCGCCTGGATCGTCTACGCGGCCTATCCGAGTATCACGAACTCTTGATGCCCCTCGATCATCAGAGTCTGCTGACGGCAGCGGAACCCACTCCATCGGTGCCGATAGAGGACATGGAAGACGACGAATTGCTTGCCGAACTCGATGGCGCGGCGGGCAGCTCCGATATCACACAGCTGCGCCATGTCCGATCGGCTACGGAGAAGCGCGCCGCCGAGGAAATTGCCTACCGCGAACGGTGCGAGGATTTTGACCGGTTCAAACCGCTATTAGATGCTGTGCAGGCCGATCTCGATGCCGGGACCAGAACCACGCGCCCTTTTGTTAAAGACTCTGGGTTCCTTAAGGCAGATATCGGCGAAGGGCAGTTCTTCATACTTGGCGGACAGATCGCATATGTTGCGCATGTTGGAGAGCCGATCAAAGCCCCCAATGGTGAGACCGATGCGCGGCTACGTGTGATCTATTCCAACGGGACTGAGAGCGATCTGCTACTGCGTTCTCTGCAGCGGGCACTTTACAAGGACGAAGCTGGCCGCCGCATCACCGAACCAACTGCTGGCCCGCTTTTCACCAGCGAAAACGACGAGGAGGATCTTGCCAGCGGAACAATCTACGTTCTGCGGAGCAAATCAGACGACCCTCGCATCGCACAGCATCGAAACGTGCTCCATAAGATCGGCGTGACCGGCGGTAAGGTCGATAAGCGGATCGCCAATGCAGAGCTGGATCCGACCTATTTGATGGCCGATGTCGAAGTCGTCGCAACTTATGAGCTGTTCAACATCAACCGCGTGAGGCTCGAGAAGCTGATCCACCGCCTGTTCGGTCGAGCTAGGCTGAACATCGAGATTCAGGATCGCTTCGGGAATCATGTCTCACCGCGCGAATGGTTCCTTGTCCCGCTCTTCGTCATCGATGAGGCCGTAGAGAAGATCAAAGACGGCTCGATCACCCAATTCTCCTACGATCCGGACGCGGCAAAATTAGTAGGCAGACCAGTGGGATCGAACTAGCCTCGATACATTGGACTTACGTAAAGCCCCACATCACAGCTGGTGGTGGCATCTAGGATGATTCGGCGCGACAGCTTCCGATTTAACTTATCGACTAGGCGATTGTTGGCTTATGCCAGATCAACTCCCTGCACCTCATCGATCGCCGATAGTACGTCTACCAGCTGAGCGCGCAGGCCTGCGAGCCCGACCGCAAGCAGAAGATCGCGCCGATCCGCCAGCTCAAGCACTGTCCGCAAGATCTGGTCAGAATGACGCATCAGGATGACGAGATTGTCCGCGCTTGGGCTGTTCTTTCCATCGAACCAGTTTCGCACCGCCCGCTCGTTGGAGTTGGTAAGCTTCGCGACGGTTTTGACCGACGATGGCAGCGCACCGAATTCCTGTTTGAGCGCAAGTGCAAGCGCTTGGCTCAATGCCGATGGCGACAATTCCGGAAAAGTTTTTCCTGATTTCGACCGAAGACTTCGGTCCTTCTTGGTGAACGACATACCGTTGAACTCCCAATAAATATTCGAGGGAATCGAAGGGTTTCATTCCGTGAGAAAATGAAAGTATCGGGCAGATGCAATCGGCCAAAGAAGAACAAAATAAAGACCATGAAGGGCCGCTAATTCGAGCCGCGCAATATGTGCGCATGTCGACCGAGCATCAGAAATACTCGACCGAGAACCAAGCAGAGATCATTGCGCAATATGCCGCACGCCGCGGCTTCGAGATCGTCAAGACCTATGAGGACTCCGGGAAGAGCGGGCTTAAGCTCGAAGGGCGTTTGGCACTGCAGCAGCTGATCGAAGATGTCCGATGCGGGGCAGCCGATTTCGAGGCGGTGCTCGTCTACGATGTGAGCCGCTGGGGCCGATTCCAAGACGCCGACGAAAGCGCATACTACGAGTTCATCTGCCGCGAGGGCGGCATCACCGTCCACTATTGCGCCGAGCAGTTCGAGAATGATGGTAGCCTTAGTGCTACCATCATCAAGAGCATGAAGCGCGCGATGGCCGGCGAATACAGCCGGGAGCTGTCCGCCAAGGTCTTTACCGGACAATGCCGGTTAATACGGCTTGGCTACCGACAGGGTGGCCCAGCGGGCTTCGGCCTGCGGCGCGTGCTGGTCGACGAGCATGGCCGGGTGAAAGCCGAACTCGCTCGCGGCGAACACAAGAGCCTGCAGACCGACCGGGTGATCTTGCAGCCGGGACCGCCTGAGGAGGTCGAAACGGTCCGGCGGCTCTACCGCATGTTCGTCGTGCAGCAGCGCAGCGAAAGCGAGATCGCCGATGTACTCAACGCGGAGGGCCTTCGGACCGACCTTGGGCGGGAATGGACGCGCGGCACCGTCCACCAGATCCTGACCAATGAGAAATACATCGGTAACAACGTCTACAACCGCATCTCCTACAAGCTGAAGGCGAAGCGGGTCGCCAATCCGCCCGACATGTGGGTGCGCCAGGATGGCGCTTTCGAGCCGATCGTGGAGCAAGACTTCTTCGACGCAGCCCAACGCATCATTCAGGAACGCTCCCGTCGCTTTACCGATCAGGAATTGCTCGACCGCCTGTCACAATTGTTTGCCGACAAGGGGTGGCTGTCGGGCGTGGTTATCGACGAATTGGAGGACATGCCGTCAAGTTCGACCTTCCGGCACCGCTTCGGAAGCCTGACCCGCGCATACGAACTCGTCGGCTACACGCCTACTCGCGACTACAGCTATATCGAGATCAACCGGGCGCTGCGCGCCATGCATCCCGAGATTGTCGCGTCGGTGGTCGGCGACATCGAAGCACAAGGCGGCACTGTCGAGCGGAATCCGGTATCGGACCTGCTGCGGATCAACGAGGAGTTTACCGTCGCACTTGTGATCGCCCGCTGCCACGTCTCGCCGGCAGGCGGGATGCGCTGGCAGGTTCGTTTCGACAGCGGCCTTCGTCCCGATCTGACCATTGCCGTCCGGATGGAAGACGATAACCGGACGGTACGCGACTACTATTTGTTTCCGTGGCTGGATCTCAATCGGACACCGAAGCTCCGCCTCGCACCCGACAATGGCATCCTGCTCGATGCTTTCCGCTACGACAGCCTCGACGCATTCATCGAACTGACCCGTCGCACCTCGCTGAGGAAGGCAGCATGAGCGACGCGAGCACCGAAATCCGCCAGGTTCCAATCGATCTCATTACGGTGCTCAATCCGCGTGTGCGCAACAAGCGCGTGTTTCAGGAACTGGTCGATTCCATTGCTGCGCTTGGCCTCAAGAAGCCGATCACCGTCAGCCAGCGACCGGGCAAGAACCGCTACGATCTGGTCTGTGGTCAAGGCAGGCTCGAAGCATTCATTGCGCTCGGTGCTTCGGAGATACCGGCCATGGTTGTCGAAGCGACGGAAGAAGACTGTTTCGTCATGAGCCTGGTCGAGAATCTGGCTCGGCGCCAGCACAGCCCGCTCGAACTCGTCCATGGCATCGGAGAGCTGTCACAGCGCGGCTATTCGCACGCGGAAATCGCCAAGAAAGTCGGGTTCTCGGTCGACTATGTCGCAGCAATCTGTGTGCTGCTCGAGCAAGGCGAGGAGAAACTCATCAACGCGGTCGAGCGTGGCACCATTCCGCATTCGATCGCGATAGAGATCGCCAGAGCCAAGGAAGGCGAGGTCCAGAAAGCCCTCGCCGAGGCCTACGAGCAGAACAAGCTGCCTGGCAATCAGGTCCTCGCAATCCGGCAGATAATCGAGCAGCGCAAGGTGAGCGGCAAGCAGGTCCATCGCGGCTCGGGCAAGGATGTGCGAACGCGGCGGGTCAGTTCGGAAAGCCTGATCCGCTCCTACCAGCGCGAGACCGAGCGCCAGAAGCTCCTGATCAAGCGCGCTTCGCTGGCGCGCAGCCGCTTGCTGTTCGTGTCGAATGCTCTTCGCCGCCTGCTTGCGGATGAGCATTTCGTGACCCTGATGCGAGCAGAAGGCATCACCTCGTTGCCCGAAGCGCTGGCCGAGCGTGTTGGTACGCCGATTTCCTCATGACCAAGCCGATCAAAATCGCGTTCGATCAGGATGTGATCACGCTTCCGATTGACAAGCTACTGCCGACAAAGGCGCTGCCGAAAACTCTGCAGCAGAGCGTCAAGTACAGCCGTATTGCCGCGTCGATCAGCGAAGTCGGTATCATTGAGCCTTTATCGGTCGCGCGGCAGAAAGATGGATCCTATCTCCTCCTCGACGGACATGTGAGGCTCGCAGCGCTGCGTGAGCAGGGGATTAGCGAAGCGCCCTGCATTATCGCGCATGACGACGAATCCTTCACCTACAACAAGCGGGTCAATCGGCTTGCGGTGATCCAGGAGCATTACATGATCGTCCGCGCGCTCGATCGCGGCGTTTCCGAGGAGAAGCTCGCCCGCGCCCTCAATGTCGACATCAAGGTGATCCGCAACCGGCGGCATCTCTTGCGAGGCATTAGCGACGACGTCGCCGAGCTGCTGAAGGACAAGCAGGTCGGCCACGTCGCCTTCCAGAAGCTGCGCAAGATGAAGCCGCTCCGCCAGCTCGAAGTGGCGGAGCTGATGGTGTCTGCGAACAACTTCACATCCTCCTACGCCAAGGCGCTGCTAGCAACGACCAAACCGGAAGACCTCCTCAACCCTGACGAGCAGCGCAAGGCGACGGGCCTATCGACCGAACAGATGGAGCGGCTCGAGCGGGAAATGTCCGAGCTCAGCACCGACTATAAGGAACTGGAGATGTCCTACGGCGATGACATGCTCGTGCTGGTCGTGGCATCGGGGTTCCTCGAACGCCTCCTTGGCAAGCGCGAGATCGAGCGGTTTCTCGAAACTCGCCATCCTGAAATTCTGGAGAACTTTAGATCGGTTGTTCAGGCGACCTCGCTCGATCAGGCGCCAGGAACTAGCCGTGCGACCTAGCACGATGGGGACCCGGACCCGATAAGCGCGGGGACCGCAGGAGACGCCGCACCGTGGGGCGGATCGAGCGCGGCGGTGGGAATGGCGGCGAACCCGCAGGAAGCCCACCAAGAGTCCGATAGGGCTTAGCGGAAACGTGTGCCGGACTTGCGGGGGTTCGGCACACATGGTGCTTCGGATGAGGATTGATGGATTGGCAGGTTCCGACCCTAATGGCGAACATTCGACGCGCGTTCGCCATCGTTCAATTGCAGACTCGGTGCACCAGTCCTAGTCGTGTTGGATGGATGCGATTGATGTTGCCTTTGTCCTTTTTCCCAATGTGACACAGCTTGACCTGACGGGCCCGGTCCAGGTCTTATCGAGACTTGGCAACGCATCAGTCCATCTTGTTGCCGGGTCAACCGCACCGGTGATGACCGACGCGGGCTTCTCCATAAACCCACCCCACTCGGACATCGCGCTTTGCGCTCACGCAGACAGGAGTCTGTCCGAATATCATCGTCGCATAACAGTCTTCACCTAAACGACGATCTCGGATAATTGGAACACGCCCGTCGGTCAGTCCCGCGGGTGAGGCTTAGTAACCTCGCAATCTTGCGACCGGTCGAACCAGTTTCGGCCGGGTGGCTGTCGCGCATGTCCAAGGTTCTGCCCAAAGGCGGCAGCGCCTGTGCGCAAGTCCAGGTTACTAACACCCGGCTCGGGTCCGCCTCTCAGATAATTTGGAGGCGCCAAAGTGAAGACCGCACGAAATCTCTGGGCAATGCCGCTTTTCTTGTTGTCCACGCACACAGCGCTCTTTGCGACCGACGCGCTACCTGAATCACAAAATAGCTGCCGAATCATTGTGGATTACGATGTCGAATATGAGGAGGCTGTCGCATCTGCACTGTCAAACCTGGAGCGATACGAAGACCTGTGCGCGTTCCTTGAAGCGCGAAATCTGCACGTCGTGCTGAAGGGCACAAGCGGGATCCTGGAAGAACGCTCCTACGCATGGGTATTGGTAACCCTCGCAAGTAGCGAGACCGGTGTGGATGCGGGCGGACATCAAACAGTGACTCTGCTCGGTAGCCCAGCAGATAGCGTCGAAGAACGACGAGTGCTTTTCGCCGTGATGGAAAGAGCGCTGGAAATCGTTGCCAATAGTCCTTCGCGCTTCGTCTCCTCTGAGAGTACACGCTGATGGGAATGCGCGACCTGTTTGGCGGAGACAAACGAGAACTCGCCATCCCAACTCAAATGGTAACCTCTGCTTCCTCACTCCCTGGTTGGGTCATTTCGAAACACCTCGCGATTGTCTGCTCGTCGCGAAACATAAAGGTCGGGCTGCTTGATCCGGGCAAAGACGCAGGACAGGTATACGAAGAAGTCATGCTGGAAATGTGCGAGAGCGCCAGGGATCTCGGTGCGAACGCCATCCTCAACGTCCGCCTCGCTCCGATGCCGATCGGGGCCGGCATCATAGTGTCGTCACTTTTGGTCACCGGCGATGCGGTGATCGCAGTCGAGGCAGATGAATAGTGCTGTGCGATGGCCGTTTCCAGGATGTCTGAGAGCCGTTCTGCTCCGCGATCACGATGGTCGGCTCTGATTGGCACCCGCTGCAAGCTGCGATCGTTTCCTTGAGTGATGCCAGTTTTCGTCCCGAGCTCTCGGAAGCCGCACAAGCACTCAGCTCCACTACCTTCCGATAGCATCCAGACGGGCACAACTCTGTAATAGTGATCCCAGCGGCATGGGCTTCGGCCATCGTCAGTTTCCATAGGCGGTTGGCGATGAGCCTTTGATAGTGGAGCTTGCTGATGATGCGCGATTGGCCCGGGAGGCAGTTTGACAGAGAGTAATTCCACTTTAGGAGCTGTTGCGACCAACGTAATTCCGCCTCCAGACTTTGAGCGCGTGTTGAGCATCGTTCGAGCACAATGAATCGCGGAAGTTGGTTGGCTAGTATCAAACGATAGATTTCTGACTTGGCGGACTGATACTTGTCCTTCTGCGCAAGTGCGCGACGAATATGATCGATTGCTCGACCATGAGGGTTTTTCGTTTCCCCGACGTAAAAGGGAAGCGCTTGGTATCGTTTTTTCGGATCGGTCTTGGTGGGATCGAGAATAGCGTAGACTACATATGGCGCTCCATCGGCGGCCTGCGCGAACCGGACGGCTACTTCGTTCATCCGGTCCTCAAAATCGTGACCAATTTCGAGCGAATTGTTGCACATCGAACTTCTCCTTTGCTCGATGCCGCTCCTTCCCCCTCCTCTTTCTTCATCCCTGCCACTTCCCGATTTCACGTGTGCGCCGTATCGGAGCGTTGCCTGAAGGGCTCCTTCTCAATAATCTGCGCGCGAAAGGGTAAGCGATGCCTGCATCATTCCATCCTGAGTCATTCGACATCGGCGCGTTCGATCTCGAAATCACGCTGAGAGATGCGGCGCTGGACGAGGCGAACCGGCCCACCCGCCGTATGCTGGCTAACGCCTGCATTGGGGTCGATCCATTTGACGCTTACTATGCCTCGCTCGAACTCTTTGAGGCGTTGCAGGCGGTTCATGAGGAATGCGCAGATGCTAAGGCGAAGCTGGCGCGCATCCTGTCCACCCGGTGCGACGATTTCCAGCGGTGCCTGTATTATTCGCTCGCCGGTCGCGGGGTGGTGCAAATGCTCGAAGACTTCGAGTGGTTGCTGCACATCCTTCGAGGAAGGGCCAAGATCTCAGCCGATTTGCTTCGGCATGGCGGAAACGTGCAAGTAGCTCACACACCTTACATTTGCGATGAGCCTGACGGCCCCATCGCCGCCGCTAACCCAGATTTCGAACTGGGTGCATCGTGGTTGATTGATCCCGAGCTGGGTGGGAGACTGAGCGACTAATCTTTGAACTGTCAGATCTTTTCGCAGGTCGCGGTACGCTGGAACTGGGCCTTCCTACCGGCAGCTTTGCGCCCTCATCTCGGTCATTCGAGAAGTCGGTGATTAGGCCCGAAACCTGCCGTTCGTAATTCTCTGGTGCAAGGTCAGCCACGCGTCCTGTCAGGTCAGTAGTTTTGTTAATGTTCGGGCTGTTTTTAGCGCCGGAGCTGCCCACACACCCCACGAGACACGACTATGGCAAGTGGCGCCGCATTGTTGCCGAAGAGCTGTTGCGACTGCGCGTTATGGCCGACAGACTACGTATCCCTGGACACCCATCTCAACACAGGCCGAAAAATAACTCATCAGTAGCCAGTAGAGCTGGACGAAGTGCGGAGAAGGTGCTGTTCCCTGTACGACATCGGTTAGGACCCCTTCGACCTGCGCACGGCTGAGCGATGAGGTCACTATATATACTCTCTGGAGCGCATCCGGGGCGGCGCGCACTGCGTCGAGTTTCTGGGAAATCTCTTGTGACGTTCCGCCGCGGATCATCCGGGCGATGTCGGTTTGGACGCCATTGTTACGATAGCGATTAGCCCAGCCGGTCAGTTTCTGGGGTAGCATATCGGCTGGCAACCCCATCCGGCCAAGGTTCTTGATAGCTTGGCCAACCGATTCATGAAAGGCCGACGCACTCAGAGATTGGTTGCCGTGCTTAGCATGGTAGAAGCTGATCATTTTCGGGCTGCTTTGGGTGCTAACACCGATAAAGTCGGCCCATTCATCACCGAGATCATCACAGAGCAGTACGTCATCGCCGTTGGCGATCGTGTCCACTACTGAGCGGAAAACGCAATTTTGTGCAAACTCGAGCTGACCAACCGTAAAATCGCCTTTCTCACTGGTTGTGTGCGCAAGCGACGGATCAACCTGTAGGCGTGCGAGAAGCGCAGAACCTCCGCCAGCAAGCGCCTCATCGCGGAATAGTGCCCCGTCGATATAAGCTAGGGCTAGATCGCTAAAGAGTATCGTGAACAGATCTTCGCGGTCGAGGTAGCGCGATAGTGAGACCGCGTTGTCGTCCTCTCCCAGGGGCAGGCTGCGCTTCTCGACCGAAATTCCGGCAATTTGCGGGACATCTAGCTTTCGCAGTCCGATGCGCGTTGCGCCGATACGCAGCGTGGCGATCGGGGTAACGCCGTCTTCAGCGCGCACTTCGAGCAAACGGCGGCGGCGCACGACCGGAAATGCTGGCTCGAGTGCAGAAAGTACGGCCTCGGCTTCAGCTTGCAGCAGCTCCTCCGCACCGTTTGCTCCCTCTCGGACCAAGCGGACCCCGTCATCGGCATTGAACAACCTATCAGCTAGGCCCATCGTATCGATGCCAACAAAGGTTGGTCGAATATCAGCTGGAAGCGTGGTCAGTTCGATTGGGCGCGCAAATCCTCGAATAAACCCAGCAACCGCCCCGTCATCGGCCTGAAGCAGTTCCGAGATTTGGATGGCCCAGGCGACGATCGCTTCGGCCCGTGAGCGGTCGGCGCGCCGTGAAATTCGGCCGGTGGTCGGCGTGGCGGAATAGACGCCATCCCCGCGCCGCACGCTATAGGCCTGGGGAATGAAACGGCTGGCGCTGCTGGTCGCGACGGTGTTCTCGAGATCGCGGGCCTCGAGAGATTTCGAACGTAGCGCGAGCGGCGAGATCGACATATTGCGCAGCCGCAGCTTCTCGAACACCGCATCCTGCTGGGCGATCGCGCGCTCGATCCGCTCGTTTGCGACCTTGCCAAGATGGGCGGTTTTGAATGCTGAAGGCAA
This sequence comes from Erythrobacter sp. UBA2510, assembly GCA_002341345.1. Taxonomy (GTDB): domain Bacteria; phylum Pseudomonadota; class Alphaproteobacteria; order Sphingomonadales; family Sphingomonadaceae; genus Alteraurantiacibacter. Next base: position 35,259 of record DDNW01000156.1, read on the forward strand.
ATCAAGCCCTGACTTGAACACCGCAATGTAGGGGCCGTGCTCGACAATCAGCACATAGCCATAGACACGCTCGACAGCTTCGGCTTCAGGTGCAAGGAAGGACACATCGCGTTCGTGCGAGAAGCAGATCGCTGAGTAGCGGGCATCGTCAAGCACGGCCCGATCGACTCGGAACAAATTCTGCGAAGGCCGTCGAGCCTGGGCGCGAATCGTCGTGAAGAGGCGATTGATCGCTTCGTTCGACAGGCGGCGTTTACGCTGGTGAAAATATCCCGATTGAGCGATTTCGAGATGATCAATCATTCTTCGTCCTTAATCGTGTCAGTTTGTCCGGGGTCTGGCGGCACAGTCGAGAACTCGGTGGGAAGATTGACCGGCTTATAACCTTCTGCCATCCGTTCGATCACCGAATGATGGAGCAGCGCGCCTTCGGGAATTTTACGCGGTTCCGCGCACGGTAGATAGTAGCCCCTGCCCGACACCTTGTCAGGGAAGCGCTTCCAGCTCCGGTTCTTGGGCAGATATTCCAGCGGTTTCCAAGCGATGGTCATTGAATTGTGGATTTTGCCATTTGCATTAGGAGCGACATACATGCGTTTGCCGCCCGGCAGAGGAGCGCCCTCGGCTAGATGATTGAACAGTGACTCGTTGATTTCAAGGCCGTGCTCCTGTGCTTCTCGGGCCATCCAGATCAGCGGAAACTTGGCGACCTGACTTTCGGTCTCGGCCCAGCCACCACCAACATCGGAATGGTCCCCAGCGAACCAGACGGTCTGCTGGTCCTGCAAACCTTCGGTATTGGCGAACGGATCGGGTTTGAAGTTCTGGCCCGGGGTCCAGTTGTAGAGCCGGAACATCCGACGACGCTCGTCAATCGCAGCGGCTTGCCGGAATACGCGTACGCTCGGATTGGACTTAGTGTACGGCAGGAAAGACTGGCTGGGAAATCGCAGCAACCCCGGACGGACCAATACCGAGGCGACCGTGTCCCACACTCCCAAAAAATGGATCGGCACACGTCGTCCGCCAATCACACGGCGAAACTGCCAAGCGATGTCGAGCCGGTCTTCGCGGTCCGCGCGTTTATAGGCCTTGAGCGCATATTCGGCGACGTTGAGCTGATCGGTTTCGAGGAGACCGACCAGATGGATCAGACCCGCGACTGCGCGGGCAGTATAAGCGCCCCGGCTGAAGCCGAACAAGAAGATCCGGTCGCCTGGCTGATAGTTGTCGATCAAATAGCGATAGGCGACGAGAATATTGTCATCGAGACCCCAGCCTGTTGCGAGCCCGAAGGCCGCGATCGCGCTTTGCGCGGCAGGGCTCCAGTCGGTGGTTAGCGGGACGGTGCCGATGCCGGGGTGATAGAAGACGCGCTGACTATCGCTCCGTTCTGCGCAGCGATAGAGCTTTACGACGTTGGTCAGGTTATCCTTGACCTCGTTGCTGGTGCCATCGAGCAGTAGAATCAGATTACGCGGCATCATTTTTCCCTGAGCTCAAGGGCATCAACAGGCCCTTCTTTGGGGCAAGATTTTTTGGAACTGAAATCGATGGACAACCGCCTTCGTGCGTTTGACGACTTAAGATCCGATAGACCTTACTCATCACCTTCATCGACCGATCACCAGCCGTTGTTGAAAGCCACCCTGGTCGCGGCGTTCGTCCCACAGGATTAGCGGCAAATCTGCCTTTGGCATCCACACCCTACCGACTTCGATCGCCATTGCGACGGGCAGCGCCGGAAAGACGTGAATCTCGGCATCATCACCATGTGCGAGACGAATTGATGCGAAAGTCTGCCGGAGCAGCGTACGGAACGCCGCAAGGCATTCGGGGCGGCCCAGAATGTCATTGCCGGGGCTCTTTGCCTCGATCGCCCAGATTGGTACGTCGCCTCCAAGCACGCTGCTGATCCGTTCGTCATCAATCGTGGCGCTGATGCCCAGGTTTAACGCCACCTTTGGCGTGGTTCGTGGTTCGGCTCGGCGATCGAGAAAGGTGATCGGCGGCCAATTTTCGCGCCACACCCAGCCTTTGGGTTCGCGCGAAATCTGGCGCACATCGACATCGGCGATATCGCTTAGCAGGCTGCCAAGCTGGATCAGTAGGGGCTGTGGCGCGATCGCAAACACGCTCACATGTCGAATTTCGCCTTGGCGGAGACGTTCACCCACCCGCAATTCGAACTGCCGAGCGAGATGGTCACGCTGAAATTGCCAATAAGCAGCGTCATTCTCACTGAAGCTGGAGTCTTTGAGCTCAAGCGTTAGCGGATGGCCAAGTGGATAGCGCGCCGGTAACACCGCTGCCCGGCTGTGCGTAGCAGAGACCGGACAATCATGTTCCCCGATGCGCGCGGCATAATGGAGTAGGTGCGTGGCCCGGTCAGCATCAATCGCAGTGACTAGCGCTATCCGAGCTTCATGTGCTGTTTTCATCTCGAGAAGCCGCGCTTCAGGGTGACCCACAACCTCCTCGCGATCAATCAGGCGGTGGTGCACGTCACAAAGCAGCATCAGGTTGTTGATGTCGTCGGCCAGCGCATGGGAACGGACCGGGTCGCCACGCGGACCGTCGGGCGCAGCTGCGACGATGTGCGCGATATAGGAGGTGTTGAGCTTCTCAGCGCCAGAAATGATGTCGCCGAGCAGGGGTTTGTTACAGCCAGAATATTGGCAATTGCCACCAGCTCGGGTCCACAGGATCAAGCGGTTTTTCTCGGACACCCGGACTGCCGCGCGCCCCTTGCCCTTGATGATGCGGGTCATGCGGCCCTCACCAGCAGTTCGGGAACGGGATCGTTGATCGGATTACGCAACCGCGAGAAATCGATGTCGCGAAGCCGATCGGCCAGCATCCGCCGATCGACCGTTCCGGACTGACGCTGCTTGATAGTGGCGATGGTCAGGCGACTTGTGTGCATTCCCGTGACCGTGCTGGTCCGTTGCAGCTTCCGCTGCCATCCTGACCGTCCGTTGCCAAAGGCTTCCAGAGGCTGCGAGGCGCCATGGTCGCGGCCGCCGCCATGCCAAATGCCTGTCGCTTGCCACGCCTCGTAGAAGCGCAGCCATTCGGCAATCCAGGGCACGGTCGTCGCGCCGATCGCTTGCGAGGTGTCCCATCCTCCGCAGGCGGGATCGAATAGGCAGAGGTTAGGATCGTCCGGCTCATCGTAGACATGCGGGATCGGCGTGTCGGGATCTTCCGCACGCCGCTCGATGCGGGGTGAGAGTATGCGTACTTCCGGAAACCACGCATGGGCATATTCGAAGCCCTGCTGGAAGTGCCGGCGCACATAGAGGATCGATACTTCGTAGCCTTGCGACAAACCATACACTCGGCCGCGCCACAGCGCGAGATCGTCTCCCAGCAGGACGGTGCGGAAGGGCCAGTCACGCCTCAGCAGGCGATCCTGTTGCCACAGAGGGAGCGGCGGCGCGTTGTTGGTCAGTCGCGCCATCGAGTGCCGCCATAAAAAGAGGTTTGCGGCGTTGCGTGGGCCTGCGAGCTGGTCGCTGCAGCCATTGTCGGCAAGACGAGTCTCCCAGTGTGCTTCTGGTACCGGCTTTCGCCCAGTTCCTTGGCCCGACCCATCCGGTCGGCGAAAGCACGGACCGCTTCCCCGGCAGCATGTTCACCGAACAATTCGGCGAGGATTTCCTGGCGCTCCCGAAGCGTCACTTCGTCATGGACGTAGCGATAGAGCTGGCGGACCAGATGGTTGAGATCGCCAAGCCAGAGCGATTGGTCATAACCGCTGCCCGGCCAACGATCTGTCAACACATCTGCCTCGCAGCGTGGGTTGGTCTCATGGATGTAGGTGCTACTGTTGACGTGATATGCGAAACGGTCGCGCAAAGCGACTGCATGCTCCAGCAATGCTTCGGCAAAAGTAGGGCTGGAGGCGCGAAAGCCTGCCACTAGCTTGGCCAGCAGCACGCTCGGCGGGCAGCGACGATCACGCAGATCATAGCGCAGATTGCGGAACCGTTTGATAAGCTGGAGGCTGGCGAGGGCGCGCGACATGCCATGCGGTCCCACCTGAGCTGGCAGCGGCTCGACGTCGGCGCGTTTAGCCAGTACCCGCGCACTATCGACCGCGATGACGAACAAGGGTTCGGGCGGAGTCTGTTCCTTGAACCATTCGGTGAAGCCGAACGGATTGGCTGTGACGCGCTTGCCGGGATTGTTCGGCTCCTCGACGCGGTGGTGGAAGATAGTGCTCTGCCGCGCCAGGGTTCCGAGCTGCAGAATTGCCGGGGTTAGGTCGACATGCATCTTGTCGGCATATTGAACTTGGACGCAGCGCGTGCAGCGCGTCGTTACCTTGTAGTAGCGCGAGCCCGGCTCGCCACGGATGGTATGGTAGAGCAGGTCCAGCACAAATGCGGGTCCACGATCGATTTCAGGATCAAGCTCCAGCATGGCATCGATATCGAACTCATCGTTGGTCGCGCGCGAGGCTACGGATGATCCCTGCGCGGCACCGCCTTGACCGTAAACCCGCCGAACACGCCCTTTCAGCGGACTGCCATCGCGCTCCACCCATTCGCCGAGTGTATTATACCGTTGCTCGGCCACCGCATATTGCGATGGCGGGAGCTGAACCCCGGCGAGCACATCAGCGAGCAGAATGTCGGCTTCGCTGGCAAGCGCGTTCGGACGAGAGGAGACTGGTGTATCGGCTCGCACGGAGTGGGCGATCTGGCGATTGGTTGGCTCGGCATCGCCGCTGGTCCGATTGCGGGACGCGAGGTCGGTGCCGGCGAACTGATGCGCGGACTCACCGGTATTCTTCATGGCATCCATATTGCCAAGCTCCTTTACGGTCCCAAATCGGGAACGCTTTTATAATCTCACGATCCGCAGCGATTCGCAACCATCAACGTTCCCGAAATGGGAACAATTATACTTGCGAAAAATGTCGGGCTATGCGATCAGGGAATGAGATTGATTGGACGACCATTATTTTTGCGTCTGGCCGAGGTTGCGGATGAAAAGCTGCAAGATGACTTGCGCGCATTGGCCGCCGAGGTTGAAGCGGCATCGTGGAAATCTTCGAAGAGCCTTAAGCGGGCCTTTCCAGAAGCGCGTATTGAGGGGCGCCGGGTCATCATCGACCTTGACGAGCGCCATTGTGCGGTGATCATTATAGACTACGAGAGGAGCGTTAGCGTGGTGGAATACGCTGGAGCGAGCGCAAAATATCGATTGGCGGCTGCGACCGCCGCAAATTCAGGGCGGCGCAAGTGAGTCTCGTGAAGACCGTGCGCTCCGAGGCTCAGTATGAGGAGATGACGGCACGGCTAGCCGAGTTGGTCGCTTCTGGCGGACCGGGAGAGGAAATCGAGCTGCTTTCTCTTGTGCTTGAGGACTATGAGCGCAAGCACTACGAGATTGAGGCTCCCTCCCCGTTGGCCGCAATACGCTTTCGTATGAAGCAGGCATCGCTGACCTCTCGGGACCTCGAACCCTTCATCGGATCGCGTTCCCGTGTCTCTGAAGTTTTGTCTGGCACGAGATCCCTATCGCTGGATATGATCCGAGCCCTTAACCGTCATCTTGGCATACCAGCTGACGCCCTCATCAAGGAGGATGTCTCGCAACAAGAGACTGCGATCGAAGCACCTTCTGCAAATGCGATTAAGAAACTTCGCGATCTCGGGGTGATGAAAGCGAAAGAGGGATTTGAGGCCTTCATGGTCCGGATGGCCGGACCGGATCACGTGCCGGCCTTCCTGCGCAAGTCGCGCACCGAGCGCACCAACGCAAAAACAGATCAGGCCGCACTAACGGCTTGGCTGGCGGCCGTGCGTCATTTCGCGGATCAGGCAAAGGTGTCCAAGCCGAAGAAGAAGATGCGGGGAGCCGCGGCAGGTCGAAAGCTGGCACAGCTCAGCACGCTTCCAGACGGTCCGAAGAAAGCGCGAGAGCTTCTTCGCGAGTGGGGCATCGTCCTCGTCACGCTAGATCATCTTCCCGGCACCTATTTGGATGGGGCTGCCATGCGCGGCAAAGACGGGGCTGATATCATAGCCATGACGTTGCGGCACGATCGCATAGACAACTTCTGGTTCACGCTCCTCCACGAATTCTGCCATGTGTCCGAACATCTGGCGGAGGATACGCCTCTCATACTCGACGATCTTGATCTGAGGAGCTCGGAGGAGATCGAGGAGGAAGCCGACCTTTTCGCGCAGGATGCGCTTATCCCAGCGAATATTTGGAAGAAATACGTCACGCCAGAAATGAGTACCGAGGAATTGGAACTCGTTGCCAAGAAGGCCAAGGTGCACGTGGCCATCTTGGCAGGTCGCTGGCAAAGAGAGCATTCTGACTACCGGCGCTTCGCGAAGAAGCTGGGACGCGGTGAAGTACGCTGCCAATTTAGGAAGCGCACTTAGATTTTTAGGCAATAGGAAGCTAGCGTAAGTTGCGAATAAGCCTGCTGTTGTGACGCATGCGCAATAACCGCTCTTCGGTCCTAAGTTCTCAAACCGGACATTCCGCTTATGATGCTGTGGACGGCTCTCCA
>DDNW01000049.1:0-3215 GCA_002341345.1 Erythrobacter sp. UBA2510
GCGACCTGGCTGAAGATGCAATAGAGAGGGATTTTTGCGCATTGTCCAGGAGTTGCAACAATACTGACCCTGCACAGCTCGCACTGTTTCAAATCACCCAAACAGTCCCGCGTAAAGATCCGGCGCTGACGTAACCGTGGGCAAATGGGACGCCTGGATTGGGCGCAGCGAATTCAAGGAAGATTGCATCAGCGAAGGACTGGCAAGCCGCTGGCTTGCGACGTTTGACCGCGCAGCTCCACTAGGCGGCGTTGTCCCCCAAGGTCTCCACTGGTGCCTCGCTTTGCCCAATGCATCCACCGCGATGCTGGGAGCCGACGGCCATCCGCGCCGCGATGGCGGACCGGGCAGCTTCCTACCTCCTGTGCCTCTGCCGCGGCGAATGTGGGCCGGTAGCTCGGTTGATTTCGTCCATCCCTTGCAGGTCGGCGGTACTATCGCGCGCCATTCGACAATCAGATCGGTGACCGAGAAGATCGGTGCCTCAGGTCACCTTGTCTTTGTGGATATCGCGCACGAAACACATTGTGATGGGGTATGCGCGATCAGCGAAGTCCAGACGATCGTTTATCGTGATGCGGCTCCACTCGATGCCCCACTTGCGCCACCGCCTGGCAGCGATGCCGCATTTGATCCTGCCCCCTGGCGCGAGCAAAGAACAATCATCCCCTCCGAAGCGTTGCTGTTTCGCTATTCTGCGCTGACTTTCAACAGCCATCGCATACATTACGATCTACCCTATGCCAGGGATGCCGAACGCTATCGCGGACTTGTGGTGCATGGACCTTTGACCGCATCGCTCTTGCTCGATCTCGTACGCCGTCAACTGGGCGACAACAAACTCGCCGAATTTTCATTTCGCGGCCTCTCTCCTGCAATTTGTGGTGAACCGCTGCATCTTGTCATGAGACAAGCGGAAACGATCGAGCTGGCGGCTTTTGCCGGTGATGGGCGCCCCGTCATGCAGGCGAGCGGCAGGCTGCGATCGGCCTAGCGTTTTTTGCTTTTCACGTCTTCGACTCGGCGGCAAGCTGCCGATCAACAGGCATGACGGCCAGTTGGACGAGGCTTATATCCACGGTATGAACGACGTCGCCGAGGCGGTCCACCACCTTCGCGGCACCGCCATCAATAAAGTGCCGGGGGTTCGCAATATGCTGGTCATGGCGGCAGCAGCTTGCCAATATCCTCTGCTAATCTGGGAGTTGAATGATGCCTTCGGTCGAGCGTGAACTGCTGAACGATGCACCAGGCATGACTGACCATGCGAGGGTTATTTCGCAATTGCTGACTGACCGCTTCAGCTGCCGTGCCTATCTCGACGATCCGGTGCCGCACGATGTCATCCAGACGATGTTCGCACTGTCGCAAAGTGCAGCATCGTGGTGCAACAGCCAGCCGTGGCAAGTGCATGTAACCGAGGGCAACGCGACCGAACGGTTTCGCGAGGCATTCTACGGGCGGGCCACGGCCGATGCCGCCGCTCGCAAGATGCGGCGAGCATCGGACTTTGACTTCCCTGCAGCCTACACCGGCGTTTACAAGGAACGGCAGCGCGAGGTCGGCTGGCAGCTCTACAAAGCAGTCGGCATCGAATATGGCGACCGCAAGGCATCGGGGATACAGGCGCTGGAGAACTTCCGCATGTTCGGCGCACCCCATGCGCTGGTCATCACGACCGAGCGCGATCTGGGCACTTATGGCGTGCTCGACTGCGGCAGTTATCTCGGCACGTTACTGCTGGCGGCCGAGTCGCTGGGTATCGCGATGATCCCGCAGGCTGCCTTTGCCAGCTACAGCCCGTTATTGCGCGATTTCTTCGAAATTCCCGCCAACCGCGCCGTGGTATGCGGTGCATCGTTCGGCTATGCTGACATGTCCCACCCCGCCAACAACTTCCGGTCACGCCGGGCCACGCTGGAAGACGTTGTCAGCTGGCTGTCGGAATGAGCTATGGCCCGACCTCAGGCCTGTCGCACCGGCCCACCGGTTTGTCCTCGCCGAAGAGGCAGCCAAAAATAATCTTCGAAGGTGGCTCTGGCGGCTAGGACGACATCGTTGAGCCCAGCCACAGCGTCACGCCCTGCGTGTGGTTCGCACAGGTCGCCCAGGGTATTCCGGACAATATGGCAATAACGCGTCTGGATCACTGACAGCGCGGGACCCTGGCGTTTCAAATCGCTTCAATCCTATGGCGAACATTTTCGGTGCAGCCCAATGCCTACGCCAGATGCTCGACAAGTCTTGGGGGAGTTCATCTCGCCGTCGCCGCCTGCAATGCTGGTCCTGGTGCCGTCGAGCGCGTCGGCGGTATTCCACACAATGGCGAGACGCCGGTCTATGTGCGCGAAGTGCTGCGCCATTGGCGTTGTTGAACAGGGGCATTGCGACTGCGGGTCGAATACGCGTGTCTGGGACGTTAAGCTGCGGTAGACGCGAAATGTTGCTGACCACAACTGACGCAGCCGTCTGATCATCTAGAGCGACGAACCCGAATGTGAATTCGTCGGATTGGCGGTGATTGACGCAGGCAGAGATCGTTTGCACGCCGACTGGATTGGACCGCTCTGATCCACGCCATCGTAATCAGGCTGCCCGCTTGGCTGCCTTTTTGATGTCGATCAGCTTCCCACCGCTCAGATAATCCGCCCAGTGCTGCATCATCCGCTGCCGGGGAGCCCGCTATTCAGCGGCATTGTAAGCTCCACGTACTCCATTCTTCTCCGAATGCGCGAGTCGCAGTTCGAACCAATACTAATGGTATTTCCTGATCCACATGGGCGGCTTGCCCAACTCGACGAACTGCTCATTGGTTTAGGTACTCGTCAGGCCCCGGAAGCCGTGCACGGTTTGCCCACTGTAGTATCCGCCATAACTTTGACCCGTTCGGCTGGACGAACAGGAACAAGCCCTCCCCGTCGGCCAGCTTGTAGACGCGCTCGCGTGGCTTGGAACTTCGGGCCTGAATCTCCATAAGAAGCATTGGGGGTATCGCTCCTTTCCAATATTCCGCGAAAATACCCCCAAAATACCCCCAAAATACCCCCACACCAAATCTGGCTGCATGTGGAAGGCCATGGGCCCATGCGGATGCGAATCACCCGCAACCCTCTGCTTTTCTTTCAATTTTTGGGAAAATGCGGAAGCTAGTGGAAGCTTCCGGATCAAGGAATGGTAGCGGAGGAGGGACTCGAACCCCCGACACGCGGATTATG
>DDNW01000049.1:3315-9589 GCA_002341345.1 Erythrobacter sp. UBA2510
TTATGATTCCGCTGCTCTAACCACCTGAGCTACTCCGCCATCCGGTCTGTCCGGGCACCGTAAACCTCTTGCAGAAAAGGGGCTCCGGGCGCTGGCAAGGCGCGCCATTTAGGCTGCGCTTCCCCCTTGGTCAACCGCGAAACCGCCAGCGCTTTTCGAAGTCCCACGGCCCGCCGCGATAGGTGTGAAGCTCGAACCCACGAAACTCGAAATCACGTGGGGCAAAAGACGCGGAAAGTTGCGCCTGCAGCTCCCTTGCCTCGGCGGGCGTAACCTTGTTCTGAACCGTGATGTGGAGACGCGGAGAGTGTTCGTCCTGCGGCGTCAGCAGGCCGTGAAATCGATGCGCCAGTTCGGCGCGCAGGTCGAGCATGGCCGGGCTCTCGATCCTGAGCGCCGTCCCCCGCCCCAGATTCATGATACTGTCGAGCCGCGCAGGAACGGGCGCGTTTGCTCCGGCCAGTCGGGCCAGCGCTTCACCGGCCTCGTCACGGCAGAACGGTGGCAGCGCGTGAAACAGCGTGACATGCGCCTTCAGATAATTGCGTTCAGGCGGAAAATGCTGCGCCCTGAGCTGCGTCGCCCAGCTATAGAGGTCCTGCGGCAGTTCGGCGGTTACGATCAGCGGATCGCTCAAATGCCTTTCTCGCGACGATACTGGCGCCACTTTTCGACATTTGCATTATGCTCGGCCAGCGTCGCGGCAAAGGCGTGTCCGCCCGACCCATCCGCGACCATGTAGAGCGCGTCCGTCTCGGCGGGGTTGAGCACTGCGGCAATGCTCTCTCGGCCCGGATTGGTGATCGGCCCGACCGGCAGGCCCACCATGGAATAGGTGTTGTAGCCGTTCACGGCATCGATCTCTGAGCGGCGAATACGTCGCCCGAGGGGTTTACCCTTGGTGATCGGATAGATAATCGTCGGATCAGCCTGCAACATCATCCCTGAACGCAGACGGTTGGAATAGAGGCCGGCGACCATGCGGCGTTCTTCCGGGACACCCGTCTCCTTCTCGACCACCGAGGCGAGGATCACCGCGTCGCGCGGGGACGTCACGGCGATGTTCTCGGAGCGGGCCTCCCATAGCTCGGCAAGTGTTTCGGTCATCGCCGCCTGCATCCGGGCAAGCACGGCGGAGCGCGGCTCCCCCCGCTCGAAGTCGTAGCTCTCGGGCAGGACTGAACCTTCTTCCGGCACCGCGACCTCGCCGGTCAGCAGTGGCTCGGCCATCAGCGCCTCGTGGACCATGATCGAGGGCGTGCCCTCGGGGATGGTGACGAAGCGCAGAAAAACATCGCCATGCTGCAAGGTTTCGAGGATCGCTGCGGGGCTGGCACCGGCGGGTAGCAGGAACTCACCAGCCTTGATCGGATCGTCCGAAGCAAAGACCCTGGCGTGTAGCAGGAAGTCGTCAGCGGAGGCGATCAGCTCCTCCTCCTCCAGCTGGCGCGCGACGGCGGTCAGCGACGAACCAGAGGCAACGATGAACTGCGTATCCTCCTCGACCCGAGAGCCACCCCACCAGCCGCCGGCGAACCACGTCAGCGCGGCCAGGCCAGCGACGAGCAGGAGGCCGCCCAGCAGGGCAAGCCGCCGCATGTCAGTCGACCCGCTTCATCACCAGCGAGGCATTGGTCCCACCAAAACCGAAGGAATTGTTGAGAACCGCGCGGACTTCACGCTTGCGGGCCACCTTGGGCACCAGGTCGACGCCTTCGGTCCCTTCGTCGGGATCGTCGAGATTGAGCGTCGGCGGGACGATCTGGTCGCGGATCGCCAGGATGCAGAAAATTGCCTCCACAGCGCCCGCGCCGCCCAGCAGGTGGCCGATCGCGGATTTGGTCGAGCTCATCGAAGCGCCGCTGAGGTCATCGCCGAGCACGCGCTTTACCGACGCCAGTTCGATCGTGTCGGCCATGGTCGAGGTACCGTGAGCGTTGACATAATCGATATCGCCAGCGCCCAGCCCGGATTTCTTGAGCGCCATGCGCATCGCCAGCTCAGCGCCCTTGCCCTCCGGGTGGGGTGCCGTGACGTGATAGGCATCGCCCGACAGGCCGTAACCCACGACCTCGGCATAGATCTTCGCACCGCGCGCCTTGGCATGCTCGTATTCCTCGAGCACGACGACGCCCGCCCCCTCGCCCATGACAAAGCCGTCACGGCCCTTGTCATAGGGACGGCTGGCCTCAGTGGGCCGGTCGTTCATGCTCATGTTCAGCGCCTTGGCCTGCGCGAATCCGGCGATGCCGATCGGGCAGATCGTCGATTCCGCACCGCCCGCCAGCATGATGTCGGCATCGTCGTCACGGATCATGCGCGCCGCATCACCGATCGAGTGCGCGCCGGTCGAGCACGCCGTGACCACAGCGTGATTGGGCCCCATCAGACCATATTTGATCGAAACCTGGCCGCTGATGAGGTTGATCAGGCGCCCATGGACGAAATGCGGCGAAACCCGGCCCGGACCGCGATTGGCCAGCACCAGCGATTCGCTCTCGATCCCTGGCAGGCCGCCGATACCGGAGCCTATCGAGCAGCCAGCCCGCACCTTTGTCGCCTCGTCCATCTCGGTCAGGCCTGCATCTTCAAGCGCCTGACCTGCCGCATCGATACCAAAGACGATAAACGGATCGACCTGTCGCTGGATCTTGAAATCGACGCGTTTGTTCGGGTCGAAGCCGTATTCGTGATCGGCAGGCTTGACCTCGCAGGCAATGGTGCATTTCTGGTCCGACGCATCGAACTTAGTGATAGGTCCAGCACCACTCTTACCCGCAATCAGGTTCGCCCATGTCGTCTCGACATCCGCCCCCAGGGGGGTGACGAGACCCAGTCCGGTAACGACCACTCGACGCATTATCGCTCTCCAAAATCAAGAAAGGCCCAGCCTCCACCGGCCGAGCCTTCCTATCCCGTCCAGCAGGGAATACCGGCCCTTGCGAACGCCGGTCCTAAGCCGGTGCGGGCCGGTTGTCCCAACCTTAGTCGGTGTGCTCTTCAATGTACTTGTTGGCATCACCGACGGTGTTGATCTTCTCGGCAGCATCGTCGGGGATTTCTACGCCGAATTCTTCCTCGAAAGCCATCACCAGCTCGACAATGTCGAGGCTGTCTGCGCCCAGATCGTCGATGAAGCTGGCATCGGGAGTTACCTTGTCTTCCTCAACGCCGAGATGTTCGACAACAATCTTCTTCACGCGGTCAGCGATATCGCTCATTCCTGTGCCCTCTTCAAACACGCATATATGCAACGTCAGTTGCCCTAGTGAAGCGATTGGCGAAGGGCAAGAGGGATGCGAAAGACTGTGCTCAGCGCTTGTGGAACGTTCGAAACGACAGAACAGCCGTAAGGACCATGCGCGGCAGGAAGCTGAGACCTGCCAGAATCCACGGAAACAGTAGCAGTACCCAATAGCCATTATTGCCACGCGCGATCAGGCCGACCAGCAGCAATACGCCAACCCCGAAGAGGAACATCAGCCTGCCTCCGCGCCCGGCAGCCGACCAGCCAAACAGTGCGACGATCAGGATCGCACCGCCCGCAACCCGGTCGAACAGACGCAACATCGAATACCCCGTCGCATTGAAGAGCGCGAAGGCCGGTCCCTGAAAGCCGAACCATCCGGGCGAGGCTATGTCGTCGGCCGCCCTCACCTGCATCACTGCATAGGCATGACCGGCATAAAGGCAGGCTACTGCCCCGATCCCTGCTAGCCAGAGCAACGTCTCGCGCCAGTCACGGCGCATGAGCGCCAGCGCCAATCCCGCGCAAAGCGCCATCAGACCGAATTCACGCAAACAAGTCGCTATTACCGCCAGCGCCACCGCCCAGCCTGCTTTGTCCGGACGATAAAGTGCCGCGGCAAGGCTGACGAATGCCCCAGCCCATGCCTCGTGCAAGGGCAGAGCGGCGGCAAGAAAATAAAACCCGCCCAGCGCATAAAGCAGGAAGGCTGCGACCACTTCGGCAGCGACGAAACCCGATTTGTGCAGGCGCATTGCCCATGCCGTTGCCCCGGCCAGCGTCAGCAGGCCGCCCAACATCCGGACTACATCGCGGCCCAGCCCCGCCTCAAGCCATGCGAGCAGCGGTGTACGGACGGTGTAAAAGGGGACCATCGGATACTGGCCAACCCGATGCTCAGCCGCAGCGGCCGAATAATAGCCATCGCCATCGGCCATGCGCTCGGCAATCGCCCGATAAAGATCGTCGTCTGTCGCCCCTTTTATATCGAGCGTATTGCCCATGCTCGAGATATCTGGCGCAGCAATAAGCCACACGAGGACGCTGAGCAGGCACAGAGACAACAGATAGGCGGCCCGGCAGGCGCGCAAATGGGTAAGAAGCGGCGTCAGCCGACCGTCCAGCAGGTTCGCCATCCGCCCCGGTCCGGTTCCTAGCCTTCGGGCGGCAGGTCGAACGGATCGTCCTCGCGCTCTTCGGATTCACGGCGCAGTTCGACGCTGCGTTCCGGCGCGGCAAGCGGCGGCAGCTCGAGCAATTCCTCCGGCGTGCGCGGTTCGCTGGCGCCGTAGGGTGCAGGTGGCAAATTCGCCCCAGCGGCAGGCTCGAGGTCACCCGGCTTGCCGCATGCGCCGAGTGCCGCAATCATCAGCAGGCCGAGGACTGCGCGGCTCATGCTCTTTGCCCCAGATAGTCGCGCGCCAGCGCCACCTGCTTGCGGACCTGCTCGGGCGCTGTCCCGCCGAGCGAGGCGCGTGAGGCCACGGACGCATCGACCGACAGTGCAGCAAAAACCCGCTCGTCAATCCGTGCGTCGATGGCTTTCAATTCATCCAGTGACAGCTGGTCGAGCGCGACACCATTCTTCTCTGCCAGCTTCACCGCCGCGCCGGTAATGTGATGTGCCTCGCGAAACGGTATGCCCGCCTCACGTACCAGCCAGTCAGCAAGGTCAGTCGCAGTGGCATAGCCCAACTCCGCCGCCTGCCGCATTCGTTCAGTCACGAAAGTGCAATCGGCAACCATGCCGGTCATCGCCGCGATCGAGAGGCCGAGCAGGTTCGCCGCCTCGAAGACGGGCGGCTTGTCATCCTGCATGTCCTTTGAATAGGCGAGCGGCAAACCCTTCATCGTCACCATCAGCGCCGTCGAACAGCCAACAATCCGGCCCGCATGGCCGCGCACCAATTCAGCTGCGTCGGGGTTCTTCTTCTGCGGCATAATCGAGGAACCGGTCGAAAGCGTGTCGGGCAATTTCACGAAGCCGAATGGCTGGCTCGCCCAGATCACGAATTCCTCTGCCAGACGCGACAGATGCAGCGAACATTGCGCAGCCGCAGTCAGGTATTCCATCGCGAAATCGCGGTCGGACACGGCATCGAGGCTGTTGGCGGTCGGCGCATCGAAGCCGAGCGCCTGCGCAGTCATCTCGCGGTCGATGGGAAAACCGGTGCCCGCCAGCGCCGCGCTGCCGAGCGGGCACTGGTTCAACCGTGCCCGCGCGTCGTGAAAACGCGAGCGGTCGCGCCGGATCATCTCGAAATAGGCCATCAGGTGATGGCCGAGCGTTACCGGCTGCGCGGTCTGGAGATGGGTAAAACCGGGCATGATCGAGGCGGAATGTTCGTCCGCCCGCTCGACCAGCGCGCACTGCAATTGTTCGAGCGCCGCGTCCGTCTGATCAATCGTGTCGCGCACCCAGAGGCGGAAATCGGTCGCCACCTGGTCGTTGCGGCTGCGCGCGGTGTGCAGCCGCCCCGCGACCGGCCCGATCAGCTCGGCGAGCCGCGATTCGGTGGTCATGTGGATGTCTTCGAGGTCCCAGTCCTCGGGTACGCCATCGCGCTCATACTCGCCCGCGACCGTCCCTAACCCGCCAAGGATCGTCTCGGCGTCCTCGCTCGTCACGATCCCGCAGGCACCAAGCATGGCGACATGGGCGCGGCTGGCCTCTATATCCTGTTGCCAGAGATTCTTGTCGAAGGGGATCGACGCGTTGATCTCGCGCATAATCGCCGAGGGCCCCTCGGCGAAACGTCCACCCCACATCGTGCTGGAGGCCTTGTTCGTGCTCAAAGGTTCGTTTCGCTTTCTCTTGGCTGCCGGGTCTGCGGCCTGCCTTCTTGCCGGGTGCGATACCGGGGAGCCGGAGGCCACGCAAGCAGCAGCCGGGGAACTGGTGATTGGCGGCGCCGATGCCGGCACTCCCTCGACTGCGTCGCTGACCGGAGTGATCAACCGCCACCTCGCCGGAGAGCCGATCCCGGAAATCACGCTGACCGACCCGAAGGGCAACAGGCTGGCATT
>DDNW01000049.1:9683-10126 GCA_002341345.1 Erythrobacter sp. UBA2510
GGGCAACAGGCTGGCACTGGCCGAAGTGGGCGAGCCGGTGCTGCTCAATCTCTGGGCCACATGGTGTGCCCCATGCGTGGTCGAAATGCCGCTGCTCGACGAACTGGCGGCCGACATGGCGGGCGAGTTGCAGGTCGTGACCGTCAGCGAGGATTTGCAGGGCGCCGTGGCAGTGGTGCCTTTTTTCGAGGAGCGCGACCTGCCCAACCTGCCGCAATGGCTCGACCCGAACAATGCGCTCGCGGCGAGCTATGGCGGCGGCGCGGTGCTGCCGCTGACCGTACTTTACGATGCACAAGGCAAGGAAGTCTGGCGGGTCATGGGCGGATATGACTGGGCGAGCGAGGATGCGCGCGCGGCGATCGAGGAAGGGCTCGCCGAGCGCACCGAGTGACGCATGCAATGTGGAATGGTGGGCGGTGACGGGCTCGAACCGCCGACCC
>DDNW01000049.1:10312-11892 GCA_002341345.1 Erythrobacter sp. UBA2510
TCGGTGTAAACGAGATGCTCTACCAACTGAGCTAACCGCCCGGCAGCGTTGCTGCGGATGCGGCCCATAGCCGAAGCCGTCGCGGCAAGAAAGGGGTCTGTCATGCACGAGTGGAACAGCCCGTCCCGTCCCGCTAGAGCCGAATGATGCACAACGCCTCGCTCCTCGTCCTGGCCACCGGCGGCACGATTGCCGGACAGGCAGGCTCGGCGACCCGCAAGGACTATCGACCCGGGCAGATCGATATCGCCGATTTTCTCAGCACCTTTGCCGCGCTGGGAATGCCCGCGAAGCTGGTTGGGCGGCAGGTCGCGAACATCGATTCGGTCAATATGGATGCCGGGGTGTGGCGCGAACTGCATCGCAGCGTGGTGACGGCGATGGACGATCCCGCTTGCGACGGGATTATCGTGACCCACGGCACCGATACCGCGGAAGAAACCGCCTTCCTGCTCGACCAGACGCTGCCAACCAGCAAGCCTCTAGTGCTCGTCGGCGCGATGAGGCCCGCCGATGCGGTCGGTTCCGACGGCCTACGCAATTTCGCCAATGCGGTGCGGGTCGCCAGCGATCCTGAGGCGGCTGGACGCGGCGTGCTGGTGGTGATGGGCGATCAGGTGCTGGCCGCGCGCGATGCGCGCAAGGGCAGGACGCGCGGGACCGACGCATTTCGCGGTTTTCCGCGCGGCCCGGTCGCACTCGCCAATCCCGCCTCTGTCGACTGGCTGCAACCGCCGTGGCGCGTTGGCGAGGCCGCGCGTTGCGCATTTCCGGAAGTTTTCCCGCGCGTCGAAATCCTCCATGTCCATGCCGGCATGGGCGCAGACATAGTCGAACGCGCGGTCAAGGCTGGTTCGCAAGGCATCGTCATCGCCGGTGCGGGTGAAGGCAATGCGCCCGATGTCGTGTTCGCAGCACTGGCCGAATCGGTACAGTCAGGGGTGCTGGTGGTCCGCTCATCGCGCACCGACGAGGGGCTGGTCGACCGCTGGCCGGAGGATGACGCCAAAGGCTTTGTCGCTGCCCGCGCTCTCAACCCGGCCAAGGCGCGCATCCTTGCGCAATTATTGATCGCAAATGGCGTCACCGAGCTGCAAGCGGTACAGGACGCCTTCAACCGACGCTAGGAGCGCCTGGCAGGTCCGAACTTACAACAGATGCGGCGCCTCGCGGCCCAGCGCGGCAAAATAGCGCGCCATGGCATCGGCGGCATGGTCGCTGAGTGCTATGAAGGCGCGGCGTCGATCGCTCTCGTCCTCGACCCGCACGAACAGCCCCGCCTCGACCATCTGGCCGATCCAGCGCAGCGCGGTGGTCGGCGGCACTCCAGAGGCGATACACAGCGAGGTGACCGAGACACGCACATGCTCAGCCCGTGCGGCAGTCAGATCAAGCAGCATATCCCACGCCGGGTCGGCAAACAGTTCACCATCGAAAAACCGCGCACGTTTTTGTCGCTGTTCGATAATCCGGCGCACCAGTCGCGGATCAGGCAGCGCGGGACGCGCCTGACGAACCTGCGTATCCATCTGCACGGGAATCCGCAGGCCTTCGCGAGAGTCGCCGTTAAAGTCGAACGC
>DDNW01000049.1:12042-21089 GCA_002341345.1 Erythrobacter sp. UBA2510
CCCGAGCCGATCCGGTCGAGCCGCTGGGCAATCTCGCCGACCTGCTCGGTCAGACGCATCAGGGCCATGCGGTCAGTTTCGGACATTTCGCGCAGGCGCCCCCCGCGAGCATCGGCCAGCATGCGCCCGAGCGCCACCACCCGTTCGCCGCGCGTCGGATTGACCAGGATTTGCGGGCCGCTCTGCCAGCAACAGGCAAAGACATCGTCCAAAGCATCCACCGAGGTCGAGACGATCAGCCGCGCTCCCGAACGCGAAGCACGCGTATCGAGCCGCGCCAGCGCCGCCAGACCAGCCGCGTCGGGCAAGGGGCAATCGAGGAACACGATCTCCCCCAGAGCCGCAGGTGTGCCATCGAGAATGCATGAAAGTCCCCCGACTTCGCGCGTCCCGAAACCAGCCGCTTTCACATCATCGAAAATTTCGTCCCGGACCCGCGCCCGGTCGGCGAAAATCGAAATGGCCAGCGGCAGCCCGGCACTGTCGGCTGCCATTTCATAATCAAAATCGACGACGGCCATATGCGTAGTTCCCCTGATTCGACCATTTCATAGGTTGAGAACAGGATGAGAACAAACGCAGATCAAGTCAAGACTGACTTGTCACCGGTCAGGGCAGATTGCCCCTTATAACTCCGCAAACGGATTGCGCACCAGGATCGTATCGTCACGTTCGGGGCTGGTCGAGACGCTCGCCGCCGGACATTCGATCAGTTCCTCGATCCGGCGGATATACTTGATCGCTTGCGCGGGCAGATCGGCCCAGCGGCGCGCGCCCTCGGTGCTTTCCTGCCAGCCTTCCATTTCCTCATAGACAGGCTCGATCCGCGCCTGGTCGATGGAGCTCGACGGCAGGTAGTCGATCACCTCCCCATTGAGCTTGTAGCCGGTACAGATCTTCACCGTGTCGAAGCCGTCGAGCACGTCGAGCTTGGTCAGCGCGATCCCGTGCACGCCGGAAATGGCGCAGCTCTGGCGCACCAGCACCGCGTCGAACCAGCCGCAGCGCCGCTTGCGCGCCGTGACGGTGCCGAATTCGTGGCCCTTGCGGCCCAGCGTCTCGCCCACTTCGTCGTCGAGCTCTGTCGGGAACGGACCGCTGCCCACACGCGTGGTGTAGGCCTTGACGATACCGAGCACGAAACCCGCCGCCCCGGGGCCAAGTCCTGATCCACTCGCCACCGTGCCGCTGACCGTGTTCGAGCTGGTCACAAAGGGATAGGTACCGTGGTCGACATCGAGCAGCACACCCTGCGCGCCTTCGAACAGGATGCGCTTGCCCTCGCGCCGTGCCTCGCGCAGACGGCTCCACACCGGCTGGGCGAATTGCTGCACGAAGGGCGCAATCGCGGTCAATTCGGTCAGCAGGGCATCACGGTCCACAGGACCTTCGCCGAAGCCCGCCCGCAGCGCATTGTGATGCGCGCATAGCCGGTCGAGCATGGGGTCGAGCTCAGTCAAATGGGCCAGGTCGCACACCCGAATCGCCCGACGCCCGACCTTGTCTTCATAGGCTGGGCCGATGCCCCGCCCGGTCGTACCGATCTTGCCCTGCCCGGCGGCCGCCTCTCGCAGACCGTCGAGGTCGCGATGAACCGGCAGGATCAGCGGGCAATTGTCGGCAATGCCGAAATTCTCGGGCGTTATGGTGACGCCCTGCCCGCGCAGCTTCTCGATCTCGGCCTTGAGCGCCCAAGGGTCGAGCACGACGCCATTGCCGATCAGCGACAGCGTGCCGGTGACGATACCAGAGGGCAGCAGGCTGAGCTTGTAGGTCGTGTCACCCACGACCAGCGTGTGCCCCGCATTATGGCCGCCCTGAAAGCGCACGACCACATCGGCGCGGTCGGCCAGCCAGTCGACGATCTTGCCCTTACCCTCGTCGCCCCACTGGGCACCAATCACGGTAACATTGGCCATGCAAGAATCCTGAGAAAAGGGAGTTGGAAAAACAGCGCGTGCGTTAGGAGGGTCGACCGCCTACGTCCAGCCCATCCCTCCTCATTCAGAAAAACGAAAGGCAAACTGAACAATTTTTTACGAATCACTGGCGGGTCGCATCGCTGGAGGAACCAATATGCGCCTTGCTGTCCCGATTGCCCTTGCCCTGGCGGCCTGTGTGCCGCTCTTTTCCGCTACGCAGGCCCCGCTTGCGGCGCGAACCGCGCCCGAGATGGCTCCAGTCACGCTCTCTTACGGCAACGATCCTTTGCAGCAGATCGATTATTGGGCGGGCGCGACGCAGAACGCGCCGCTGGTCGTCTTCGTCCATGGCGGCGGATGGAAGCGCGGGGACAAGCAGATGATGCGCGGCTCGGCCAAGCTGGAACACTGGCAAGCCCAGGGATACGCCGTGGCCTCGGTCAATTACCGGCTGGTGCCGGAGGCAACGGTCGAGGATCAGGCGCGAGACGTTGCGGCGGCTGCGGCCTTGCTGCAGACAAAGGCGGAGAAGCTTGGTTTCGACAAGGGCCGCATCGCGCTGATCGGTCATAGCGCGGGCGCGCATCTGGTGGCGCTGGTCGGCACCGACCCGCAATGGCTGCTCGGTGCAGGGCTCGAACTGTCCGATATTGCCGGCATCGTGCCGCTCGACGGGGCAGCTTATGACGTTGCCTATCAGCTCGACCATGCCGACCCCTTGATGCGCGAGACATATAATCAGGCTTTCGGCACCGACCCGGTGCGTCAGCGCGCACTCTCGCCCACGCTGCAAGCTGCCGCGCCCAATGCGCCGGAATTCCTGATCCTGCATGTCCAGCGCGACGATGCCGCTGCCCAGAGCGAGGCACTGGCCAAGGCACTGCGAGAAAACGGCACTCCGGCAGAATTGCAGGGCTTTGCCGGACGCGGCCTGCGTGGCCATGCGCAGATCAACCGCAAATTGGGCGAAACGGACTATCCTGCGACCGCGGTGGTCGATAAATTCCTGGCGCGAATCTTCTCCCGCTAGGACAGTCTCTTAAACCCATGCCCCGTTTGCAGACGCTGATGAACGTGGCACTGGGATATGGCGCGAAAACCGAACAGCGCACCGGGCCGCGCTATCGCAACCCAAATGAGACGCTCAGCTATGGAGAGCATGAACTTCATGCGCTGGATATCCACCATGCTGGCGGCAATGGTGCGAAGCCGCTGCTGGCCTTCGTGCATGGTGGGGCTTGGCAATTCGGCGACAAGGCAAGGCGCACCCGCGACGTAAAAGTGCCCTTCGCGCATGGCGAAGACTGGCATTTTGCCTCGCTCAATTTCCGCCTCTTACCCGAGGTGGACGTGACCCATATGGCGCAGGACATCGCCGCTGGGGTGGCGAGATTGTTTTATGAGGCACCGCGTCTCGGCGTGGATGATCGACGCATCGTGCTGGCCGGGCATTCTTCTGGCGCGCATCTTGCCGCGCTGGTGGCAACCGACCCGATCTTGCTGGGCGCGCATGGTCTGGCACCGAACCGGCTCGCCGGAGTTCTCGCCATCGACGGTGCCGCCTATGATCCGACGCGCCCGAGCACGCAGTCTCGCTTTCTGGCGAAACGGTTGGTCGATCCGGCCTTTGCCAAAGTTGATGCCCATAAAGTCTCGCCCATCGCCCATGTGCGCCAGGGCCGCTCCACCATACCGCCGTTCCTGATCCTTTCGGCCAAGGCAAAACGCGGCGAAACGCAGTCGCGTTTGCTAGCACGCGAATTGAACCGGGCGGGACACAGGGCCCGTCTGCGCGAGTTCGACGAACGCGGAATTGTGGGGCACGTCCGGTTGAGCAGGCGCTTTGGCAGGCCCGACTATGGCCCTACCGAGATCGCGCGCGAATGGCTACGCGCGAGATTTAGCTGAGGGGCTTGGCCTCGCCGCCATCGAGCACGTGGCTGCATCCCAGCGCCGCGCCGTCATCATCTGAAGAGAGCGCCGCAACCGTGCGCCAGCCCAGCCCGCGCATTTGCATGGCAGCCGCACGGTCATGGCCGAGCGGCAGGAACAGCCGGTTGCCCAGCTTCTCGTCAGCCTTGACCGCCTCGACCAGCATTTCGGGGAACAGCGAAAACCCCGTTGCAACCTCGCCCGAGCCACCGATCTTGTAGGTGCCACCGCGCCCCAGTGCACCACGCAAGCCCTCAGCATAGAGCGTGAAGCCGAACCAGCTCTGATATTCGAAGCCGTGCCGCTCGGTCGGGTCGAGCGTCAGGCGCGCACGCCCATCGACCCGCGCGGCGATCTCCTCCAGCGCCGCTATCCGGCTGGCCAACGCTCCGCCCGCATCGAG
Source organism: Erythrobacter sp. UBA2510 (assembly GCA_002341345.1). GTDB lineage: Bacteria > Pseudomonadota > Alphaproteobacteria > Sphingomonadales > Sphingomonadaceae > Alteraurantiacibacter. The sequence goes on from DDNW01000049.1 coordinate 16,300, forward strand.
CGCGCGCAGTTTCGCGACCGCATCGCCAAACGGACCCGCTGCATAAAGCAGCGGCATATAGGCTTCTCCGCCCACCTCGCGCAGCGCGCCCGCATCCTTGGCGTCAAGCTCGCGGCGAACCGCAACGCGCTGCTCGGGCGAGAGCGGATATTCGCTATCCGCCAGTGTCTCGACCAGATCGGGCAGCGTGAAGTCGACCGAAATGCCCGTCGCGCCCGCCGCCCCAAGCGCAGCAATGGCGATCTCGACCACCTCCCCGGCCGCAGCGATGCTGTCGCTGCCCACGAGTTCGGCGCCCAGTTGCAGCCATTCGCGGCGCGGGTCGAGCTGATCACCCAGCATTCGCGCAACCATCCCGGCGTAGGAAAGTCGCAGCGGACGCGGTGCAGCGGCAAGGCTGGTGGCCGCAATACGCCCAACCTGCGCGGTGATGTCGCCGCGCAGCGCCAGCGTGCGCAGACTGCGCGGATCGGTGAAGCGGAACATGTTGCGGGTCTTCAGCCCGTCCATGCGCCGCGCCATGCTGCCCTCGAACTCGATCAGGGGCGGGCGCACACGGTCATAACCGTGCGAAGCAAGCACGCCCATGACCGCGTTTTCGATACGCGCAGCGGCGGCCGCGCTTTGCGGCAGCCGGTCTTCGAGGCCCTCGGGCAGCAGGTCGGATGGTTTGTCGCTCATCAGGCTGCCGCCCCTAGCCTCAGTGTCGTCAGAACGAAAGCGCCTTGACGGTCTTCACGCCTTCGAGCTTGCAGGCCCGGTCGATCACGTCCGCAGGAATCGCCTGATCGACCGACAGCAGCAGCACCGCTTCCCCACCAGCCTCGCGGCGACCGAGGTGAAAGGTGCCGATATTGATGCCTGCTTCGCCCATCAGCGTACCCACGCGGCCGATAAAGCCGGGAACGTCCTCGTTGACGATATAGAGCATGTGCCCGGCCAGTTCGGCCTCAATACCGATCCCGAAGATGGAAACGAGCCGCGGGTTCTCGTTACCGAACAGCGTACCGGCCACCGAGCGGTCGCCCTGGCTGGTGCCGACCGTCACGCGCAGCAGCGTGTGATAGAAGCCTTCGCCCTCATGCCGGATCGAACGCACGTCCATCCCGCGCTCCTTGGCGAGGAAGGGCGCGTTGACCATGTTCACGCTCTGCGAATAGTTCTTCATCAGTCCGGCCAGTACGGCCGCCTCGATCGGCTTGCCGTTCAGTTCGGCAGCCGTGCCCGACCGTTCGATGCTGATCTGGGACAGATTGCCGGTGGCCAGCTGGCCGACCATGCTGCCCAGCTTTTCCGCCAGCGCCATGTAGGGCTTCAGCTTGGGTGCTTCCTCGGCGCTGAGCGAGGGTACGTTGAGAGCGTTGGTGACGCCGCCATTGACAAGATAGTCCGCCAGTTGCTCGGCCACCTGCAGCGCGACGTTGACCTGCGCCTCGGTGGTCGAGGCCCCAAGGTGCGGGGTGCAGATGAAGTTCTTTGTGCCGAACAGCGGATGGTCCTTGGCCGGCGGCTCGCTCTCGAACACGTCGAGCGCGGCACCCGCGACATGGCCGCTTTCGAGCAGGTCCTTGAGCGCGATCTCGTCGATCAGCCCGCCGCGCGCGCAATTGATGATCCGCACGCCCTTCTTTGTGCGTTCGAGCCGCTCGCGACTGAGGATGTTGCGCGTCTCGTCGGTCAGTGGGGTGTGCAGCGTGATGAAGTCGGCCCGCTTTTCCAGTTCGCTCAGATCGACCTTCTCGACGCCCATCTCGATCGCGCGCTCCTCGGTCAGGAACGGATCATAGGCGACAACCTTCATCTTCAGGCCCAGCGCACGGCTGGCAACGATGCCGCCGATATTGCCCGCGCCGATCAGACCCAGCGTCTTGCCGGTCACCTCGACCCCCATGAAATCATTCTTCGGCCATTCGCCCGCTTGCGTGCGGGCATTGGCTTCGGGGATCTGGCGGGCGAGCGCCATCAGCATGGCTATCGCGTGTTCAGCAGTGGTGATCGAATTGCCGAACGGCGTGTTCATCACCACCACGCCCTTGCCACTGGCATAGGGAATATCGACATTGTCGACGCCGATCCCGGCGCGGCCGATGACCTTCAGATTGGTCGCCGCGTCGAGCACGTCCTGCGTCACCTTGGTGGCCGAGCGGATGGCAAGGCCGTCATACTCGCCAATGCATGCGATCAACTCTTCCTTGGTCATGCCGGTCTTGACGTCGACGTCGCAGCCACGCTCTTCGAAGATGCGCGCGGCATTGGGGTCCATCTTGTCGGAAATAAGGACTTTAGGCTTGGTCATGATGTATTTCCTCGGTTCAGTGCGGAGACGGCGCAATGCGCGGCAAGCTCCGGTATCTTGGGGCAAAATGAGATCAGGAGGCCCCGGTACATAGCCGGGGCGCTCCATCGTCAGGCCGTATCAGGCGGCGGCGGTCATCTGGGCATAAGCCCAGTCGAGCCAGGGGCCGAGCGCCTCGATATCGGCGGTGTCGACCGTGGCGCCGCACCAGACGCGCAGACCCGCCGGCGCGTCGCGATAACCGGCAATGTCATAGGCCGCGTCCTGCTCTTCCAGCAGCTTGGCAAACTGCTTGATGAAGTCGGCATCCGCGCCCTCGACCGTCAGGCACACGCTCGTGTTCGAACGGGTGGCCGGATCGGCGGCAAGATGACCCAGCCAGCTGCGCGACTGCACGATCGCATCGAGCGCCGCAGCATTGGCATTGGCGCGTGCCTGCATGGCGGACAGGCCGCCCAGCGACATGCCCCATTCGAGCGCGAAGATCGCATCCTCGACCGCGAGCATGCTCGGCGTGTTGATCGTCTCGCCCTTGAATACGCCCTCGATCAGCTTGCCCTTACTTGTCAGGCGGAAGACCTTGGGCAGCGGCCATGCGGGGGTGTAGCTCTCCAGCCGCTCAACCGCACGGGGGCCGAGAATCAGCACGCCATGTGCGCCTTCCCCGCCCAGCACTTTCTGCCAGCTGAAGGTCAGCACATCGACCTTGTCCCAGGCGATGTCCTGCGCGAAGACGGCGCTGGTGGCGTCCGCTATGGCGAGGCCTTCGCGGTCCGCCGCAATCCAGTCGCCATGGGGGACACGCACGCCCGAAGTGGTGCCGTTCCAGGTGAAGATGACGTCGTTCGACCAGTCGACCGCGGCAAGGTCTGGCAGTTGGCCGTAATCGGCGCGGATCACCGTCGGATCGAGCTTGAGCTGCTTGAGCGCGTCCGTAACCCAGCCCTCACCGAAGCTTTCCCATGCCAGCGTCGTGACAGGCTTCGCACCGAGCATGGTCCACATGGCCATTTCAACCGCGCCAGTATCCGAACCGGGGACGATGCCGATGCGATGCGTGTCGGGTACACCGAGCACTTCGCGTATCAGATCGATGCAATATTGCAGGCGCGCCTTGCCGAGTTTCGAGCGGTGCGATCGCCCAAGCGATTCGATGGCCAATTTTTCGGGGGCCCAGCCCGGCGGCTTCGCGCAGGGACCGGAAGAGAAATACGGGCGTGCAGGCTTGCGCGCCGGGAACGTTACGTCAGTCATTTAAGACTCTCCTTACAGAGAGCACGCGCGGCGTTGGGACCGCGTGGCCCGGAGCCGCAACTAGTCTGATGTACGCACCAGTCAAGCCGCACGTGCACAATATGCGGCGGATCGTTGTGCAGTAATGGTCGATCAGCGCGCCTAATTCGCCTAGACTCACGGACAAGATGAAACGGCCCTTTGTCATCACCGGTCTTTTGCTTGCGCTTGCGGCCTGTTCGTCCGCTCCTGACCGACGCGAGACCAGCCGCCCGCCCGTTCAGACCAGCACGATCACTCAAAATCCTGTTTCCCAGCAATGCTTTACTGCACTTGGCACAGCAGGCAACAGCTTCACCCCCCTGCCCGACCGCTACACCGGCCAAGGGTGCAGCATGCTCGGCACGGTACAGTTGAACGCCATCGCCACCGACCTCTCTTCTGCTGTGGCGACCAACCTCGGGCCAGTCACCTGCCCGGTCAGCAATGCCTTTGCCGAATGGGCGCGCTACGGTGTGGATCGAGCCGCGCGGGTCATGCTCGGCTCGCCGCTGCGATCGATCGAAACCTTCGGCAGCTACTCATGCCGCAACGTCGCACGGACTGCGCGCCGCTCGGCCCATTCGACCGCCGAGGCGATCGACGTGGCCGCCTTCGTGCTCGTAGACGGGCGGCGGATCTCGGTGAAAGAGGACTGGTCAGCCGGCACCGAGGCGGAACGCGAATTTCTGCGCGTGGTGCACCAGAGCGCCTGTCGTCGGTTTGGCACCGTGCTCAGCCCCGATTACAACGCCGATCATGAAGACCATTTCCATCTGGAGGGCGTCATGGGAGACCGGCCCTTTTGTCGGTAGCTATCCAGTACTGACGGCCTGAACCTGGCTCACCGTACCTGACTTACGGCGCCTGACGGACCTAACCGCGCAAATCTCTTAGAGCCTTGGCGGCTTCGCCCAGCAACGGCTCTTCATAATCAGCTTCCAGCCTTAGGCGCACCGCCTCGGCTGCATGGGTTGCACCGAGCTTGTCCATCATGTTGGCCCGGTGAATTTCGACCGTGCGCGGGCTGATCTCCAGCGCGCGGGCAATCGCCTTGTTCGACAGGCCCTGGCTTAGCCAGTCCAGCACTTCGCGTTCGCGGCGACTAAGCGCCGAGATGCGCTGGCGCGCTTCGACCAGCCGCCGCCGCGCCTCCGAATGACGACCGGCATCGGCCAGCAACTGCTGCGCCACCCGTGTGAATTCCTGCGCATCGAGGGGC
>DDNW01000049.1:21247-24836 GCA_002341345.1 Erythrobacter sp. UBA2510
ATTCCTGCGCATCGAGGGGCAGCCGCATAAAATCCAGCGCCCCTCCCCGGATCGCGCGAACGACATCGTCGACATCGGGGTTCATCGCGGCGACCACCACCGGGAGCCAGATGCCCGCTTCGCCCAAGCGGTCAATAAGTCGCTCCACCCCCAAATCGAAGGTTTCTTCGCAGGCGACGATCACCCCCTCCCGCGGAGGGCGGTCGAAAATCTCCGCGATATCGGCATAGACTTCGGCATGGTGGCCAAGCGCGAAGGCGAGCCGGGATTGTTCCGCGCGGGAGCGGCTGTCACCGCCGACGATGTGGAGAATGAGACGGTCTTCCATGACCGCAAGTGGTGCATGCTCAAGCCCCGGCATGCATGCCAAGAAACTTCCGAAATGGAGATAAATTAAGGGTTTACTCCGTGAAAAACGGCAGAAAACCGCGAATTTCCGTTATCCGATCCGGTACGGAAATCCGCAAAGTTCCCATGCGGACAAATCCTTATGATAGAAACACCTAGGTAGTTCTACTTGGTCGCGCGGCCTTTAGCCTTTTGCTCCTGCCCGAAGCTGTAATCGGGTAGCGCGTTGAAAGCGCTGCGCAGTTCATCGCCCCAGCTGGAGGAGATCGAATCGAAATACTCGTCGCCATGTTCGATCCGGCGCTGGTGGAGCGGTGCGAAACCGTCATGTTCGATCACCATCAGGTCGAGCGGCAGCCCGACCGACAGATTGGCCTTGAGCGTCGAATCGAAGCTGACCATCAGCAGCTTGACCGCATCTTCGAAATTCATCGTCCGGTCATAACCGCGAATGAGGATCGGGCGACCATATTTAGTCTCGCCGATCTGGAAGAAGGGCGTGTCGAAACTGGCTTCGATGAAATTGCCTTCAGGGTAGATCAGGAACAACCGAGGCTCCATCCCCTTGATCTGGCCAGCAAGGATCATCGAGGCGGTAAATCGCCCCCTCCCCGCCGCGCCATTGGCATGCTGTGTGTCGGTGACGGTCTCGCGCAGCAGTTTGCCCGCTTCGACCGCAACCTGGAACATGGTCGGCAGTTCGAGCAGCGAATTGACCCGGTCGTCGGGATGCTTGCTGCGTTCTTCCAGCCGACTGATCACCGCCTGAGTGGTTGCCAGATTACCCGCCGTCATCAGCGAAATGATCCGCTCACCAGGAACCGTCCAGTAATGCATCTTGCGGAAGACGGAGATATTGTCGACGCCCGAATTGGTGCGCGTGTCGCTCATCAGGACAAGGCCCTTGTCGAGCACCATTCCCACGCAATAGGTCATCGCTGCGATCCGCTCCGTTCCGTTCGAGCCCAGTTCAGCCCGCAACTCATTGTGTGACGCTTTGCTGCTCGACCGCAAGGTCTACGCTGAGATCCTCGGTCACCGCACCGAAACTTATCCCCGTCAGCGGTGCGGCATCACGGTAATCGCGGCCCGTGGCAACACGAACATAACGCATATCGGGGCTGATCTGGTTGGAGATATCGAACCCCACCCAGCCAAGCCCCTGTACATAGGCCTCGGCCCAGGCATGGGTCGCTTCCTGATCGATCCGGTCGTCCATCATCAGATAGCCCGAGACATAGCGCGCCGGGATTTCCAGAATGCGCGCCGCTGCAATGAAGATATGCGCGTGGTCCTGACACACGCCCATCCCCTCGGCCGCAGCTTCTTCTGCCGTAGTACCGACATGCGTGTCGCCAACGCCGTAATCGACCGTCTCGCGGATTACCGCAGAGAGGTTGTGCAGCGTGGGCACCATCCCGTCGGGACTGCGCTCCACCTTGGAGATCAGGCTGCGGATTTTCGGGCCTGGCTTGGTCAGTTCGGTCGCGCCGAGAAATGCCCAGATCGGCAAGTGTCCGGCATGTTGACCGATCACGCCGGCATAATCTTCGGTCTCGACCGTGCCGCTGCACGAGACCGCCACTTCCTGCGCGCCCTCCTCAACCGAAATCAGTGTAACGTGATTGAAGTTCTGGTCATCGTAATGCAGCTCTTCCTTCGCGCCCTCGTATTCCATCTTCCAGTCGAGGATCTTCTGGCCCTGCGTCTCCTTCGGAGTCAGGCGCAGGCGCTGGATGCCGTACGCGACCGGAGCGGAGAAACGGTATCGGGTGGAATGGCGGATCGAAAGGCGCATGTGTTCTGGTGTCGTTTTCCTGTTTTGGCAGTCAGGCGATGAAGCGGTAATCCTCGGCGATGGCTGCGGCTATCGCATTATTGCGGTTGATGAACTCGACGAGGAACTCGTGCAGCCCTTGGTCGAAGACGTCCTCGATCGTGCGCCCGGCCAGCCGCATATCGGCATCGCGCAAATTCTCATGCGCCTTGCCCTCATGCCCGTGCAACTGGGCGAGTGCCGTTAAATTCTCGCGAATGGCAGCATAGCAGAACACGAGGCTGCGTGGGAAACGCGCATCGAGGATCAGAAAGTCGGCAATCGAGCGCGCATCCATGCTGCCTGCATTGAGCCAGCGGTAGGCGCGGTCGCCCGAGAGCGAGCGCAGTACGTTGTCCCACTGCCCGGTGTCGAGCGCGGTCCCGACGTAAGAGACCGACGGCAGCAGCAGATAGTACTTAACGTCAAGGATGCGCGCCGTACTGTCGGCACGTTCAAGGAATGTCCCTGCGCGTGCGAAAGAATAGGTCTCGTTACGCAGCATCGTGCCATGCGTCGCACCGCGCGCCAGCGTGCTTTCGCGCCGTATCGCCGACAAAACTACGTTCAGATTGGCATCTCGTACTGGCCGCGCGAGCAATTCGCGCAGCGTCATCCAGCCTTCGTTGACCGCTTCCCATACCTCTGCGGTCAACGCAGAGCGGCAGACGCGCGCATTGGTCCGGGCATGCTCGAACATCGTGAGGACGTTCTGCTCGTTATCCTTGCCGCGCAGCACGAAATCGCACACCTGCGGTCCGGCGAACCCCTCATGATTGCGCTGATAGGCATCGAGCAGGCCTAGCGTCGTCAGGACCGAGATCCACTCCGCACTCGCCGCATCCTGCCCGCGAGTCAGCGTCATGCGATGACCGGCCGCGAGCAGACGCGCCGTGTTCTCGGCCCGCTCAAGATAGCGGTACATCCAGAAGATGCCGTTGGCGACGCGCCCTAACATGTGATCAGCCCCGCCATCAGTCGTTCAGCACCCAGCTATCCTTGGTCCCGCCACCTTGGCTCGAATTGACGACCAGCGAACCCTTCTTGAGCGCTACACGCGTCAGGCCGCCCGGCGTGATCTCGATCCCTTTGGGCGAGCACAGCACGAAGGGCCGCAAATCGACATGGCGCGGAGCCAGCCCCTTCTTGGTGAAGATCGGGCAGGTCGACAGCGACAGGGTCGGCTGCGCAATGTAGTTTTCCGGCTTCTCGGTCAGCTTGGCGCGGAACTTGGCGATGTCTTTCTTCGAGGCAGTTGGGCCAATCAGCATCCCATAGCCGCCCGAGCCGTGCACCTCCTTGACGACCAGCTCGTCCAGATTGTCGAGCACGTATTTCAGGCTGTCCGGATCAGCGCAGCGCCAGGTCTCGACATTGTTGAGCAGCGGCTTTTCACCGGTGTAGAACTCGACGATCTCGGGCATG
>DDNW01000049.1:25065-25772 GCA_002341345.1 Erythrobacter sp. UBA2510
ACATCCATGATGCCCGGCACGCCCAGCACGCTTTCGGAATTGAAGCTGAGCGGATCGAGAAAGTCGTCATCGACGCGGCGATAGAGCACGTCGATCGGCCGATAGCCCATCGTGGTGCGCATCTGCACCTTGCCGTCAATCACGCGCAGATCGCTGCCTTCGACCAGTTCCGCGCCCATTTGATCGGCGAGGAAGGCATGTTCGAAATAAGCCGAGTTGAAGATGCCCGGCGTCAGCACCGCCAGCCGAGGCTTGCCCCGGATACCTTCGGGTGCACAGGCCGCAAGGCTGTTGGCCAGCCAGCGCGGATAGTCGGAGACGGGGCGCACGTTCATCCGGCTGAACAGCTCGGGGAACATCGCCATCATCGTCTCGCGATTTTCCAACATGTAGCTGACGCCCGATGGCGTACGCGCATTGTCTTCCAGCACCAGAAAATCGTCCGGTCCGGTGCGGACCAGATCGACCCCGACGATATGGGTGTAGACGCCGCCCGGCGGAGTGAAACCGACCATCTGCGGAAGCCACGCCGAATTGTCGCGGAACAGCCGTTCGGGCAGGCGGCCCGAGCGGATGATTTCCTGACGATGATAGAGATCGTGGATCAGCGCATTCAGCGCGCGCACCCGCTGTTCGATTCCGCGCGACACGCGGCGCCATTCGTTTGCGGTGATTATTCGCGGAACCAGATCGAACGGGATCAGCCG
>DDNW01000049.1:25882-28127 GCA_002341345.1 Erythrobacter sp. UBA2510
AGATCGAACGGGATCAGCCGCTCTTCCGCATCGTCCTCGCCGTAAACGTTGAAGGTAATGCCGGTGCGGCGAAAGAAGCTCTCCGCCTCGAACCCCTTGCGGTGCATCCACGCACTGTCCTGCTCGGACAACCATTGCTGATATCCGGCATAGGCTGGCCGCACAGTGCCATCGGGCATGTGCATCTCATCGAAATTTGGCTGCTTATCGGCGCCCATACGTCCCCAGTGCTGCAGCGCAGCATGGCACGTATGCTCCGCACTTCCAAGCCCTACTGTCGCTTAAAGAGCGCCTTAATCGCTATCCAGTTCCCGCGCTACCGCAAGAATAGCCTCGGGCGAGTTGGAAAAGCCCATGTGCGAGCAACGCAAGGCCACCGCCCGGTCGCGCTCTCCGGCGCAACCGCAGGCACTTCGCGCCGAGATGATGCCGTCGCGCGGGCTCCACAAGGCCACGGTCTCGACCGGCGGCTTGGCCGCGATCTCGGCTTCGACCGGCGGATTGTCGACCGGGTAGCCGGTAATCAATTCGTAGGTTCGCCACATATTGTTCGAATAGGGCGTATGGCTGAAGGGCGAGCCCATGGTGATCACCTTGGCCACGCAGTCTGGGTGACGCTTGGCGATCTCGCGCGCGAAAATGCCGCCCAGACTCCAGCCGACCAGCACCACTTCTTCGCCGTAACGTTCGCTGACTTCGCAAACTCTTTTGCCCAGCAGGTCAAAGTTCTCCTGCGTCGGCCCGAGATTATAGCCAAGCCCCCAGCGTTTCACCTTGTGGCCTGCCCGCTCAAGCTGGTGGGCCATATAGGCCATACGCTTGGGATGGGTGGCAAAGCCGGGAAGAATGATCACGACGCGCGGACGGACTGCCTGCTCGATCTTGAGCGGCGGGCGCATCAGGCGCAGCACCGGCTCAACTACCGAGGCGGTTTCGGCGAGGAACAGCCGCACCGAAGGCTTATGCGCACCTTCCGGCGCGCTCCTGCGCAAGAGCGGGATGCGCCGCTTCAGCGCATCGCGCAGTGCGCGCGCACCGGTCGCCAGCGAGTTCGCGTATCCGTCTGTCCTGAAAGCAGTCTGTGTCATCGTCCAACCGTGCAAACAGGCCCCGTCACATGTCCAGCATTACGCGCCGGTGTATCAAAACTGTCTTGTTCTACGATGAACGCCTTAAAGCGCGCAAGTTTCCCGAGCGGCCCCGTGGTCTGCCTCCCGTCGATCAGGACGGGCAATCGCCAAGCCGCCGGGCCGTCATCTTGCCTTTCATCACCATGTCACCCATCGGCGTGCCGGAGACGGTGTTATTCATCTCCATCGAATATTCGTCCTCGCCGAATTTGCCAGTCATCTCGATCCTGGTGACGCCGCCATTTCCGGCCTTGCAGGTCATCGCCATTTCCATCGTATCGCCCGAGCGATCGAACTTGTCGTAGGTGCAATCGTTATTCTTCTCACCGCCAAAAAATTGGTGATTGTATACTTTGCAAACAGTTGGATTAGGCTTCAGTGCGCCCACGCAAAACCCATTTGGCGATCCAGACCACAACCCAGATCAGCCCATATATGAGTGCCATAACGGGTACTGCCCATAGGACGGCTTGCAGCCAGTCTGACCAACCAACATAGCCAGTCTTTGGCTCAAGCCAGATGTTAAAGCAATTTTCCCAACCTTCGGGTTCAAGTCGCTCCGACGCTGCCGCTACGCAGGTTTTATAACCTGAGTTCATCACACGCGAGTGTTCAAGATTCGTGCTCAACGCCCACCAGCTTGGAAAGGCGAACGCACCGAGGGTGCCGAGGACCAATGCCAATCGGTTCCAGAACCCAAGCCTCACTCTGGATTCCCGGCCTCAGGCTTGCCCTTTGCGACCTTCTTAAGCCGCTCGTCCCACTTGCCCTCGTCCTCGTCGCATTCGAGTTCGCGGGCGAGGTCTTTGAACTTGTCAGATTGGGTCTTCTTGTCGGTCATTGGACCGTTGCCCATGCCGCAAATCTGCTTGGTGCATCACTGAAGCGAACAGGATTGCTTACCTCTTGAAGCAGAAGAACGTCCGGTGCGGACAGGGACTTGTCATCGTTAAGCACCGCCACCCTGTCGATGCCGAAATACGCCTCCGTCCGGCTCAAGTCGTAAAACTCCTTGAACTTGCGGGCGATGGAATCTTTGCTGTTTACCGGCTCCAGGAAAGCAATTGGCTTGCTTTCATGTCGATCCAATACAACCGCAGTCATGTGATATTTTG
>DDNW01000049.1:28187-32248 GCA_002341345.1 Erythrobacter sp. UBA2510
CCGCAGTCATGTGATATTTTGCGCCTAAGTGGCCGCTAACCTCTTGGTTGGTCCTGACTCGCCGAGCGCCGACTACCTCGCTTACCTTGGTCACAACTCTAGTTCGGAAGTCAAAGGCGGGCTGGGCCGGTGATTCCAATAGGTGATCGGCGATAAGCCGAGATGCACAGCCGACCAGAACCGAAGTCAGAGCGATCTCCTCCAAACTGGAGCACCTCCTGTAGACCTTAAGGCCCTCAATCTCGCAACCGTAGCTGCATACGGCTTTGGCAATTTGCTTCTGCACACCCTCGCTTATGGAATGGCCAAATTGGCTAACCAGCATTGCTGCATACGAGTTGTCATGCACCAGAAAACCACCCGGCACCTCGGACACGACAACCACTGCGGAATGGCCAGTATGATAGATTTGCGGAAGCGTAACTTCGATGCCCTGATTGGTTCGGGCAGCATCAATCATTCCGCAGATCGCAGAGTGTAGAAATTTTTCGGTTAGGCGCGCATCACTCATAAGAATGTGATTTGCTCAGGCCGATACGGCGGCGGCTCATACCTGCCATAGAAGTTGATATTCGCGCGCTGCAAAAATTGGTTGAACCATTGCTGATGGGCCATCTCCCTACGGTCTAGCTCAACATTGTCACAGGGCCACAATGTCCAATGCGTTCCGTCGATGGCACCAGAGCCATCTCGGTTGTTATGAATCATGGCGGGATTCACGTCCAGCCCGAATATTCTTTCGTTAAAAATCAATATGAAGACGCACTTATGGGGCTGGCGGTTGACGTGCGCCGTCATCACCAATCTCACGTTAAACCATGGCTTCTGTGGTAGCGTTACGGGCAGCTTGCATTCGACATACTGAGGGTGGTCGCCGAAGTCCCAAGCGACGGAATCCCTAATCTCCTTCGGAGTCCGAAGAACATCCTCCACGTAGGTCAAGTATTCCCTGTCTGACAGGAGACGGCTCCGGCTTATTGCGCTGCGTGAGGCCCCTTATATGTCAGTCGCTTGCCAAGGATACCCTTCAACGCCGCAGTCGAGCGATCTGTGTCATTACAGCCCAGCTTCTCGCGGTTGTTATAACGGAACTCGAACTCAGCCAGATAGCGGTTAAGGTGGTCCTCACCGCAATGTTGGTAGACGCCCTTCATGCCGCGCTTGAAGATCGAGAAATAACCCTCGACCGTGTTGCTGTGGATCGTGCGATCCTCAAGGTTCACATATCCGCCGCGACCGTGGCTGGTGGTGCCGTGGGCGGCAAACCACTTGCCAGCATCGCGATAGCCGCTGTGCTCGTCAGTCATTATGCGGGCTTCGCGCTCCACGTTGGCAATCACCAGCGGCATGAGGGTTTCAGCCTTCACATCGTCAATGACCATCGTGCGGGCCTTGCCGCTGTCACGATCTACCAGCGCCAGCACCTTCATCTTGTGATGGAAGGCGCGTTTCTTCTCCATGCCCTTCTTGCGACCGATGAAAGTCTCGTCCACTTCGACCACGCCACCGTTGCCGCCCATAGGCGTGAGGTCGCTACCGTCGCGCATCGCTTCACGAATGCGGTGAAGCAGGAACCACGCGCTCTTGTAGGTGATTTCCAGCGTCCGGTGCAGTTGGTGGGCGCTGATACCCTTCTTGCTGCTCGTGACCAGATAGACCGCCTGCAACGCCTTGTGGAGCGGAAGGCGCATATGCTCGAAAACCGTGCCGATCTTGACGGTGAACTGCTTCTTGCAGTCGCCGCAGCGCCACAAGCCTTCGCGAATTCGCTTGGCCGGGTTCGCCTTTACCTTCGTGATCCGATCCACACCGCCGCAGTGCGGGCAAACCGGAGTTCCGTTCCAAATGATGCGCTCCAAGTGGCTGAAAGCAGCCTCTTCACTGTGGAACTCAGGGCGGGAAAGGGCAGACATTTCAATAACTCCGTTGATGCAATCCTTATAGCATCATGGAGCGTGTTTGCAAAGTATATAATCGCCAAAAAATTCGGGGTCCGGCTGTTCAACGTCGGCCTCGCTCAGGCAGGCCCTGGTGGTAAAGCTGCTGCCCATTTGGCGCTGCATCATCTCCTTAGCCTCTTCGGGCATGCCGGGGAGATCGACCTCGGTAAATTCGAAGGTCTGCTCCCACTGGCCCGGGCGCATCGCCACTGGCGAGCCATCCGCCATTTCAGCAATCACTTCGGCCTTTGTGATCTCGCCATCGCGATCGGCATCGGCACCGCCCGAATCGCCGCACGCGGCGAGCATCAGCGAGGCCGAGACGACAAGAATTGACGTAATTGTGCCGGACACGCGCATGGTGAAATCTCCCGAAAGACAAGCAATTGCGCGGCCATACCAGAGGCCGGGCGCCACGGCCATGCATTGCGAGGCAGGTGGACGGCTCAGCAATCGCCGATGCGCGTGCTTTCCTGAATGGCGATCACCTTCAGCACATGCGGTGAGCTGTCATTCGCGACCGTAAACGTCCCTTCCATGATCACCACATCGCGCGTGCTCTGCGCGCCGATGGTAGAGTTGCCGGTCATCTTGGGTCGATAGGTGCCGTCAGGCCCGGCAATCTCGCATTGCCCGGTCAGCGAGGCGCTCGTCCCGGTGCTTTCATACGTTTCAACCTCGCACATGCCTTTCGTGCGGTTTCTCACGTCCTTCGCCTGCCACGCGCGGTCGGTATAGGTCGGCTCGCCGCAGCGCGTTTCCGTCCCTTCCATCGCGAGCATTTCGGGCGGGATGTCGCCGCGGGCAAACATCATGCCATCGATAGTCATGCTGTCGAGTGCGCGGACCATCTCCCACTGCCCATATTCCGGAATGTTGTCCGGGTTGTCGCCCGCGCACCCCGCCAGCAAGCCCATCACGGCCAGCGCCAATGTCGCCTTCGATCCGTCAGGCATATGCGCCCCCTTCTGCTAACGAGCCGCCAAATAGCGAAAATGGGTAAAGCTTTTGCATGTCACGACCGAAACTTCTCCCGGTCGCGCATTGCATGTCCGCCTTTTGTTCCTCATATGGTGGCGCATGGCCGAACTCGTAATCCGACGCGGACTGGAAGAGCCCGACACGACGGGCGAGTTCAAGCCGCACAAGCCCGCGCGCCCCGAAAAATCGATGCCGGGCAAGAGGTTCGAGATCGTCTCGGACTACGAACCCGCCGGCGACCAGCCCCATGCGATCGCGGAGCTGGTGGAGGGGGTCAACCAGTCGGAGAAGGACCAGGTTCTCCTCGGAGTCACCGGCTCCGGCAAGACTTTCACCATGGCGAAAGTGATTGAAAACGTTCAGCGTCCCGCTTTGATCCTGGCGCCGAACAAAACCCTGGCGGCGCAGTTGTACGGCGAGTTCAAGGCGTATTTTCCCCATAATGCGGTGGAGTATTTCGTCTCCTACTACGACTACTACCAGCCCGAAGCCTATGTGCCGCGCACCGACACCTTCATCGAGAAGGAGTCCACCATCAACGAGGCCATCGACCGGATGCGCCACGCCGCCACCCGCGCGATCCTGGAGCGCGACGACGTCATCATCGTCGCCTCGGTGTCTTGCATTTACGGCATCGGCTCGGTGGAGACCTACACCGCCATGGTATTCGATCTGGAGGTGGGGGCGGAGAAAGATCCCCGCCAGGTCATGCGCGACCTCGTCTCGCTGCAGTACACAAGAAACGACGCCGCCTTCCAGCGCGGCACGTTTCGTCTGCGCGGCGACGTGCTGGAGATCTTCCCCGCCCACTATGACGCCCGCGCCTGGCGCATCAGCTTTTTCGGCGACGAGATCGAGTCCATCAAGGAATTCGACGCCCTCACCGGCCAGCCGATCAGCGAGCTTGAGAAGGTCCGCGTCTACGCGAACTCGCACTATGTCACCCCGCGCCCGACGCTGAACCAGGCCATTGTCAGCATCAAGAAAGAGCTCACCGAGCGCCTTGAATGGATGGAGGCCAACGGCAAGCTCTTGGAGGCCCAGCGCCTGCAACAGCGCACCGAGTTCGACCTGGAAATGCTCGGCGCCACGGGCTCCTGCGCCGGCATCGAGAATTATTCCCGCTATCTCACCGGCCGC
>DDNW01000071.1:0-17131 GCA_002341345.1 Erythrobacter sp. UBA2510
GCGTTCAATGACTGGAAGACCGAGGCGGGGACGCCCGAACGGTCGACATGCCGGTCGGTGAACAGGTTGAGCGAGTTGCCTGCCTGTTCGAACAGCGCCCAGAAGACGATCGAAACGAAGATCAGGAACATCGCGGCGAAGATGCGGTCGCGGTCCTCCGACGGGAGTTTGATCACCGAAAAGCCGATCACATAAGCGACAAGGATGCCGCCGAACACGCCCAGCAATGAGCCCACGACGCTCTGGTTCTGGACCATCCACCAGCAGGCGATGACTGCAACGAGACCAACGGCGTATAGGCCCCATTCCAGCGCCTTGCCCAGCGCGATCGGCGCCTCGCCCCGGCCCAGCAGCAGTGGCTTGCCCCAGACGAAGACGACGAGTCCCAGCAGCATGCCGAAGCCCGCCAGCCCGAAACCGTAGGACCAGCCATAGGTTTCGCCGATATAGCCGCACAGCAGCGAACCCAGGAACGCGCCGAGGTTAATGCCCATGTAGAAGATCGTGTAGGCCGGGTCGCGGCGCTGGTCGGTGCGCGGATAGAGCTGGCCGACGATCACCGAGATATTCGCCTTCAGAAAGCCCGAGCCGACGATGATGAAGGCCAGTGCGAGCCAGAAGATGTTGAGGCTGGACGGGTCCTGCCCGCCATCGCCCTCGAACCCCATCAGGAAATGGCCGAGCGTCAGCAATACCGCGCCGTAGACGACCGCCTTCCTCTGTCCCAGATACTTGTCGGCGAGATATCCGCCCAGTACCGGGGTGATATAGACCAGCGCGGTATAGGCGCCGTAGATCAGACCTGCATTGCTGTCCGAAAACAGCCAGTGTTTCGTCAGGTAGAGGATCAGCAGCGCGCGCATCCCGTAATAGGAAAAGCGTTCCCACATTTCTGCAAAGAACAGGACGAACAGCCCCTTTGGGTGGCCGAGAATGGTTCCGCGCGCGTCGCCGCTTTCGGCGTATGTGCCTGCCATGGGGTGTTATTTCCTCACTGCTTTTCCCGAAAGGGTAACCTAGCGGAAGTTTTGATCATGTGAAGCGCTTTCGTTTCACCAGAAACCGGCCGGGCCAGCGCTTTATGGCGAAGGGCGGGCGGACTTGACCTGACCCGCTGTATTATGGCACTGCATCACCTGTGATGTCCGATCCCAAGCCCGTCTATCTGCGCCTGCGCGACAAGATCGCTGCCGCGATCATCGAAGGGCGCTATGCGGAAGGGGCGGCCTTGCCTTCGGTCCGGGCCTTTGCCGCTGAACAGGGCGCCAATCCGCTGACGGTGGCCAAGGCCTATCAGCAGTTCCAGGCAGACGGATTGATCCGCGTGCAGCGCGGCGTCGGCATGTTCGTGCGCGAAGGCGCCGCAGACCGGTTGCGCGCGGCCGAGCGTGATGCTTTCCTCACGGAGGAATGGCCTGAATTGCGCCGCAAGATTGCGCGGCTGGGCCTGTCGTTGAAGGACCTCCTCGCCGACGCCTGAACCGCGTAACAATAGGCAAGTAAATCGATCTTTCACGATCATTTGCAATACGCGGGAATCTCTGGCAGGCTGTTTGTTAACAAGGGGCGCGGTCGTCCAGATGGGTCTGAAACGGCTCAGCCGGGCGATCTAATTACAACACAAGGGGGCTTGGGGTTATGCCCCGGGTCGAGGGCTGCATCATGATCCGATCTGAGCTTCTTCACGCGCTTGCTGCGGACAATCCCGAATTGCGGCCTGAAGAGGTCGAACAGGTCGTCGATATCTTCTTTGAAGAAATTGCGGCCCGCCTTTCCGAGGGCGGCCGTGTCGAACTACGCGGCTTCGGCACTTTCTCCACCAGAGCGCGTGAGGCGCGCAAGGGGCGCAATCCCCGCACCGGCGCGACGGTCGACGTCCCGGCCAAGAAGGTGCCCTATTTCAAGCCCGGCAAGGAAATGCGCGAGCGCCTGAACGCCGACTGAGTTTCTCCCCAGGGTATCTGGAACCTTCCGGTGGGCTAACCGGTTCTCCTGTAAATACAGGAGATTGATCACATGATTGGCAAACTTATCGGCGCCGCTGCCGGCGCGCAGGCTGCGAAATACACACGCTCGCTTGGTGGAACCGGGGGCGCGCTGCTCGGCGCGCTCGCCGTGCCCGTGATACGCCGGATGCGCTGGCCCGTCTTGCTGGCGCTGGGTGCTGGCGGCTATGCGGCGAAGAAACTGGCCGAGCACGGCCAGGCCAAAGCGCCGCCGGTTACCACGCCAGAAGGCTGAGCCAGCTGCAGTCAGAACATGATCGGCGCTGGCATAGATCCAGCGGTCACGCTAGGTCCGCTTCGGGCCCTTTCAGGGCTCATTCGGGCAGCCTCGGCTGCCGTGCGGGCGTGGCGGAATGGTAGACGCCGGGGACTTAAAATCCCCTGAGCTTTGCTCGTGCCGGTTCGAGTCCGGCCGCCCGCACCATTTATCGGCTTGATAGCGTGAAGTTTTTCACCGCGATTCCTGCGGGTTATCCACCTGTGCGTGTTAGTTCTTCCTCAACTAAAAAATTCGATAACTATCACATCTTGTGAAGGTGCGGCTTGGGCGGCAGGATCTGACTGCCTTCCCGGAATAACGAAGGGGTCGTTATGGGCGACGTGTTGCGGCGCGAAGAGTGGGGACCGGCGAACTCCGCAAACGCCAGCTATGCAGATCAGCGCAGCGCCATGCGCTACACCTTGCTGATCCGCGCGGCCAAGCTGATCGGGCCTGCGGGCGAATATCTTTGCGTCGTGCGCGATGCGTCCGAGACCGGTGCCAGCATTCGCCTGTTTCACTCCCTGCCTGTTGATGAGTTCATGCTGCTCGAGCTTCAGAATGGCGATCGCCACGAAGTCGAAGTTGTCTGGAGCGACGAGGAAAAGGCCGGCCTGCGCTTTTGCGGCCCGGTCGATATCGCACGCATCGTCGAAAGCCCGAGCCGATTTTCCAAGCGGCCTGTGCGCCTCAATGTTTCCTGTGCGGCCTATCTTGTCGCTGACGGTCTGGAGCATCGGGTCGAGGTGCAGGACATCTCGCAGCAGGGCGCAAAGCTGGGTTGCGACCGCCGCTTCCCGATCGACCAGCGCGTGATACTGAAGGCCGAGGGAATTCCCGACATTCACGCCAAGATCCGTTGGCGGCGCGAGGATTCATGCGGCCTGGTGTTCGAGAATACCTTCCAGTTCGGCGAACTGGCGCGCGTCGTGGCGACGCTGCAGGAAAAGAAACATGCTTGATCGGGTCTTTAGGCGACCGCGTTAACGAGCCTCTAACCATTTTCCTTCACTCCCGGTTCTTGAGATTACCGGGGGACATTATGCACTACAGCCAAGAGATTTCGCGGAACAGCGTTGGTGTGGACGTTGCCATCATCGGTGCCGGTCCTGCGGGACTGACTGCAGCCTATCTTTTGACGAAGGCGGGCAAGTCGGTCGCGATCATCGAAAAGGATGCGACCTATGTCGGCGGCATCAGCCGTACGGTCGAGCACGAGGGCTATCGCTTCGATATCGGCGGACACCGCTTTTTCTCGAAGAGCCAGCAGGTCGTCGACCTGTGGAACGAGATTCTGCCTGACGACTTCATCCAGCGCCCCCGCATGAGCCGCATCTATTACGAGGGCAAGTTCTACTCTTACCCGCTGCGCGCTTTCGAGGCGCTGCGCAATCTGGGCCTATGGCGCTCGGCCACTTGCATGGCGAGCTTCGCCAAGGCGCAGATGTTCCCCATCCGCGAGGTGAAGAGTTTCGAGGATTGGACCACAAACCAGTTTGGCGAGAAGCTCTATTCGATCTTCTTCAAGACCTATACCGAGAAGGTGTGGGGCATGCCCTGCGACGAGATGAGCGCCGACTGGGCGGCCCAGCGGATCAAGGGCCTGTCGCTGTGGGGCGCGGTTACCGACGGGCTCAAGCGTTCGCTCGGCCTCAACAAGCGCCCCAATGACGGGCAGGTGGTCAAGACGCTGCTCGAAACCTTCCGCTATCCACGGCTCGGCCCCGGCATGATGTGGGAGGCGGCGCGTGACAAGATCATCGCCACCGGCAAGGGGCAGGTGCTGATGGGCCATGGCCTGAAGCAAGTCGCGGAAGCGGGCAATGGTGGCTGGCGGATGACCGCCAGCGGTCCGCATGGCGATGTGGTGATCGAGGCGCAGGACGTGATCAGTTCCGCACCAATGCGAGAGCTGGCCGCGCGGCTTTATCCGCTGCCGGAAACCTCGCTCGAGGCCAGCCGCCTTAAATATCGCGACTTCCTAACCGTGGCGTTGATGATCCGCTCGGAGGACCTGTTCCCCGACAACTGGATTTACATTCACGATTCCAAGGTGAAGGTCGGCCGGGTGCAGAACTTCCGCAGTTGGTCGCCCGAAATGGTGCCTGACGAAGACGTGGCCTGTGTGGGCCTCGAATATTTCTGCTTCGAGGGCGACGGGCTGTGGTCGATGGCTGACGATGACCTGGTCGAGCTGGCGAAGAAGGAAATGGACATCCTCGGCCTCGTTGCGCCCGACAAGGTGATCGGCGGCGCGGTGGTGCGTCAGGAAAAGGCCTATCCCGTCTATGACGAGGACTATGCCGCCAATGTCGACGCGATGCGCCGCGAGTTGGAGCATAAGCACCCGAGCCTGCATCTGGTCGGCCGCAACGGCATGCACCGTTACAACAACCAGGACCACGCGATGATGACCGCCATGCTGACGGCCCAGAACATCCTCGCGGGTGAGCGCCTCTACGATACGTGGTGCGTCAACGAGGATGCCGAATATCACGAGGCCGGCGATGAGGGCGCTGAAAAGAGCCTGCCCGACCGGCAGCAGGTCAACCAGGATCAAGCGGCTGCGCTGGCTTCGGTCCGCGAAGTTCCGACCCGCATTTCCGGCAGCGATCGAGAGGCGGCTTGACGCCATGAGCGCCATATTCTGGCGTTTCGCCGACATCCGGCTGGTACGCTATTTTCTGGCAAGCGTCGGGGCGCTTGCCGTCGACATGGGGTGTTTCCTAGCGCTGCTGGCGCTGGGCATGTGGCCCGCGGCGGCCTCGGCGCTGAGCTATGGCGTCGGCATTCTGGCGCACTGGTTGATGTCGAGCCGTGCGGTCTTTGTCGGCGATGTCGCGGAGCGCGGCATGGCCCGGAGTCGGCAGAAGGCACTGTTCGTCATTTCCGCCCTGGCTGGGCTGGCATTGACGACGGTCATCGTGTGGACCGGCGATTTGGTGGGCATGGACCCGCGCCTTGCCAAGCTTGGCGCTGTAGGCACCAGTTTCATTGTAACATGGGTGCTGCGAAAGCGCTTCGTCTTTCGTCAGTCGCAGGGATAGCTACAGGCAATATCGATGGCCAGTATCGTCCCAAATACCGAGTGTTCTGACACCCGGAGGTTCCCGCTCACCGGTTGGAGAGTAATTCTGTTGCTTTGGGCGGGGTTTGCGACCTTCCGGCTATTGGCTTTGCCTTTCTTCAATTACGATCCGACCGACCCTGATGACTTTTTGCGGATGATGCAGGTGCACGATCTGCTTGGCGGGCAGGACTGGTTCGACGTGCGTCAGTATCGGATCGACCCGCCGGCAGGCGCCGATATGCACTGGTCGCGCATCGTCGATTTGCCGCTTGCGACCGTGGCTCTGATCTTCGGCCTTTTTCTCGAGGCCGATCAAGCGGAATTTGCCGCAATGGTGCTGGTGCCGCTAGTCTACATGGGCGTCGCGCTGCTTTTGCTGCGAGCGATTATGCAGCGGCTCGCATTGTCGGAAGAGGCCATTGCGTTAGGCTTATTTGCGGCCTTGCTGTTTCCACTGGTACAGAGTGGTTTCGCCCCGCTCAGGATCGACCATCACACACCTCAGGCCCTGTGTGCGCTGGGCTGCCTGTTGATGCTGTTGCACGCCCCTTCATATAGAGCGGCGCTGGGTTCCGGCGCCTTGTCCGCTGCCTGGCTGTGCATCTCGCTCGAAGCTCTGCCGCAGGTCGCTGCGTTCGCCGCCATATATGGACTGCGCTACCTGATGAATCGCGATCGCTCGCTGGCTTGGTATCTCGCTGGACTGGCAGCTCTGGCTCCTGTGCTTTCTTTGGCCACAAGGTCGCCAGCTGAATTGCTTGCCCCTTACTGCGATATCCTTCGTCCGGGACACATGGTTGCTTTCGGAGCTGGCGCAGTGATCGCCGTCGCCTTACCCTATCTGCCGCTGCAGGATCGTATTGGGGGCAGGTTGGCAGGGCTGTGCGCGTTGCCGTTCGCCTGTATCCCCATCGTTCTGGGTAGTATCGGCGTATGTGCATTTGATCCCTTCGCAAACATCACCCCACTGATGCGCGAATACTGGTACAATAATGTTCTCGAAGGCCTGCCATTCTGGCGCGTACTGCCTTCTCAGGCTGCTATGGCCTTGTGGACAGTGATGATCATACCGGCAGGCTGGTTCGTCGCGCGTCGCACTGGGCTGACGCAGCTCAGCTGGAGCGATCGCTGGACTGATCTCACGATCATGGCACTGCTGATGGGTGGGTTTTCGCTACTCCTGTTGAGGGCGTCTTTTGTTGTACAACTTTTCGCAGCTCCGTTTGCCGGCGTTCTTATTTGGAATTTTCTGCCACGGGCTCGTTGCATACCCAATATGCTCGCCAGGGTAGGCGCGACGGTCGCGTGCTTCGTTTTGGCAACGCCCGTCATTGCCAGCGCAGCGGGCAAGCCGCTCGACAGCATGCTGTTCTTCGATACTGCGCGGAAGCGGGCGGACGATCTAAGAAGCGAATACTCCTGCAAAATTGACAGGTTACGGGCCCTGCCCGCCGGACATATGTATACCACACTCGATCTCGGGCCTGAGATCGTCGCGAAGACCGATCTAACAGTCATGGCAACTGGTCATCATCGTAACGCTGAACGAATGACGCAGGTTATCGACACGTTCAGTGGCAATCCAGCCGAGGCGAAGCGCCGGATACTGGAGAGCAAAGCGCGTTATGTGATGCTTTGTCTCTCCGGTCTGGACGTCGCTTTCTATCGAACTCGTCGCCCCGATAACCTGGCAAATGCAATTGCTGATGACGAAGCGCCTGAGTGGCTTTCGCCGGTCGAGGGTTTCACCGCAGGGCCGCTGCGGGTTTTCCGAGTCGAGTAGGGCGCCGTCAGCCAGCCAAGAACTTCAGCGCCAGCCCGTTGATACAATGACGCTTGCCAGTGGGCTGCGGGCCATCGTTGAAGATATGGCCCAGATGCCCGCCGCAATCGGCGCAATGCACCTCGGTGCGCGGATAGCCGATCTTGTAATCGGTGCTGGTGCCGACCGCGCCGCTGTCGATGGCCTTCCAGAAGCTCGGCCAGCCGGTGCGGCTGTCGTATTTCGCAGCGGAGGAATAGAGCCGGTTGTTGCAGCCTGCGCACACGAAGGTGCCTTTCCGTTTCTCGTCATTGAGCGGCGAGGTATAGGGGCGCTCGGTCGCCTCCTGCCGCAGCACGCGATATTGCGCGTCGGTCAGACGTTTGCGCCATTCCGCATCTGAATAGGAAATGCGGAAATTCTCCGCCTTGGCCTCGGCAGAACCGCAGGCGGCCAATGCCGGCAGCGCGGCGCCCGCACCGAGCCAGCCGAGAAAATGGCGCCGAGAGGTTGTCTTGCCCGTCATGTTGCCTGTTATGGCTATGCTAAACCGAACCCCCGCTGAATATCATGCTGCCTGCTCGGCCCGTTTCCCGCTCCGCGACTTCTTCTTCGCAGCGCCGCGCGGGCCGGACTTCATCACCTTGCGGCGGAACAATTGCGCGCCAAAGCGGATGAACAGCGCCACGCAGACCAGCTGCCAGCCGATCGCCACCGCATGCGGCCATAGCGCCTCGTCCGTGGCGGCCCGCGCGAGCATCGCGAAGGGCGAGCTCAAGGGGAAGGCCATCGCTGCATATTCGGTCCATTGTCCGTGCTGGGTCACTGCCATGCTTGCAAGGAAGAACACCATCACCTGCGCCATCGTCACCGGCATGGACAGCGTCTGCACGTCGCGCACGGTTGCCGCCATCGAGCCGACCGCGAGGAAGATCGCGCCGAGCAGCAGATAGCCCATCGCGAAATAGACAACGCCGAGCGCAAAGAAGAGCGGCCAGCCGACGCCCGGACTGGTGAAGCTGGCGAGCGAGAAATCGCCCGCCGCCAGGATCAGCGCGCCGGTCGAGCCCCAGACAGCGATGCCCACCGCCGAGATGCCGAGCATCGCGAACAGCTTGCCCAGGAACACCGCATCCATCGGAATGGCGGCAGCGAGGATCTCGATAATCTTGTTGCCCTTCTCCTCGGCGAGGTTCGACAGGACCATGGTGGCGAGCAGCATGATCAGCAGGAACAGGATCAGCTGGCCGCCCTGCGCGGTCCGCAGCCGTCCGGTGTTCTGCGTGGCGCCGCTGGTCGCAACGACCTGGGTGGCGACATCGGGCAGAGCCAGCGACGTATCGTCTGCCGCGCGTGCGGCAATCAGCGCGACAACGCCGCGCCAGCGGTCCAGCGTACCTTGCGTGGCGGCGAGCTGGGGGGCGGCCAGCGTGCCGGTCACAACGCCAGCGAAGCGGCCTTCCCCACTTTCGAGCACTCTAACGCCATCGAAGGTCTGGCCGGGTTCAAGCCGTTCGAGCACGACCATGTTCGGGATCGCGGGGCCGATCTGCGCTGCCAGTTCGTCGCGGGCGTGCAGCATGGCCTCGGTGTCCTGCGCTTCCATGGCGAGGCCGATGTCGGCGCTCATCGCAATGCTTTGCGTCTGCGCGCCGATCCCGCCTGCCATGGTCGCGACGATGGCCGGAAATAGCGGTCCCAGGAGAAACAGGAAGAAGGTGCGACCAAACAGGATCGCCAGGAAGTCGCGGCGGGCGACAACCAGCGCCGCGCGCCAGAAGGACAAGCGACCGGGTGCCTGGGCTGCATCGCTCATGCTGCATCCCCTGCGCTGCGCGTATCCATGTCACGTACCGCCGCTTCGCCTGCGATGGCGACGAAGGCATCATGCAGTCCGGCGCGTTCGATCGAGAGCGAGAGGATGCCCGCATCGCCGTCGATCAGCGCGCGCAGTAATGGTTCGACCCCGGTTTCAGGCAGCGTAAATTGCCAGAAATCGCCGACCCGCCGCGTATCTTCGGGCAGCGCATTGCGCCACGCGCCTTCGCGGCTCCTCGTCTCCAGTCGCACTTGTGCCGGAATGCGGTCGCGCGCCGTCTCGACGCTGCCCGCATAAGGAACCCTGCCCCCGGCGATGATTGCCACGCCTTCGCACAGCCGTTCGGCATGGTGGATCACGTGGGTCGAGAAGATCACCGTGGTGCCCTGTTCGGCCAGATCGCGGATCATCACCTCCAGCTTGCCCTGATTGATCGCGTCGAGCCCCGAGAACGGCTCGTCCAGCACCACCAGCTCCGGCTGGTGCACCAGCGTACCGAGCAGCTGCACGGTCTGCGCCATGCCCTTGGATAATTGCCGGATCTGCCTGCTTGCTGCGTGGCCCAGATCGTGGCGCTCAAGCAGTTCGCGACCACGCCGCCGCCCTTCGGCCAATGGCAGGCCGCGCAGTGCACCCATGAAGGCGATGGCCTCGATCGCCTTCATCGAGGGGTAGAGGCCGCGCTCCTCCGGCAGATAGCCGATCCGGCGCGCCACATCGCGCGGATTGTCGTGCCCGAGCACGCGGCGATAGCCGGCATCAGGCTCGATAATACCCATCAACATGCGCAGGGTGGTGGTCTTGCCCGCGCCATTGGGCCCAAGGATGCCGTAAATTGCACCCTTGCGCACCGACAAATCTACGCCGTCCACCGCCAGCGTGCCGTCGAACGCCTTGACGAGCCCGCGCGCCTCTATCGCCAGCAATCCTTTGCCGACGTCGCTTTCGCGCGTTTCGCCTGTCGCCATATCCATGGCCAACGCGCTACAGGGCAAGGATGAAGGCGAGCAACCCGAAACATGGTTAACCGCGCGTTAGATGCGGCGGCAATTGCGACGCTTCAGCATGCCCTGCGCGAGAAGGCGCGCGAGCTGGGCTTCGCCAGTATCGGCTTTGCGCCTGCCGCCGACGATCCGGTGCGGGCGCGGCATCTGCACGAATGGCTGGATGAGGGCCTTCATGGCCAGATGGGCTGGATGGCGGATCGGGCCGAGGTACGGCAGGGGCCGCGCAGCATGTGGCCCGAGGCGCAAAGCGTTATCGCGCTGGGCATGTCCTATGCGCCCGAGGGCGACCCGCTGGCGCTGGAGGATGCACCGGAAAAGGCGCGCATCTCGGTCTATGCGCAGGGGCGCGATTATCACGACGTGGTCAAAAAGGCGCTGAAAAGGCTCGCCCGCTGGCTGGTGACGGAGGCCGGAAAGGCGGGCCTTGGCGAGGTGGCGCTCAAGGTCTTCGTCGATACCGCTCCGGTGATGGAAAAGCCGCTGGGCGCGGCGGCGGGGATTGGCTGGCAGGGCAAGCACACCAACCTCGTCAGTCGCGAATATGGCAGCTGGCTGTTTCTCGGCGCGATCTACACGACGCTGGAGTTCGCGCCCGACGAAGCCCATCCGGATCGCTGCGGGTCGTGCAACTCCTGTCAGGTGGCCTGCCCAACTGACGCATTCCCTGAACCGTATAGGTTAGATGCCAGGCGCTGCATATCCTATCTGACGATAGAACATACCGGACCGATCCCGCATGAATTCCGAGAGGCCATGGGCAACCGCATCTATGGCTGCGACGATTGCCTCGCTGTGTGCCCATGGAACAGTTTTGCCAGCGCCGCGCAGCGCAACAAGGCACTAGCCCCGCGCGAGGAGCTGCGTGCGCCTGATCTTGCAGCCTTGCTGGCGCTCGACGATGCGGGATTCCGGGCGCTGTTTTCCGGCTCGCCGATCAAGCGGATCGGGCGCAATCGCTTCGTGCGCAATTGCCTGATCGCGGCGGGCAACAGCGGCGCTCCCGAACTGCGCGAGCCGGTAGAGCGTCTGACGCTGGACGAAGAGCCGGTCGTCTCTGAGGCCGCTTCCTGGGCCTTGGGAAGACTCTAGAGGAACTCTTTCAGCGGTTTGTCTGCATCCAGAAGCTCTTCGGGATCGACATGCGTGCGGGCCGCGATCAGTTTCTGGCCCTGCACGAAGTCCTTCGCCTTGTTGACCGCATCGACCGCGATCACGCGCCCGTCCTTCAGGTACACGACCGAGAAGCTGCGGTCCGCCGGATTGCCGCGCAGCACGGTCGTATCATGGCCGGTGCTTAGCCCTGCGGTCTGCAGGCGGATGTCGTACTGGTTAGACCAGAACCACGGCAGCGCATGGTAGGGCTGCGGATCGCCGGTGATGACCTGCGCAACGATGCGGGCCTGATCATGCGCGTTCTGAACACTTTCCAGCCGGATCACCGCACCATCGGCGAACTCGTTGGCATGCGCCGCGCAATCGCCGATTGCGAAGACGTCTTCCAGATTAGTCTGGCAGAATTCATCGACGTCGACGCCATTTGCGCCCGCGGCGCCCGCCGCAATCAGCGGACCTACGCTGGGCACGATGCCGATCCCGGCGATCACGATATCGCAGGGTATCTCCTCGCCGCTTTCGAGGCGAACGGCGGCGACCTTGTCCTCATCATCGCCGAGGATCGAGTGCAGGCTGGTGTTAAGGCGAATGTCGACGCCGTGACGACGATGCTCGTCCTCGAAGAAATGGGACAGGTCCTCGCCCGCAACGCGTGACAGGACGCGGTCGGCGAATTCGATCAGTGTCACCTGGCAGTCGAACTTGGTCATCACCGCCGCGGCTTCGAGGCCGATATAGCCGCCGCCGATCACGACGACGCGTTTGCCGCCGGTACCGAGGTCGGCCATCAGCGCATCGACATCAGGCTTGTGGCGCACGACGTGGACGCCCTGCAATTGTGCGCCAGGGCATGACAGGC
The DNA here is from genome assembly GCA_002341345.1 of Erythrobacter sp. UBA2510. Lineage (GTDB taxonomy): Bacteria > Pseudomonadota > Alphaproteobacteria > Sphingomonadales > Sphingomonadaceae > Alteraurantiacibacter. The sequence goes on from DDNW01000071.1 coordinate 11,896, forward strand.
GCCGCGCATCGCCGCCGCCTGACCACACCAGCTTGTCGTAATGGAGGACCTCGCCACCGGACAGCGTCAGTTCGTGCGCCACCGGGTCGATCTTGGTTGCCACCACCCCGCCGCGCAGGGTGATGTGCTTGTCGACCCAGAATTGCTCGGGGCGGATCAGAATGCGCTCGAAAGGCTTGTCGCCTGAGAGATATTCCTTGGACAAGGGCGGCTTCTCGTACGGTGCCGTCTTGTCGCGACCCAGCATCAGGATCGAGCCCTCAAACCCAAGCTGCCGCAGCGAGATGGCGGTTTGCGCACCACCATGGCCGTTGCCAACGATGATCACATCATAATGGTCCATGGCGGCTCCATTGCCCGAAGTTCATTTCGGGTCAAGTGATCTGGGCGAAAGGATGGCTTATCAGGATACAAGTACGGTTCGCGCTTGCCCTGCAATTTGGGCGAGCATAGCGGCACTTGTCGCAGGCGCGGTGCGAGCCCGACGGATCGTGTCGCGGAACCTCTCAATTGCGTGGGAATGGTCGTCCGCCCATGTCCGGACCAGCGATTCCAGCTTAGCACCGTCCGGGTCATCACCATCGTGCTGCGCAGCAATATTGCCGAGGAAGTCGAGCCGTATTTGCTGGAAATCGCGGGCGAGACCGGCCACCAGCAGGCGCTCCCACGGGTCGGACGGGTTCATGATCGCCGCGCGAGATTGCGCCCAGTCAAGGCCGAGAGAACTGCCCAGCGACACGAAGGCGCGCGCGAGTGCGGTAGGCTGTATTCCGGTGGCGGCAGACAGGCGCGCAACGCCGATGGCGCCGTCGAGCGCGAACAGCCGCCCGACATTGCGCGCCAGTTCTTCCGGTGCGCCGAGGCCGGTCAGCTGGCCCGCGATATCCTGCCTGTGCGCACGCGCCTCTGCACCGAACAGTGCATCGCCCTCGGCATCGATCCGCGCGACCGCCTCGCCAATCTCGTCCAGCAGCTTTGACGGCAGGAAATTGCCGCCCGCAGCGCGGATCAGGTCGGCCATGTGTCCGCGCAGCGCTAGTGCTGCCTGATCGAACACGGCCAGCCGCGCATCTTCGGGCATGTCGGCGCACTCGGCTGCCCGCCATAGATCCTCCAGCGCCAGCAGGTTGACCGTTGTCACGAAGGCGCAGCCGACGAGGCCGAGTTCGACCCCTTCCTCGCGCGCCAGTTCGTAAGGGTGGATCATGCCCATCCGGTTGACAATCTGGTTGGCGGTGACGGTGCCGACGATTTCGTTGCGCAGGCGATGGTCGAGGATGGCCTGCCGGAACCCGTCAACCAGCGGCGCAGGAAAATCACCCAGCAACAGCGGCACGGCGGCCGCGTCCTGTGCCAGCGCGCTGGCCTCCATCGCGTCCTGCAATTGCAGCTTGGCGCTCGACAGCAGCACTGCCAGTTCGGGCCGCGTCAGCCCCTTGCCCTCGGCACTGCGGCGCAAGAGCTCTTCATTGCTGGCCAGCCCTTCGGTCGCGCGGTCGAGTTCGCCCACCTCCTCAAGCGTCTCGATCAGCTGGACCATCGCGCCCACGGCATCGGCCCCGCCACGTTCGGCGATCGACAGGGCGAGCGCCTGCAGGCGATTGTCTTCGAGCACCAGCGCCGCGACCTCTTCGGTCATCTCTTCCAGCAGCGAGTTGCGCGCCTCTATCGCCAGTGCGCCCGAGCGGACCGGCTCGGCCAGGGCGATCTTGATGTTGACCTCGTTGTCCGAGCAATCGACCCCGGCGGAATTGTCGATGAAATCAGTGTTGAGCCGCCCGCCAGCGCCGCTGGCCCCTTCGAGTGCGAATTCGATCCGGCCAGCCTGCGTGAGGCCGAGATTGGCGCCCTCGCCGATTACCTTCACGCGCAGCTCCGCCGCATCGACGCGCAGCGCATCGTTGGACGGATCGCCGACCTCGGCATTGGTCTCGTCAGACGCCTTGATATAGGTCCCGATACCACCGAACCAGAGCAGGTCCGCGGGGCTTTTCAGGATGGCCGAGATCAGGCTGTCGGGGTCGAGTTTTTCAGCTTCCACGCCCAGCGCCTCGCGCGCTTCAGGCGAAAGCTCGATCTGCTTGGTGGTGCGGGCAAAGACACCGCCACCTTTCGAAATCAGCGCCTTGTCGTAATCGTCCCAGCTCGACCGGGGCAGGTCGAACAGGCGCTGGCGCTCCTCCCAGCTCTTTGCCGGGTCGGGATCGGGGTCGATGAAGATGTGGCGGTGATCGAAAGCGGCTACCAGCTTGAGCGATTTCGACAGCAGCATGCCATTGCCGAAGACGTCGCCGGACATGTCGCCGCAGCCCACGACGCGCACACAGTCGGTCTGCACGTCGACGCCCATTTCGAGGAAATGGCGCTGGACCGAGACCCATGCGCCGCGCGCGGTGATGCCCATCGCCTTGTGGTCGTATCCGTTCGAGCCGCCGCTGGCGAAGGCATCGCCCAGCCAGAAGCCGTGTTCCAGCGCGATCGCATTGGCGGTGTCGGAGAAGCTTGCCGTGCCCTTGTCGGCGGCGACCACGAAATAGGGGTCCTCGCCGTCATGAATGACCACGGCTTCGGGATGCACGACTGCGCCATCGATAATGTTATCTGTGATAGAAAGAAGCGTGCGGATATAGAGTTTGTAACTCTCCTTACCCTCGGTGAACCACGCATCGCGGTCCTGGGCGGGATTTGGCAATTGCTTGGGGTAGAAGCCGCCCTTCGCGCCGGTGGGCACGATAACCGCGTTCTTGACCCGCTGGGCCTTCATCAGGCCGAGCACCTCGGTGCGGAAATCGTCGCGCCGGTCCGACCAGCGGATACCTCCGCGGGCGACCGGCCCAGCCCGCAGATGCACGCCCTCGACACGGCGCGAATAGACGAAGATCTCGCGCCACGGCACGGGTTTGGGCAGGCCGGGGACCATGCTGGAATCGATCTTCAGCGCCAGCGCCTCTGCACCGGCGGGAGCAAAAGCATTGGTCCGCAGCACGGACTCGGCGACTTTCCAGTAGAGCCGCAGCAGGCGGTCGTCATTGATCGCCTGAACATTGGCGAGGCCATCGAGGATCTTGTCGCGCGCCGCCCTGCTCGCCTCGTCGCGGTCGCCGGTGAAGGCCGGGTCGTGGCGGGTGCGGAACAGCTCGACCAGCGCGCGGGACACCTGCGGCGCGCCCGCCAGTGCATCGACCACGGTATAGATCGTGAAGGCGATATTGACCTGCCGCAGATAGCGGTAGAAGGCGCGCAGCCACCCTGCCCCCTCGGCCGACAGCTCGGCCGCGACGACGAGCCGGTTGAACACGTCGTTCTCGGCATTCTGGTTGAGCACGTCGGCAATCGCATCGGCGATGTCGTCCGAGCGTTCGAGCAGCTCTTGCGCAGAAGCGCCCGCCGGCGTTGCGAGCGTGAAATCGTGGATCGTACCGCCCTGTACGGCGGCGTCGGCCACTTCCAGCGCGGTCGGGATCTCCTCGAGCACGGTGAAGCCGAAGTTTTCGAGCGCGGGCACCGCATCGGACAGCGGCAGCGAGCCTTCGTGCTGGTAGACCTTGAGCCGCAGCCGTTCCTGCGGATCGCCCTCGCGATGATAAAGCCGAACATCACGACCCAGCGGTCGCGCAGCATCGCCCTGAGCAAGATTGCGCAGCCGCTCGATGTCGATGGCGGCCTCGCCCGGCCCGTAGCTGGAGCGATAGAAGGGTGGGAAGCCCGGCGCATGGCGGGCCGCCAGCATGGCCGCCCTGCCCGGTTCCTCGCCAGCATCGAGCAGCGCCGATTCCACCGCGTCGGTCCAGCCGCGCAGCATGGCCTGCAAGTCTTTGTCGAGCTTCTCCGTATCGACCGATGCATCGACCCCGCGCATATCGAGCACGAAGCGCAGCATGGCGAGCGTACCGCCTTCGACCAGCAGGCTCCAGTCGAGTGTGGTCGCGCCGGTGTTGCGTTCGAGCAATTCCTGAATGCGGTGACGCGTGGCAGTAGAGATCATGTCGCGCGACAGCCAGACGAAGGCGAAGGCATGCCGCTGTAGCGGGGCGGTGACGACCTCCAGCCGCGGTCGCGGCTTGTCGGCCAGCGCCATCATCGCAGTGGCAACACGCGCAGCGTCCTCGGTGCCGAATCCGATGACAAGGTCATGTGGCAGGACGCTCATCGCGTGGATCAGCGTCTTGTGATCGTGGCTGTCGGGCTTGACCCCGAAGCGCTCCATGATCTCGGCCAGTTGCTGGCGCAGTAGCGGCACCTCACCGGGCGGCGTGGTCAGCGCGGCACTGGTCCACAGGCCCGCATGGACCGAGAGCGCGGCCAGATCGCCCTTTTCGTAAACGGGCACGATGAACAGGTCGAGCGGAACGCGCCGGTGCACCTTGCTGATCGCGTTCGACTTGATGATCAGCGGCGCACGGCCGGGTTTGCCCGATTTGCCATCGAACCAGTCGAAGGCGGCTTGCATGGCGACCTCGGAGATGAGCCGGTTGGCGCTTGAACGGCAGATGCCCAGGCAATGCGTCTTCTTGTCATTGCGGTAGCGCGTGACATGGCCGATCTGGGTCAGCATGCCTTCACCCAGCCAGCGCAGCAGCGCCGCGCCCTCCGGGTCAGGCAGGCCATCGGCATCGCGCAGGATCGCATCGCGCATGTCGGACCAGTCGGCGACCGCCGCCCGGACATCGCCGACCGTGGCGGTGAGCAGGTCCTCGAGCGTGCGCCGCGAACGCGCGTCGATCCGGTCGGTTTCGACATAGACCATGGATTCGCGCTTCTCGCCCTTGCCATCGCCTTCGGGCAGATCGACCAGATCCCACGCGGTATCGCGGCGGACGGGCACGACCGGGTGTACCAGCAGGTCGACCGTCAGCCCGTGGCTGGCGATGGCCGCGCCGATCGAGTCGACGAGGAAGGGGACGTCGCGGTTGATCACGGCGATGCGCGTGGCGCGTTTTTCGCCGGTGGCGGAGCGGATCAGGATCGCCGGCTTGCCATCGTCCCGATGGGCAGCGGCCTCGAGCAGGAAGGAGGCGGCCTCATCGAGCATGTCGTCATCGAGTTGGGTTTCGCCCGGCAGGATGGAGCGGCTGATGCGGTCCTTCAGAATGCTGAGGAATTTTCCGTTGTTTGCTGCTTGCGGACGGTCTTCGGACATCTGGTCCCCTGCGCTGTGATCCTCGGCCAAAATGCCACCCCTTCCCTATGGGCCCGACCTGGTTGCGGACCTAGTAATGGTTGCAGCGTCTCACCG
>DDNW01000071.1:17264-18982 GCA_002341345.1 Erythrobacter sp. UBA2510
CCACTTTGAGTTCCGGCAAAGCGTAGCGGGCTATTGTGGCGCTCACCAGACAGCTTGATTTAGTTGTCGGATAGCTGTGCGAGATATTGGCGTGCCGTCTCGGCTTCCGGTGCTGTTGGTGAGCTTGCCAAGAATGCTTCCCAGGCGGTGCGGGCCGCCGCATCGTCGCCGCCCAGTGCCGCAATCAGCCCGGATTCAAGTACAATCGCCGGATCGGCAGGCGCGAGGCGGGTGGCTTCAAGGATAAAGCCCTGCGCCTGCGCCAGATCGTCCTGCCGCCGGGCGAGGGTGGCGGAAAGCAGCCAGCCGGGCGGATCGGTTGGTGCGAGCTCCCGCGCGTCGGACAGCGCTGCCGCTGCCTCGTCCAGCCGCCCGAGGGCAACCAGTGCGCGGGCGCGGTCCTGCGCGATTGTGCCACCGAACTCCGGTTCCTGCGCCAGAGCGGCATCGGCCTGTGCGACCTGCAGATAGGCGAGCGCTTCGGCGTTGCGCCCGTCGGCGAGCGCGGCATTGGCGGCCATTGTGCCGAATCGGGCGCGCCAGCCGGGCTGGTCGAACGCACTCGCATCGCGGGCGGATATGAAGGCTTGCTCCGCATCCCTCCACCGGGCGAGGTTGGTATAGGCGACGCCGAGGCACTGGTGGACGAGGCGGCGATCGGTAAAGCTGGCTTCCTGCAACCAGTCGGAGGCGGTGGTCAGCGCCGTCGCCGGGTCGCTGCTCGCCTGCGCAATGCAGGCCTCCAGTCGCGCATCGGTGCCAATCTGAGCCGAAGCCGATTGCGCCAGAAGCAGGGCCGAGAGGGTAACGAGCAGGGGCAAGGGACTCTCCGGTCAGGTCAGCGCGGCAATCGTGCGCAACAGCAGGGCGATGTCACTATCGCGCGACAGGCGATGGTTGCCTGCCTTGATCAGGGTAACCTGCACGTCGCCTGAATCGAACGCCCCGGCGAGGCGCAGCGAGATTTCGGGCGGCACGACCTCGTCTTCCTGACCGTGCACGAGGCGCACTGGGCAAGTCAGTGCGATGGGCTTGTCGAGCAGGAGGTGCTTCTGGCCCTCGGTCCAGAACCTGGCATGGGTGGGTGTCGGGTCGTAGCCATAGGCATTTTCCTCGTAGACCGTCTGGCCACCGCGCATGATGGCCTTCTGATCCTCGTCGAAACCCCAGTCGGTGAAATCGGGCGCCGGGGCGATGCCGACCAGCCCGGAAACCCGATCGGGCAAGGCCAGCGCCACCAGCAAGGCCAGCCAGCCGCCCATAGACGAGCCGACCAGCACAATCTTGCGAGAGGCCAACTTTGCATCGACCAGCGCCAGCACTTCCTCACGCCAGGCGGTCAGCGAACCGTCGGCAAAGTTTCCGCCGCTCTGCCCGCAGCCCGAATAATCGAGCAGCAGACACTCGCGCCCCTCCTGGCGGCACCGATCGAAGATCGCGGTCGCCTTGCCGCCCGCCATGTCCGACATATATCCGGGCAGGAAGACCACGGCGGGCCCGTTTCCGGGCGTGTGACGATAGGCGATGCGGTTGCCGCCGATTTCCAGGAATTGCGTTTCGCTCATTGCAGGCCAGATAGGGCAGTCGCGCCCCTTCCGTAAATACACGGGTTATGCCATTGGCGCGGGCCTGTTCTCTATCTAGTTGAAACGATCATGACCGAGTTGCTGAAGATCAGCCTTCCCGACGGCAGCGTGCGGGAAATGGAAAAGGGCGCA
>DDNW01000071.1:19041-19500 GCA_002341345.1 Erythrobacter sp. UBA2510
GGCGGGAAATGGAAAAGGGCGCAACGCCCGCCGATGTCGCCGCCGCGATCGGGCCGGGGCTGGCCAAGGCCGCGCTCGCCGCGCGGGTGGATGGCGAGGTACGCGACCTCAATCGCCCGTTCGACGGCGATGCCGAGCTGGCGCTGATCACGGCCCGTGACGAGGCCGATGCGCTTGAACTCGCGCGCCACGATTACGCGCATGTGCTGGCCGAGGCGGTGCAGGCGCTGTGGCCCGGCACGCAGATCACTTTCGGTCCCGCGACCGAAGACGGTTTCTATTACGACGTGCTCGCCCCTTCCAGCCGCGAACCGTTCGGCATGGACGATCTGCCCGCCATCGAGGAAAAGATGCGCGAGATCATCCGCGCCGACAAACCGCTGACCCGTGAGGTCTGGAGCCGCCAGCAATTGATCGACAAATGGCTGGCCGATGGCGAGACGTTCAAGGCCGAATGGG
>DDNW01000045.1:0-14220 GCA_002341345.1 Erythrobacter sp. UBA2510
GAGGTGGTGAAGATGAAGCCGGGGGCGTAGCTGCGGATGCAGTCGATGACCTTGCGGCTCGCCGCGACATAGCCGCCCATGACGCCAAACGCCTTGCCCAGCGTCCCCTCGATCAAATCGATGCGGTGCGCGGCCTCGTCGCGTTCGGAAATGCCGCCGCCATGCGCGCCGTACATGCCCACCGCGTGAACCTCGTCGATATAGGTCAGCGCGTTGTATTCCTCGGCCAGGTCGCAGATCGCGTGGATCGGGGCGACGTCGCCGTCCATCGAATAGACGCTTTCAAACGCGATCAGCTTGGGCACATCCGGGTCGGCCTCGGCCAGCAATTCGGCAAGGTGCTCGACGTCGTTGTGGCGGAAGACCTTCTTCTCGCAGCCCGAATTGCGGATGCCGGCGATCATGCTGGCGTGGTTCAGCTCGTCGGAGAAGATGATGCAGCCGGGCAGCAGCTTGGCCAGCGTCGACAGCGTCGCGTCGTTCGAGACGTAGCCGCTGGTGAACAGCAGCGCGGCTTCCTTGCCGTGAAGGTCGGCCAGCTCTTCTTCCAGCTGGATGTGGTAATGCGTGTTGCCGCCGATGTTTCGCGTGCCGCCCGAGCCCGCGCCGACATCGTGCATCGCCTCTTCCATGGCTGCGATGACCTTGGGATGCTGGCCCATGGCGAGATAGTCGTTCGAACACCACACGACGATCGGTTTCGGGCCATTGTGTCCGGCAAAGCAGCGCGCGTCGGGGAACGCGCCCTTGTTGCGCTTGATATCGATGAAGACGCGATAACGGCCTTCTTCATGGAGTCGCTCGATCGCCTGATCGAAAACATGCTCGTAGTTCAAGACGCACTTCCCGAAACGCCGCGCCAACTCGGTCGACGGCCTTTGATGGGCATCTAGTCAATCATGCCCTCGGTTTGAAGCACGAAGTTTGCGAGGGATTCGCAACATTGTCGCGCTCCCTCAGAGACTTTCGGTGCGTTTCAGACCAAAGGATGAGAGCGCCGGGGCCAGTGCGGCGGCCATTTGCGGGTCCTGCGGACCGGTGGCGACGAACAGATCCTCATGCTCGCGTACCATCGGCTGGCCTTCAACCAGATGGGCGATGCGCCGCGCAATGCCTGCTGCGCCATGCACCATCTGCACGCCCGGTCCGAAGGCGGCGGCAAGTTCGGCCTCCAGCAGCGGGAAGTGCGTACAGGCGAGCACCAGAGTGTCGATCTGCTCGCCGCCTTCATAGGCACGCATCCGCTCGGTCAGCGCGATGAAGATTGCCGGATCGGGTGTTACACCGCGCAACTTCTCCTCCGCCGCGCGCACCAGTTCGGGCGCCGCGTGGCGGATCAGCCGCTTGCCTAGCGCGAATTCTGCCTCGAGTTCGTCGACATATTTCTGCCGGATCGTCGCTGCCGTACCGAGCAGGCCGATCACGCCCGTTTGCGTCATGGCGGCGGCGGGCTTGATCGCGGGCACGGTGCCGACGATGGGCACGTGGAGCACGTCGCGGACCATGCCAAGCGCGATCGTGCTGGCGGTGTTGCAGGCGATGCAGGCAAGGCGCGGGCGATAGCGTTCGGCCAGCCGCCCGAGCAGCCCGGCGACGCGCGCGGCGACCTCGGCCTCGCTCTTCTCGCCATAGGGCAGGCCGGCCAGGTCGGCGGCATAGATCACGGGCGCTTGCGGAAGCAGTTTGCGCAGTTCGGCGAGCACGGTCAGGCCGCCGAGCCCGGAATCGAACAGCAGGATGGGGGCGTTCTCGCGCAAATTCTTCACTTTCCGCTCACCCTGAGCTTGTCGAAGGGTCGTACTTCCCGGTAACGCCCCGCTTGAAGAAAAATCGGTCCTTCGACAAGCATGGCCTGAGCCGGTCGAAGGGCTCAGAACATACGGAGTTGATCTTGGAAGCCTTTTTCGCGTTCCTCATCGGCTATTGCGCGGGCTCGATTCCGTTCGGCCTGCTGCTGACGCTCGCGGCGGGCAAGGGCGACATCCGGCAGGTCGGTAGCGGCAATATCGGTGCGACGAACGTGCTGCGGACCGGCAGCAAGTGGCTGGCGGCGGCGACGTTGCTGCTCGATCTGGCCAAGGGGCTGGTGGCGGTGCTGGTCGCTCGGCACTTGTTCGGCACCGCTGAAGCCATGCTGGCTCCGGCGGCGCTGGCGGCTCTGGGCGCGGTGCTCGGCCACTGCTTCCCTGTCTGGCTGAAGTTCAAGGGCGGCAAGGGTGTGGCGACCAATATGGGCGTCAGCTTCGGCCTCGCCTGGCCAATCGGTGCGGCCTATGCGCTGACGTGGATATTGATGGCACTGGCGTTCCGCATTTCTTCGCTGGCGGGCATGGCGGCGGTGGTGGCTGCCGTGGTCGCGGCGGTTGTGCTGGAACTGTGGGCCTTCGTCCCGGTGCTGGCGCTGATCGCTCTGGTGGTGATCTGGCTCCACCGGGCGAATATTGCGCGCCTGCTGGCAGGGACAGAGCCGCGCATCGGCAGCAAAAAGTGACGGCATCCGCGTTGACGCAGGAAGAGGCTTTCGCCCGCATCCGCCTGCTGCGCTCGCCCAATATCGGCCCGGTCAGCTATCACCAGCTCCTGCGCCGCTTCGGGTCCGCTCAGGAGGCGCTGGGCGCGCTTCCGGAACTGACCGCGCGTGGCAAGCGCGATTATCGGCCAGCGCCCCTGGACAAGATCGAGCGCGAGATTGCCGCCACCAGAGCCGCCGGGGCGCGCTACCTGTTCCACGACATGGCAGACTATCCGCCACTGCTGGCAGAGATCGAGGGCGCACCGCCAATCCTGACCACGCAGGGCGATGCCTCGCTCGCTGCTCGGCCCTGCGTCGCCATGGTCGGTGCACGCAATGCCAGCGCCGCTGCGGTGAAGCTGGCGCGCGACTTTGCCGCTGCCTTGGCAGAGCAAGGTTTTACCGTCGTGTCGGGCCTTGCGCGCGGGATCGACGGGGCCTGCCACGAGGGCGCTTTTCCGGCTACCGTGGGCGTGATCGCCAGCGGGATCGACATCGCCTATCCGCCGCAGCACGCCAAATTGCAGGAGCGGATCGCGAACGAGGGATGGCTGGTCGCCGAACAGCCTCCCGGTACCGAACCGCGCGGCAGCCACTTTCCCAGCCGCAACCGCATCATCGCGGGGCTGGCAACAGGCACATTGGTGGTCGAGGCCGCGCCCAAGTCCGGCTCGCTCATCACCGCGCGACTGGCCGGAGAGGCGGGGCGCGAGGTGATGGCGATCCCCGGTAGCCCGCTCGATGCGAGGAGCCATGGCTGCAACGCCCTGATCCGCGAGGGCGCGGTGCTGGTGCAGTCGCCCGAGGACATCGTGGAGCTGCTCTCCGGCTTCGACGGGACGCCCCGGACAAGGCTGCGCGATGGCGGCGCGGCGCTGCATTTTGACGAGGACTGGGAGCTGGGCGAGGGCGAGCCTGCGGACATTGCCGATCTGCTCACCACTGCGCCGGTCGCGGTGGACGAGCTGATCCGCCAGAGCGGCACAAGCGCGGGTGCGGTACAACTGGCGCTGCTCGAGCTGGAACTGGCCGGACGGTTGCAACGCCATGCCGGCGGGCGCGTATCGCTGGGGGCCACCGTCTGACACGGCCCGCGCGGGCTTGCCTTTACAAGTGCTTGCATGTCATCCTGAGAATGTAACAGCGGGGGCTAGCATGGAAAAATCGGTTGGAGTGGGCGATATTCTCAAGGCGACGATCGACATCGTTTCGTCCAGTGCCCGAGATATCGGCATCTTTGCGCTGATTCTGGGCGGGTTGACCGCCGTTGGCGTGATCATGGGGCTGACTGAGACGGCATCGACCACCTTCAGCATGGGTTTTGCAGTCGATGCGACCGACAGCGTTGGCAGCAGTCTGTTCGACCTGCTCGCGGCGGTTGTCTCGGTCGTTGCCGGCTATATGCTGGTAAAGGCACTGCTCGCCGGGCAGGGCCTGCTCCATACCGAGGGAAACCGCTTCTGGCTCTATCTCGGCATGATGATCCTGAGCATCATCGGTTTCGTTATCGGTTTTCTGCTGCTGATCGTCCCCGGCATCATCCTGATGGTGCGGTGGTCTGCCTCGACCGGGTTCCTGCTGGGCAAGGGCGAGGGGATCACCGAAAGCCTTTCGGCGAGCTGGCATGCCACGAAGGGGCACGGGCTTGCGATTTTCTTTGCCGGGCTGCTGATGATCATAGGGATCTTCATTCTCGTCGGTATCCTGGCCGCCGTTGCCTTCGTGCTGGGTTCTACCGCAGGGGGCGTGCTCACGGCCTTCCTGGAGGCGGCGGCGAATGGCGTAGGTCTGGCCTTTGGCGTGGCGGTCTACCAGCTGGTAGCGGATGACACGGCCAAGGTCGGCGAGGTGTTCTCTTAAGCGAACAGCCCTAAACCCGCTTGACGAATCGCGAGTGGCGCAACCACCCTCGCGCGTACGTACACGTGTAAGGACCGCCTTTTTCACATCATGCAGCTTGTCATCGTAGAATCCCCCGCCAAGGCGAAAACCATCGAGAAATACCTGGGCAAGGACTTCAAGGTCCTCGCCTCCTATGGCCATGTCCGCGACCTTCCTGCGAAGGATGGCAGCGTCCGCCCGGACGAGGATTTCGCGATGGACTGGGAGGTCTATGCCGACAAGCGCAACCGCGATCAGGTGAAAGCCATCGCCGACGCGGCGAAGAAGGCCGACCGCCTGATCCTCGCCACCGACCCCGACCGCGAGGGCGAGGCGATCAGCTGGCACGTCATGGACCTGCTCAAGAAGCGCAAGGCGCTGCCCGCCGATGTCGAGCGGGTGACGTTCAACGCCATTACGAAGCAGGCGGTGACCGACGCGATGAAGGCGCCGCGCGCGCTCGATCAGGACCTGATCGACGCCTACCTCGCGCGCCGTGCGCTCGATTACCTGTTCGGTTTTACCCTTTCGCCTGTTCTGTGGCGCAAACTGCCCGGCGCCAAGTCGGCAGGCCGTGTGCAGTCGGTGGCGCTGCGGCTGATCGTCGACCGCGAGCGCGAGATAGAGGCCTTCGTCGCGCAGGAATACTGGTCTGTCACCGCCAAGATGGAGCATGACGGCACCGCCTTCGACGCCCGACTGGTCCGCTTCGATGGCAAGAAGCTCGAACGGCTCTCCATCGGTGACAAGGGCACTGCCGAGGCGGCGAAGGCCTCGGTCGAGAAGGGGCGCTTCACGGTCGAGGAGATCGAAACCAAGCCGCTCAAGCGCAATCCAGCGCCGCCGTTCACCACTTCGACACTTCAGCAGGAGGCCGCACGCAAGCTCGGCTTCTCGGCCAGCCACACGATGCGCTGCGCCCAGTCGCTGTATGAGGCGGGCGCGATCACCTATATGCGGACCGACGGCGTGCAGATGGACGGCAGCGCGATCTCCGCCTGCCGCAAGGCGATCGCCGACCGGTTCGACGGCCATTACCTACCCGAAAAGCCGCGTCACTACGCCACCAAGGCCAAGAACGCGCAGGAAGCGCATGAGGCGATTCGACCGACCGATTTCGCTCGTGAAAAGGCTGGATCGGGTGACGAGGGCAAGCTCTACGACCTGATCTTCAAGCGCGCGATGGCGAGCCAGATGGCCGCCGCCAGTCTGGAGCGCACGACCGTCACCATGCGCGAGCCGACCGGCGCGCACGAACTGCGCGCCACCGGGCAGGTGGTGAAGTTCCCCGGCTTCCTCGCCGTCTATGCCGAGAGCTTCGACGAGAAATCCGACGATGACGAGGACGGCCTGCTGCCGGTGATGCGCAAAGGCGATGCCCCGGCCAAGAAGGACGTCGAGGCGCTGCAGCACTTCACCCAGCCGCCGCCACGCTTTTCCGAGGCAAGCCTCGTCAAGCGGCTGGAAGAGCTGGGCATCGGGCGTCCTTCGACCTATGCCTCGACCATCCAGACCCTGCGCGACCGCGACTATGTGCGGATGGAAAAAAACCGATTCTTTGCCGAAGATTCGGGCCGCTTGTTGACGGCATTTCTCGAACGCTTCTTCCCCACCTATGTTGCCTATGACTTCACCTCGGGCATGGAGGACGAGCTGGACGAGGTGTCGGGCGGGCGCGAGGAATACAAGGCGCTGCTCGCCCAGTTCTGGCGTGACTTCAAGCCCAAGGCCGACGAGGTCATGGAGCGCTTGCCGAGCGAAGTGACCGAAGTGCTCGACGAATACCTCTCAGACTACCTCTTTCCCAAGCAGGAGGACGGCGGCGATCCGCGCCAGTGCCCCAAATGCGTCGCCGAGGGTCGCAATGGCGGGCGCCTGTCCTTACGCGGCGGGCGCTATGGCGCGTTCATCGCCTGCGACAATTATCCGGAATGCAATTTCCGCCGCAAGTTCGGCCAGCCGGGAGACGAGGACGGTTCCGACGATGCGGTGATGGGGCAGGACCCGGTGACGGGCATGGATGTCGAGCGCAAGACCGGCCGCTACGGGCCCTATGTGCAGATGGGCGAGGGCAAGGAGGCCAAACGTGCAAGCATCCCCAAGGACCTCGACGATTTCGATCTCGAATGGGCGCTGAAGCTGCTTTCCCTGCCGCGCATTGTCGGCAAGCACCCGGAAACGGGCAAGGAAATCGAAGCGAACATAGGGCGTTACGGACCATACCTGCGACACGATGGCAAATATGCCAAGCTCACCTCGACCCGTGACGTGTTCGATACCGGCATGAATGCGGCGGTGACGCTGCTGGCGGAGGCGGCGAACCGCAAGGGCGGGGGTGGACGCGCCAAGGCCGAACCGATCAAGACACTCGGCGCGCATCCGACCTCAGGCGGCGAGATCAAGGTGATGCCGGGCCGCTACGGGCCCTATGTCACCGACGGCACCACCAATGCGACGATCCCCAAGGAGGTGAAGCCCGAGGACGTGACCGAGGCGCAGGCGATCGAACTGATCGACGCGCGCGCGGCCAAGGGCACGACGAAGAAGAAGGGCGCCCGCAAGAAGGCTCCGGCCAAGAAATCCCCGGCGAAGAAAAAGCCGGCCGCGAAGGCCAAGTCCGACTGATGGCCAAGGAATTTTTCGAACGGCACAAGCAGCCCTGGAAAAGTGACGAGGCGGGGCAATTGCGCACCCTTGCCGCCAAGGGGCACGGCCTCAAGGCCATCGCCAAGGCGATTGGCCGGAGCGAGGAATCGACCAAGGACTTCGCCAAGAAGAACAAGATCGAGATTGCCAAGAAGCGCTGAGATTTCTCTGGCCAAGGCAGGCGGCAAACCCGCGAAGGCCTGACCTGAGAGGCTTAAAGCAGCCAGGCGATTGGCAGTTTCGACAGGGTCCAGATCAGGAAGCGGTCGAGCGCGGATGTGCCCGGTTCGGTCGTTTCCACCGTCACCTGTCCGTCGCGCTTTCCAGTCCAGAGCAGGTCGCCATCTTCGTTCAGCGAGAGGCGGTAGCCCGCTTCGGGCGCACGTTCGTCAAGCGTTTCGACAAATGCCTCGGCCAGCAGGGGCGAGTCGATCACGAACCCCATCTCGCAGTTCAGCAATGCGCTGCGCGGATCGAAATTGAACGAGCCGACGAACAGTTTTTGCCCGTCGATGGCAAAGGTCTTGGCATGGACGCTCTCGCCGCCGCCCGAAAAGCGCACCATGCCCAGTTCACGGGCAGAGACGCCGCCATCTTCGGCATCGGGGCGGGCCTCGAACAGTTCCACACCCGCCTTCAACAAGGGTTTGCGCGAAGGCGCATATCCCGCATGGACGAGCGCGACGTCGGTCACCTGTATTGAATTGGTGACGACCCGCGTTTCCACGCCCCGGCTCGCCAGGCCGCTCAACAGGTCGGTGCCGAAATCGGTTGGCACGAAATAGCCCGAGACGAGGTCGAAGCGGCTCTGCGCTCCCTCGATCATCTCGGCAAGCCGCGCGGCGAGCAGATTGTCCTCCTTCACCCGGCCCAGACCCTTTGCCGGATCGTCGGAGAGCAACTCGACATCGGCCCAGATCAGCGGCGCCCCGGTGCTTTCGAGGTTCAGGGCCGCGAAGGCCTGATCGGTTGCGGCGAGGTATGCCACGGCCAGCGGCTCGTCAGGAAATAGCGGCTCACGCCAGTTCTCGATCGCGTCCGAAGACACCGGATCGAGTACCAGCTCCGCCGGATAGGCCGATTCGCTCGCCCAGTAACGCTGGAAATCGCTGACAACCTCGGGGACGACCGCGCCGATCGCCAGCGCGTCGAGATCGGCAAAGAGGTTGTCGTCTGCCGCGCCGAAGTAAACATCGCCAATATTGCGCCCGCCAATCAGCGTCGCAACGTGGTCCACGGTCAGCGACTTGTTGTGCATCCTGCGATTGAGGCGCGGGAAATCGAACAGGTAGTTGATCGAGCGCACCTTGCGGATTGTCATCGGGTTGAAGATCCGCACCGCGATCTGCGGATGCGACGCGACCGCAGCCCACATCGGGTCGAGCCCGGCGGTGGGGTTGTCGTCGATCAGGATCCGCACGGCAACGCCGCGATCGGCGGCGGCGATGATCTCGTCGAGCAGGATGCGGCCCGACATATCGTCTTCCCAGATGTAATACTGGACGTCGATCTGGCGGTCGGCATTCCTCACCATGGCCAATCGCATTGCGAAGGCGTCAATTCCCGAAGGCAGCAGCAGCAGCGCTGATTCGTCAGGGCGAGGGGCGCTGACCTCTGCCACCACCTCGGCAAGCGCGCTGGTGGTATCGGGCGCTTGCGGATCGGGCGGGAAGGCGGTGCGATCGGGCAGAGGGAAGGCCAGTTTCAGCGCCATCCCCAGCGCTGCAAGTGCAAGGATGAGGGCGATCAGCACCGTCATCATCCTTCGCATCCTCCCCTTTCGTTGCCCCTTTGCCATCCGGCGTCAGCGGACCCAGTCCAGCCCGATTTCCTCGTAGATTTCGCGGTTGTCGGCCCAGTTCGGGTCGACCTTCACATGCAGGAAGAGGTGAACCTTGCAGCCCAGCTGTTCGGCCAGTTCGTTGCGTGCCGCCTCGCCGATCGCCTTGATCCGTGATCCGCCCTTGCCAAGCACGATGGCGCGCTGGGTGTCGCGGCCGACCACGATCTGCTGGTGGACCTCGACGCTGCCATCCTTGCGGTGCGTATAGCTCTCGGGCCGCACCGCGCTGTCATAGGGCAGTTCCTCGCGCAGTTGGCGATAGAGCTGTTCGCGGGTGATTTCGGCCGCCAGCAACCGTTCCGAGGCGTCGGAGACCTGTTCCTCGGGGTAATGCCACGGCCCGGTGGGCATAGCGTCGGCCAGATGTGCCTTCAACTCGGGCACGCCATCGCCGGTAAGCGCGGAAACGAAGAATACCTCGTCGAAACCGACCGCCGCGGTCAGTTCCTGCGCCAGTTCGAGCAGCGGCTCTTTCTTCGACGCATCGACCTTGTTGAGGATCAGCAGCTTCTTCTCGGGCCGGTCCTTTAAGGCCTCCAGCAGCGGCATCAGTTCATGACGGCGCTGCTTCACGGGATCGACCACCAGCAGCACGGCATCGGCGGCGACCGCACCTTCCCATGCGGCGCTGACCATCGCCCGGTCGAGCCGGCGCTTGGGTTCGAAGATACCCGGCGTATCGACCAGGATCAGCTGCGTGGGTTCACCACTGGACGCTTCGGCCAACGCAATGCCGAGCAGTCGGGCGCGCGTCGTCTGCGCCTTGGGCGAGGTGATCGCGACCTTCTGGCCGACAAGAGCATTGACCAGCGTGGACTTGCCCGCATTGGGCGCGCCCAGCACCGCCACCAGTCCGCAGCGCGTTGGTTGGGAATCGCTCATGCGTGTTTCTCCAGAAAGAGTCGTGCGGCCTCGGTCTCGGCGTCCTGCTTGCCATTCGCCGTGGCCTCCGCCGTGCCGACATTGCGCACCGACACGCGCACGGTGAAGCGGCGCGCATGGTCGGGGCCGGACATGTCGATCACCTCGTAAAAGGGCGGCTTGCGGCGATTGCTGGCTGCCCATTCCTGCAGCGCGCTCTTGGGATGCTTGGTCTGTCCGGCGCGGCCTTCGACCTCGGCCGCCCAGATGGCGCGGATCTGGCTGCGCGTGGCCTCGAACCCGGCGTCGATGAAACTGGCGGCGAGCAATGCCTCCATGACGTCACCCAGCACGTTGTCGCTGTCCGCTGCGCCATCGTCGCGTGCCTGCTTGCCCAGCCGCATATGCTCGGGAACGCCGATGGCCCGCGCGACGCGCGCGCAGGTCTGGCGACTGACCAGCGCGTTGAGGCGCTGCGCCAGTTCGCCTTCGGCTCCGTCATGCCGGTCGTACAGCCATTCGGCCACGGTCAGGCCCAGAACCCGGTCGCCCAGAAACTCCAGCCGCTCGTAATTGCGTGTCTCGCCCAGACTGCCATGGGTCAGCGCCTGCACCCAGAGATGCGGCTCGGTGACGGTGAAGCCCGCTTCCTTCAACCATTCCAGCGTCGCCGGTTCGGGCGTCAGCGGAGCTCCGCTCATATTCCTTGCCCGATCCGCCCCCAGCGCGCGGCGGTGAACCAGGTCCACGGCTTGAGCCATTCGGCAGTGCCGTCGGTCGAGAAATACATGAAGCTGGCGCGCGCCACGAGCTGTTCCTGCGAGACGATGCCGATTCCGCGACCTGCCTCGGCGGCGAAGCGGCTGTCGAGCGAATTGTCGCGATTGTCGCCCATCAGGAACAGTGAATCTTCCGGCACGATCTTTGGCGGTGTATTGTCGGCAACTTCGGGACCGAAATCGAGCGTGTTGTAGGTAACGCCATTGGGCAGCGTTTCCTTGAACTGCGGGTAGCGGCAGGCATAGCTGCCGTCAGGCTGGCGCTCTTCAAAGCGGGCACGCGCACAGCCATCGCCGGGGCGCATGGGGATCACGAAATCCTCGACCCGTTCATGGCCGACCGGCTCGCCATTGAGATGGAGCACACCATCGACCATCTGCACTTCGTCGCCAGGCAGGCCGATCACGCGCTTGATATAGTCGGAATTGTCGATCGGGTGCTTGAAGATCACCACGTCGCCACGCTCGGGCTGGCTGGCGAAGATGCGCCCCGGAATCAGCGGCGCATCGAGTGGCAGCGAGTGCTTCGAATAGCCATAGGGCCACTTGGCCGCGAACAGGTAATCGCCGACCAGCAGGCGCGGCATCATGCTCTCGGACGGGATGTTGAAACTGGTGAAAACGAAGCTGCGAAAGATGAGCACGATCAGCACCAGCTTGAGGCAGAACGTGACGAAGCTCTTCCAGTCCTCCTCCTCGGCAGGCTTGGTCTGGACGGGCTCGACGATTTCGCGGGGCGTGATTTCGGTCATCGGGCTGCGTCATGTTTCGCGGCGAGGCGCGCGTCAAGCGCGCAGGTGTGCGATGGCCGCGACGGGCGGCCTGGTGTGACCCAACTGCGCCCTTGAATTCATGGCTCTATCGCGTAGCCCTTTCGCACGAGCAATATAAGGATTGATCGCGCACGTGACCGAAACGAGAGACGACGCCTGGAAGCGCCTTGCGCTTCATCCCGATCCCACGCTGGCCGAATTGTTCGATGCGGATGACGGGCGTTTGTCCAAGCTGTCGAGCCGGATCGAGCTGGCAGAAGGCGGTATTCTCTTCGACTGGTCCAAGACGCATCTGACCGACGGCCTGCTCGGCGATTTCGAAAAACTGGCCGAGGCCGCCGATTTCGCTGGCATGCGCGCGCGGCTGTTCGCGGGCGAGGTGGTCAACCCGACCGAGAACCGCGCCGCCGAGCATTCGGCGCTGCGCGGCGTCGGCAAGGCGACCTCGGTCGAAGAGGCCGATGCGCTGCGCGCCCGCATGCTGGCGATGGTCGATGCGATCCACGACGGCGCACTGGGCGAGGTCAGGCACCTCATCCATGTCGGCATTGGCGGCTCGGCGCTGGGTCCGGCGCTGGCGGTCGATGCGCTGGCGCGCGAGGATGCCAAGGTCGACGTCCACGTCGTCTCCAACATCGATGGCGTGGCGCTGGAAGAGGCTTTTGCTGCCTGCGATCCGGCGACGACGCTGATCGCGGTCGCCTCCAAGACCTTCACCACGATCGAGACCATGACCAATGCGCAAAGCGCGTTGACCTGGCTGAGCGAGAGCGGCGTCGACGATCCCGGCGGGCGGGTAATCGCTCTCACCGCTGCACCGGAAAAGGCGGTCGAATGGGGCGTGGATGAAACGCGCGTCCTGCCCTTCGCGGAAAGCGTGGGCGGGCGCTATTCGCTGTGGTCCTCGATCGGCTTTCCGATTGCGGTTGCGATCGGCTCTGCGGGTTTCCTCGAAATGCTCGACGGTGCGGCGCGCATGGACGAGCATTTTCGCGACACGGACGGACGCGCGAACCTGCCTTTGCGCGCGGCTTTCGCCGACCTGTTCTACAGCCGCATTCGCGGGGCACAGACGCGGGCGGTCTTCGCCTATGACGAGCGGCTGCGGATGCTGCCCGACTATCTCCAGCAGCTGGAGATGGAATCGAACGGCAAGAGCGTGACCGTGGATGGCGAGCCCTCGGGCCCGACCGCGCCGATCACCTGGGGCGGGGTGGGGACCGATGCCCAGCATGCCGTCTTTCAGCTGCTGCATCAGGGCACGCATCTCGTCCCGATCGACTTCATCGCCAGTATCGAGGCCGGCGATGCGCTCGACCCGGCGCATCACCGTATCCTGCTGATGAATTGCTTCGCGCAAGGCGCGGCGCTGATGGCCGGCAAGACAAGCGACGACCCCGCGCGCTTCTATCCCGGCAATCGTCCCAGTGCGACGATCCTTGCCGACGATATCGATCCGGCGACCTTCGGCGCGCTGATAGCCTTTTACGAGCATCGTACCTTCGCCGCCGCCGTGCTGCTCGACATCAATCCGTTCGACCAGTTCGGGGTCGAGCTGGGCAAGGAAATCGCGAAGAAGATCGAACGAGGTGGCGAGAGCTTCGACCCCAGCACCGAGGCGCTGCTGAAGGTGGCGGGGTTGGGGGAATAGGCGAGAGCGCACCCAAATATCCTTCCCTAGCCAAATCTTAACCACGCGGCCCTAGGCTCCCGGTTCCTGTTCTAAGGTGCCGGAGGCCCAGCATTTCCCGATGGTTGACGCATGATTCGTAGCAAGACCTGTCTCGTCGTGGGTGCGGGCGCGAGTTGCGAGATTTCCATGCCCGACGGGCGCGAAATGCTTGGCAAGATCGCGCAGGGCATGGATTTCGCGCGCCTCGGCAGCGACTTGCAGACGCGCGACATCCAGATCCTCGCCAAGCATTACGCCAAGTCGGCCGCGCGACTGGGCACCGGCGAAGAGGAACTGCGCAAGGCCGGGGCCGCGATCCGCACCTCGGCGCGCATTGCCCATTCGATCGATGCGATCCTCGAACAGCACGGTCACGATCCGCTGGTGCAGGCGGCGGGCAAGCTTGCGATTGTTCATTATACCTTGCAGGCGGAGGCACTGTCCCCGCTGGCGCGCGAACCGCGCACGAGTGCCGAACTGCCGTTGCGCGGTGAGGAAAACTGGCTGTTCCAGCTCGGACGACTCGTCACCGCCGGGGTGCCGCGCAACAAGGCAGACCAGTGTTTCGACAAGCTTTCGATCATCAATTTCAACTACGACCGCTCGATCCAGCATTATCTGCCTTTCATCGTCGCGATGGCCTTCGGCATGGCGCTGGACGAGGCGCGCCAGCTGGTCGACGAGAAGCTCAACATCATCCACGCCTATGGCAATGCCGGAAGGCTGCCGTGGCAGGCAGGCGAGGGGCCGGATGCCGAATGGGGCGCGGAAGAGCCCGCTGCGATCAATGCGATTGCGCAGGGCCTGTCGACCTTTAGCCAGCGACAGGAAAACCGCTCCTTCCTCAACCAGATGCAGTCGGTCATGGGCAGCGCCAAGCGGCTCGCCTTCCTCGGCTTCGGCTTCGATCCGCAGAATGTCGAACTGCTGCTTGCCAACGACCTGAATCAGGAACCTGACGTCTTCGTCGCCACGATCGGGATGAGCGAGCCGTCCAGGATGGCGGTGCGCCGTATGCTCAAGCGCCGTGCCGGGATCGAGGACGATGCGCTGGTCTCTGTGCTGGAGATGCGTGCCTTCCAGTTCATGCGCGATTACACGCTGTTCCTTGAAAGCTGAGTTTTGGTAAGACCTAGCGTAAGCTGGTTGGCAAGCGCGCCACACTGCGACAATAGGGCCGCTCCACACCCCCAAGGAGCCGCGCCCCCATGTCCGATTTCGATTTCGACCTGTTCACTATCGGCGCCGGTTCC
>DDNW01000045.1:14423-14651 GCA_002341345.1 Erythrobacter sp. UBA2510
GGGCGGGGTGCGCGCGAGCCGGGTTGCGGCAGCGCATGGCGCGAAGGTCGCGGTGGCCGAGGAACACCGGGTCGGGGGTACCTGCGTCATTCGCGGGTGTGTGCCCAAGAAGATGCTCGTATATGGCGCGCATTTCGCCGAGGACCTGGCCGATGCGCAGAACTTCGGCTGGACGACCGAGAGCTGCTCGTTCGATTGGAAGGTGCTGCGCGACAATGTGCTGAAGGA